>DASYSX010000201.1:0-17657 GCA_036002955.1 Candidatus Udaeobacter sp. | reverse complement strand
ACCATCGGCCAGGGCTATACACTTGTTTCGCCGCTTCAACTCGCAATGGCATATGTTGCGATTGCAAACGGCGGCGTGTGCTACTACCCACGTTTGGTTGACAAAGTCTTGAACCAAGACGGTTCTCCCTTGCGGGATGAGCAAGGCAATCCGGTAGTGCCATCGCCGCGTGTGAGATCGGATTTGCGGCAGGAAATTTCGGCTGATCAGATTGAATTGGTTCGCAGGGGTCTTTGGAAGGTGGTTAATGACGACGGCGGAACCGGTGGCAGAGCACGTTTGAAGAATGTGGAGGTCGCTGGAAAAACCGGCACCGCACAAGCCAGCGAGCGCGGCCACGAGGAAAATGTGGCATGGTTTGCCTGTTTCGCCCCATATGACCATCCGAAGTATGTCATCGCAGTGATGGTGCAGGGCGCCTCCGGGCACGGCGGCAGTATCGCGGCCCCCATCGCCGACAGAATCTTGGAGCGCACAGTGGCGCTTGAGGAAGGCAAGTTCGACATGCAGGTGGCCTGGCTGCCACCCGCGCATAAATCCAATCCTTTCACGTTGATTAAGGAAGTGAGTTTTCATGATGCGGGAGGAAATCTTGGAGCTGAGGACGAAGAAACTGCCGGTGATTCGCAAAATGCCACTGTGCAAATGGCGACTTCGGATGCTTCCCCTGACGTTGAACCGGAAGCAGATTCACGGGGCAGGGTGGCGCGGCGTGCTGCGGCTCCCACGGCTCGCGCTGTGCCGGTTGCAGCGCCTCAACCTCAGCGCAACTTTTTTCAGCGGCTTTTCGGAGTAAAGCGCCAGCCGGCACAGCCTCCTCCGCCACCCAGCCGGCAGCAGCGCACAACCACAAGATGAACCCCCGGTCAGAATCGCTTCGGCAGATCGTATCGGCAGCTGGGCCGATGACCGGCCAACCCCTCCATTTTTATGATAGACAAAGTGAGAAAGATTTTGGGTCTTCCTTCGCGCAAGACCGGCAACAAGCTCGTTCTGAGTGTGGAGAAGCTCGAGACCCGTGTGGCCTTACTAGAAGGCGGCCGACTTGAGGAATACAGTGTTGAGCGCAAGAGCTCACGGAACATCGTAGGCAGCGTTTACAAGGGTAAAGTCAAAAACATCGAGATGGGATTGAAGGCGATGTTTGTTGACATCGGCTTCGAAAAGAATGCGTTCCTTCATTTTTGGGATGCCATTCCCGCTGCGCTCGATAGCGGCATCGAAGAAATTGACAGAAAGTCTAACAAGCGCCCCCGAAAACGCATTACGGTAAAAGATATACCGAGCATCTACCCTGTCGGCTCGGACGTGATCGTGCAGGTCACCAAAGGCCCAATCGGCACCAAAGGCCCGCGCGTTACCACCAATCTGAGTTTCGCCGGGCGGTATTTGGTTCTGATGCCATTCAGCGATCGCAGCGGTATCTCTCGAAAAATTGAAGAGCCGAAAGAGCGCGAGCGACTGCGCAAAGTTCTACGGCAGTTGGACATTCCTGAAGGAGTTGGCGTGATCATCCGTACGGTAGGCGAAGGTCAGCGCGCCAGGTACTTTGTCCGCGATTTGCGAGTTCTGCTGGATCAATGGTCTAAAGTCGATCAAGCGATTCGGGATAACGCTTCCCCATCCCGGCTGTTTGAAGAACCCGATTTGGTCGAGCGAACGGTGCGCGATTTCCTAACTGAAGAAATCAATGAAATCCTTTGCGACGATCGCGGGGCAACGGATCGGATGACCGACATGATCGGTCAAATCTCCCGCCGCGCGAGAAACCGCGTACGCCACTACGATGGCGCCACACCAATTTTTGAGACGTACGGTGTGCAGAAACAGATTGATGACGCGTTTCACAGGCAAGTCTGGCTCAAGTGCGGCGGCTACATTGTGATCGACGAAACCGAAGCGCTGGTCGCGATCGATGTGAACACCGGACGGAACAAAGGCGGGCGCGACGTCGAGAAAACAATCTTGCAAACCAATCTCGAAGCAGCGGACGAAATCGCGCGCCAGCTTCGATTACGGAACATCGGGGGATTGATCATTGCTGACTTCATCGACATGAAGAGCCGCAGAGATCAGCAGTCGGTTTACAATTTAATGAAAGAACGGCTCAAGCGCGACAAAGCCAGAACGCATGTGCTTCCCATTTCACAGCTTGGTTTGATGGAGATGACGCGGCAAAGGGCACAGGAAAGTCTGAGCGACACGATTTATGAAAATTGTCCCTATTGCGGCGGACGGGGCGTGGTGAAGACGACGATGAGTACGAGCGTGGAACTACACCGAACGCTCAACACCGTTATGCGCAGGTACCAGGATTCTATCCACGATATTCGGGTGATCCTGAACCCCGACGTTTTGAAGCGATTAAAAGAGGAAGACGAGGAACTGCTCGTTGAACTCGAGCGTCGTTACGCGGGTCGACTGATGTTTCGAGCCGACCCCGCATTTCATCACGAGAAGTTTGTCATCACAGATGCCAATACCGGGGCAGAACTGAAGGCCTGATGCCGACAGGCACGCTTGAAAAAGCTTGCAATGTCAGACTGCCCAGCTCAGACTCAGGGCATCCAAACACATCGCGCCGAAGTCGTTCACAGAGAAGGCTTGATACGTTTGGGCGGACTTAATCAAAAGGAGAAATAGATGAATCGGCTGCTGATGAGCCTGCTGGGATTGAGTTTGGTCGCCTCGGTCGCTTTTGCAGGAGTTGGGTATTCAGGGAAGGAAATCAAACAGGTTGCTCCGCCGCCCTGTCCTGAGTGGTACGCGGACAGGGAATTCAACGTCTCGCTTTGGGGCACATACGTTTTCACGGGAACCAATTGGATCGATGACCGCTACATCGAGGCTGATCACGCTTGGGGAGGTGGCATCGACCTCAAATATTTTTTCATGCGTTACATCGGTGTGGGAATTGAGGGTTGGGTAGTTGATGCTAACCAGGCACGCCAAGATCTCTTCATCGACTTCAGTGACGGAATTTTTGCCAGTAGCATCCACCGCGAGAACAACGCAATCGGGGCTGTGCTAGGCACTCTCACCCTGCGTTACCCGATCTCTTGCACGCGCTTTGCGCCGTACATTTTTGGCGGGGCTGGCGGGATCTTTGGCGGTGGCCAGAAGCAAGTCAACGAGCGCTTTGTCGAGCCCGGAGAAGGTCTCGATATCGTTGCGACCACCAGTCATACAGATGCAGAGACGCGAGCAATCGGCCAGGTGGGCGGTGGGATGGAAATCCGCATAACCCCGCACATCGGCTGGGTCAGTGATTTCAGCTGGAATTTCGTGGATGGCCCAAAGAATAATTTCGGCATGGTCCGTACCGGCGTGAATTTCGCATTCTAGGCTCTTCACAAGAGGATTTGCCATGACGGCGTCTGGAATACCGGACGCCGTCTTTTTGTACGAGTGAGATTTGCGAAGCTAACCATGCACACGAAATTATCCTAATGTCATTTATCGAGACACTAGACAGTCTTGCTTTAAGAAAATCGCAGTTGATCGACCGCTTTGAGGATCTGATTGCCTCGAAATCCGATGAAGAACTCGAAGCGATGGCGCAAACTTCCCGCGCGCTCACATTGCAAAACTTCGGGCGAACGATGCGACTCTTCGCGCCGCTCTATCTTTCGAACGAATGCGTCAACAATTGTCAGTATTGTGGTTTCTCGCGGGATAATCCGATCCTGCGTGTCACACTTGCGCTCGATGAAGTGGTGGCTGAAGCGCAGCATCTCGCGCGGCAGGGATTTCGCCAAATCCTCCTTGTGGCAGGCGAGCATCCGAAGTTTGTAAGCGGCGGTTATCTCAATGAGTGCGTGCGCGCTCTCGCGCTCGATTTTTCATCGATTTCCATTGAGGTCGGACCGATGGATATCGAAGATTACGCGCCCATTGTCGAAGCTGGCGCCGAAGGCCTCGTCGTTTATCAGGAGACCTACAATCGCGGTGTGTATGCGGAGATGCATACGGCCGGGCCGAAACGTGATTTTAATTATCGACTTGATTGTGCGGAGCGTGGCTATGCGGCCGGTTTTCGCCGGCTCGGAATCGGCGCGCTCATAGGATTAACGCGGTGGCACGATGAAGCCGTCGCGTTAGCTGCACATTTGGAACATTTGTTCAAACACTGTTGGCAAGCGCAAATTAGCGTGAGCGTCGCCCGTTTGCGTCCGGCGGCAGGCGGATTTCGGCCGCTATTCACAATGAGCGATCGGGAACTTGTGCAATTGGTTTGTGCCTTGCGTATCACGTTTCCGCAGGTCGGCATCGTGCTCAGCACACGCGAGCGCGCGCCGCTGCGCGATGCGCTTGCCTCGATCGGAGTAACGATGATGAGCGCCGGCAGTCATACCGAGCCCGGTGGTTACACCCGACAAGGCCGGGAACATTTGCATCGCACCGTCCGTGGCCGAATCGTCGCGCCGGAATATCAAGAGGGCGAAGATCAACTCGCCACCGGCCAATTCGAGATCAGCGACGAACGCTCCCCTGCCGAAATCGCTGCTGTTCTTCGTCAGCGGGGACTCGAACCCGTTTGGAAAGATTGGGATCAGGTTCTTTGTCGTGGATGAAGATTGCGGTCAACGGCGAAACTGTGGACATCTGCGCGGCGAAAACGATCGCCGAGCTTATCGAGCGCTATAAATTGCCACCGCAATCAATTTTGGTGGAACATAACGGCCTCGCCTTGCATCGACACGAGTGGCGAGAGCGCCCACTTGCTGAAGGCGATCGCATCGAATTTATCCGTGTCGTTGCCGGTGGCTAGGCAAGATTGACTAAACCACAGCTGCGCTTTTCACTACGACGCGCATCCCGTCGGCTTGGATGACAGTTACTGGTGTTTCCCGGGCGATGAATTCCCCTTCCGTGACTACGTCGACAAGATGATCCGCGAAACGTGCTTTGCCGCTGGGTCGCAAAACGGTTACCGCTGTGCCATGCATTCCGGGCGCGAGCGCCAGTGCGGTTGCGAAGTGTCGCGGCGCGCCGGTGAGAGACGGCCCGGAAGGACTTGAATCGATCAACGCGAAGCGCCGGTAAAAACTCGTACGCGGAAGATAGCGCGCAAGCAGCGCAATCACGATGAACGCTCCGAAGAGAGCGATGAACATGTTGAGCAATGGGATGGCAAGCATTTTGCCGGTGGGTAGCAGAGGTTGCTGCGGGTACCGATCGATCATTGTCCACAGCAACGATCCGATGATGAGAAATACGCCGACAACTCCGAAAACGATTGTGCTATGTGCGAAGAAAAGTATTTCAATCAGTACCAGAACCATTCCCAGAACGAAGAGTCCGACGACCTCCCAGCCAGCTAGCCCGGCGAGGTAATGGCCCAGGAAGAAGAGTGCAAAACAAATTGCCGAGACCACGCCCGGCCACATCACGCCGGGAATTTTAAATTCCAAGTACGCTCCGAGAATTCCTCCAAGCAGTAGCAATGGCGCAAGCGCAGTGATAAAAAATGCGAGCTGCTCGAAGCCAGTTGGCTCGATCTTGGCAATGCCGCCCTTGAGTCCGGCTTTCCTGGTCAGATCGGCAATCGAATCGACAATGCCTTCGGCGAGTAACGGTTTGCCGTTGATCTTTTCGGTTGCCTCTTGCGCATTGAGCGTGAGCACTGCGCCTTTTGGATGCACAACGCGGTCGCCGATTTTTACTTCTTTCTCTTTGTTCATGAACGCCTCAGCGAGGTCGGGATTATGGCCGTTCTTGATGGCCGAGCCTCGGACGAGTGCAGACCAATAGGAAATTGTTTTTTCCTTTGCTGTGGCGGGCAGATCTTCGCCTGTAGAAAGAATAGGTGCAGCCGCACCAATTGCGCTGACCGGCGCCATGTAAATGTGTTGGGTGGCGATGACAATGAGGGCGCCGGCGGATCCTGCGTTTGTGTTTATGAAGGTGTAGGTCGGGATTTTGATTTGGTTGAGCGCGTTTACGATCTCGGTCGCTGTGTCAAGGCGGCCGCCGTACGTGTTCATGTCGAAAACAATGGCGGAAGCGTCATTGCTCTCGGCTGTCTTGACCGCTCTCCGTAAAAACGCCAGCAGCGACGGCGCGACTTCACCATGCAAGGGCACCACAACGACGTCACCTTTCTGAATGGCCTTGTGCGTGGAACCCGGAGCGGCAACGCCAAATACAAAAGCGAGGCATATGTTGATCGCAAACATCTTCATCTTTCAAGTTGATCAGGCGTGGATAAGCTTGCCAGTTTCCCTGTGGCAAGTCCATCAGAAACAATCGAACAAATCGCCGCCGGGAATGATATCGTCGACGTCATCGGTTCGTATTTTCCGCTGAAGCGTGCCGGGGCGAATTTCAAGGCGCTCTGCCCGTTTCATCAGGAGAAAACGCCCTCATTCACGGTGAGCCCGAGTCGGCAGACATTTCATTGTTTTGGCTGCGGCGCCGGCGGCAGCGCTTTCCGGTTCGTTATGGAATACGAACATCTCGATTTTCCAGCAGCTGTGCGCAAGCTCGCGACGCGTGCGGGAATTACCATAGTCGAAGAACGTGGCGCGGCAGACGAAGATCGACAGTACGAGACGCGCCGCAAATTACTAAAGTTACATGCCGAAGCTGCGGAATGGTTCTACGAAAATCTGACAAAACGGGAAATCGGGGAACCGGCACGGAAATATTTGAAGCAACGCGAAATCACAAGCGAAACCGCGAAGCGCTGGCAGCTTGGCTACGCGCCGGATGAATGGGACGCTTTCGGCAGTTGGGCACGCGCGGAAGGCTATGACGCGCGCGAACTCCTTGCGAGCGGCCTTATCAAAACCAAGGACAACGAACAGGCGTCAGACGTCAATCCCCGAACTTCGTATGATCGTTTTCGTGGTCGGATTATCTTTCCCATCTGCAACCGCGAAGGTGAAGTGATCGCATTTAGTGGGCGCTTGCTGAAAGAACAGGAAGGCGCGGCGAAATACCTGAATTCACCGGACACACTACTCTTTAGAAAGGGCAACGTCCTTTTTGGTTTTCACAAATCCAAGCGCGCATTAATTGAGGCGAACTCTGCGATCGTCTGCGAAGGCCAGCTCGATCTGATCAGCTTGTTCGAGGCGGGGATCACGAATGTGGTCGCCCCGCAGGGGACGGCATTCACGGAAACTCAGGCGCACATCCTAAAACGGTATGTCAGTGAAGTAGTTCTATGCTTCGATTCTGACGCAGCCGGCGCCAAAGCGGCGGAGCGCTCGCTCGATGCGCTGCTGGAAAACGATTTTATCATCCGCGTCGTGGAGTTGCCGCTGGGCGAGGACCCGGATTCGCTTGTTCGCCGCGAGGGAAAGGAGCAATTCGACGAACGCGTAGCGAACGCGCGAGATTTTTTTGAGTATCGCATCGAGCGAGAGATCGCGAGTATCGACTTGAGTTCCATGGGAGCGAAGATTCAAGCCGCGCGCAATCTGGCGGCAACAGTGTCGCGAGTACACGATCCGGTTCTTCGCGGAGAGGTGATCAGCAAAGCGTCAGCGCGCCTCGGTGTTGCGCCTGCCGATTTTGCATCACTTCTGGCAAAACAGGCTCGCGTGCCAGGAGGTCGTGCGGACCTAAGTGCAACTGAAACTCGTGCCGCGGCCAGTCCGCCGCATGATATTGTGATGCTTTGCCTCCTTGCATTGCGCGATGCAGAGGCCCGCAATTTCCTTCATGCCCAAAATTGGCGTGAGATTCTCGACCAAATACCGGACACTGGCATTCTAATCCGGATTTTGGAAGGCGAATTCGAACCGGACGACACCGCGTCGCTAAACGCATTCATGGCTACCCTCTCTTCAGAGGAGGAACGGCTCATTTCCTCGTGGCTGATGCAAAAGATGCCCGCGGCCACAGAACCAGTTGTCGAAAAGTGGTGGCACGGGACCTGCCAAAGCGTTGTGCGTCGCCGTTTGGAGGTCGCAAAAAATCGAATCAAGATCCCCGGCTTGAGCGCCGGTGACGTCCTAAATTTGCAAAAACAAATTCTTGACCTGCAGGATCAGCTCCACGAATTTCCTCGGCCCGTCGGCGGAGGAGATGCGTAGGTGTCTTGAACTGCCGCGTGGCAGGCCGAAGGTCCTAGACCAAATTCTTAACCAAACAAACTTGGCCAGGCATTCGAAACGAAAGGGGAGCAGCCGACAGTCGTCGGCTCGTCGGCTTAAAAGCAGCCATGGCCGTAGTGTACCGAAAAGACGTTTGAATTCGAAAAGAAATCACAGCAAGGCGCCGCGAATCAATTCTCGGAAGCGAACGCGTATTAAGTCGTCATCACAAGGGGGCAACCACAATGGATCTCTCTCGATGCCCGCGCTTGGAGTAACGGGTTTGTATTCTACTGGTGAAGTTCAGGTACGCATTCGAGAGCTGATCAAACTGGCGAAAGAACAGGGTTATCTCACCTTCGACGATCTGAACGAGGCGCTACCGGAAGGAGTCACCGATGCCGACGAACTCGATTTGATTCTCACGCGTCTTCGCCGTCTGGAAATCGACATTATCGAGGCCTCCGAAGTTGACCGGTATAGGGATGGCAAAAAAGACGTCGATGAGGAAGAGGAGGAAGAAGAGGGCAGAGCGGCACCGAAGGTTGATATTCTGGATGATCCGGTGCGCATGTATTTGAAGCAGATGGGACAAGTTCCATTGCTTACGCGGGACCAGGAAGTTCTGATCTCGAAGCGAATTGAGGAGGCCGAAGCGATGGTGCAAAAACATCTCAGTCGCTTCGGATTTGTTGCCCGTGGCCATTTGGAACTCGCCCAAAAACTCGTCGAAGGCCGGGAACGATTTGACCGCGTGATCCTCGATAAGAAAATCGAGAGCCGCGAGAGATACATGAAGAACCTGCCGCGACTGTGTAAGGAAGTGGAGCAATTGAGCGTATCCATCAACCGGCACTTTTCCGAGCCGGGTCGCGATTGTTCAAAAAGAGCGTCGCAAAAGCGCAGGACACTGCAAAGAACGATGGCGAGCTTGCAAAAGATTTACCCGCGTTTTTACCTGAAGCAGCGAGTGACCGAGGAATTTGTGCACCTCGCTGATGAGGCGCATCACACGTCGCTGTATCTTCAGACTGAGCTCGCCAAAAATCCTCGCGGCAAAAAACGACGGTTGCAGCTTCAGAACAAGGTCCGCGATTTGGAGATCAACCTTTGGTTTTCGCTTTCGGATTATTCCGAGGAATATCGGACGCTGAAAAACTGGCTGCGCCAGGCATTCAAGGCTAAAACCGAAATGGTCGAGGCCAATCTTCGTCTCGTTATTTCAATCGCGAAGAAATACACCAATCGCGGTTTGTCGTTTCTCGACCTGATTCAGGAAGGAAACATGGGATTGATGAAGGCAGTCGAGAAGTTTGAGTATCGGCGCGGATACAAATTCTCGACCTATGCCACCTGGTGGATTCGTCAGGCGATTACGCGGTCCATTGCCGACCAGGCGCGCACGATTCGAATTCCCGTGCACATGATTGAGACGATTAACAAGCTCTTACGCGTGCAAAAACAGCTTGTTCAGGAATACGGGCGAGAGCCTACACCTGAGGAAGTAGCTGAGGAAGTTTTGCTACCAGTGGATCGGGTTCGGGCAGTGCTAAAAATGGCACAGCAACCGATCTCACTGCAGTCACCGGTGGGCGAGAGCGAGGAAACTAATTTTGGCGACTTCATCGAAGACAGGGGTGCCGAAAACCCCAGCGACATGACTGCGATCGTTCTGCTCAAGGAGAAGATCAAGGATGTTCTGGAAACGCTCACGGACCGGGAACGGCAAGTCCTCGAACAACGATTTGGACTCGTGGACGGATACAGCCGAACGTTGGAAGAAGTAGGAAGGCAGTTCCAAGTGACTCGCGAGCGGATCCGGCAGATTGAGGCAAAGGCGTTACGCAAAATGCGGCATCCAACCCGGATTCGGCAGTTGGAAGGTTTTCTTGAAGCGCCAGGAATTTGACACAACTTTCGACCGCGTTGGAGCGCAACTTCGAGGCATGCAGACTGTTGAATCGGATGGACAACATGGAACCTCAAGATGACAAAGAGCTATGGGACATTCTCGGCCAGCTTCCTAAACCCACGCTTTCGCCATTTTTTTCTCGGAATGTCCTGAGAAAAATTCGGCAGGAACCGAATCGCTTCGAGCGGGTACGGAACTGGTTCGGCGTGCGAAAGATTATTGGAGCGTCGGCGGTGGCGGCGGTCTTTGTTGCAGTTGCTCTTGTCATGCATTATCCGGGTCCGCGAACAACGTCTTCCAGCGACTCAGATGTAGTGGCTAAAGTCGATCCACAGGATTATGACGTCGTGGCTGATCTGGATGCATTGATCGCCTGGGATGAAAATAGTGTGTGGGAAGATAGGCCAACCTTGTAAATTCTTCCTCGGTTTGGCTGCTTTCGCCCTGTCTTGCGCTTCCGCGCAAGCTCAGCCGCAACAGCATCACGGCGGCCCAGCTGGCCGGCCCCCGCCAATGGCGGCACCTCGTGGACCGGCGCAAATGGCAGCGCCTCACGGGCCGCCGGCGGGCCAACCTCATGGACCGCCTTCAGGACAGCCTAACGGGCCCGCTTCAAGGCAGAGCGTAAGGGATCGCTGGCTCGCAATGCCCCCAGATGCGCGTCAAAATTTCCAGCGCAATGCAGAACTGTGGATGCAGATGACTCCGGAGCAGCGCAACCTTATGCGTCAACGCGAAAATATGCGAAGGCAGATCCTCACGCACGACGCCGACGCTGCGGTTCGCGACTCAGGTCTTCAACTGAATTCACAGGAGCGCGCTCGATTTGAATCTCGGTACATCCAGGAACGCCGAAAAGTCGAACAATCGCTCCGGCAGCAAATCGAAACGGAGAGGCAAAAGGAAATACCCGCGCTTATTCAGCAGTTGAGAAAAGAATTCCAGATCGACGAGCCGGGTAAAGGCTCTGCGTCCAAACCGGCGCCTTCGCCAAAGTAAGAAAATACACCGCCCGTCTCGCGCCGTTGAATCTCGTCAGCGAAGTTTCCGCTCGAAAAATTAGGCTGGCTCGAAATAGTCGAGCCAGCCTGGTGTGGCTATTCCGGTCAAACTAGTACCGGTAACGATAGGGATAACGATAATGATTGCGGTGATAACGATGGCCGCCATACCGATAGTACGGCCGGTAATAGGATCGATAATAAGGTCTGGCGTAATACCGGTACGGATAATAGTAACCGTAAGGGTAATATCCTCCGTAATAGCCCGGACCGAAGCCGATACTGAAGTAAACTTGAGCATCAGAACGCGTCGTCCCCGCGACCATAAAACCCCCGGCCACGACTGCAATCAACAGAAGTTTCTTCATGATTTCACCTCCGAATAATTTAACAGGGGAATCGCTGGAAAGTTTCCTGGTTATTCGCCACTCGGAAGGTCTGGATACCCCGTGAGGGAGACAGTTTGACCGATGTGCTGATACTCGACATCGCGTAGTCGTAGTGCATCAGCAGTTTTTTCTACTCCTTCTCCTGGGAATGCGATTACCGGTCCTCCTGCTAAAATCGGTCCCAAATAGATCTGCACTTTATCAATGAGCCGCTTGTCGAGCGCCTCACCAAGAACTTCGCTTCCACCCTCGATCAACACGCTGGTGATTCCGCGTTTACCTAGATCCTTCAGCACCGACGCCAATGATTTTCGCTCATAAATCAAAGTTCGGGCGGCAAATTTATCGGATAATACACTAGCTTGGCGTGGTAGCTGACCTGAGCGGGTTAACACAATGCGCCACGGTTGCCGCGCCCGGCGAACGCCGCGGGCCGTCAAACGCGGATTGTCAAATCGGACCGTTCCCGCTCCCACGAGTACGGCGTCCACGCGTGCGCGCATCTGATTTGCTTCGCGCCGAGCATCGCGCCCGGTGATCCATCGGGATTCATCAGGCGGACGCGTCAATCGTCCATCGAGAGACATGCCGCATTTTGCGATCACAAACGGTTGCCCGGTGACGATCCATTTGTTGAACGTTTCGTTAAGACGCGTGCATTCTTCTGCCAAAATCCCAGCTCGCACTTGGACGCCTGCCTTTCGCAATTCGACAATACCTCTGCCGGAGTGCCGCGGATTCGGATCGGTTGCGGCTATGACTACGCTTTTTAGTCCAGCTTTGATTATCGCCTCAGTGCACGGTGCAGTGCGTCCGGCGGTCGAACACGGCTCGAGAGTTACATAGAGCGTAGCACCCGAGGGAATCGATGGGCCGAAATCGCGCAGGCATTCCACCTCAGCATGTGCGCGGCCAGCTTCTCGATGATGTCCTTTCGATACCACGCGATTATCAATCACCAGGACGGCTCCTACCGCGGGGTTGGGGCTTGTCCGGCCGAACGCCTTTTTTGCTTCGACCAAGGCGGCGCGCATGAACGCTTCGTCTCGGTCAATCGTCATGGGCAAGCGAATTAAACAACACGTGCCTGGAGGGATTCGAACCCCCAACCTTCTGATCCGAAGTCAGAAGCTCTATCCAGTTGAGCTACAGGCACTGGTGAAATGTGAATTACCTATTTCACACCAGTGGCGGCGCTCGTCAAAAACTCAGCGACAGACCACCATAACCAGATAGGCGCGGCGCGGGTTCGATTCCGTTGGCAAATACGCGACTATAATATTTCGCATCAGTGAGATTGGAAATGCCACCAATTAAACGTACATACTTGTTGAGGTAAAACTCTCCCGAAAGGGTGAAAACACTGTAGGGAGGAATTTGTGCTTTCGGGATCGCCGCGTTCCCAATATTGGTGTCCTGCCAGAATTGCTGTGATACGTAAACGGCCGTCAAAGCTATGTTGAAACAGTGTTCTCTCTGAAAAGAAATTCCGCCCTTCAATAGAAACTCCGGCGCAAAGGCGGGCGTATTGCCGACGATTGTTCGATCTTCGCCTGGCTGAAGCAGAGCGCTTTCGATAAATTCCGCGTCAAGGAACTGAACGTTACTGAAAGCAATCAACTTGTACGGACGATAATCTGTGGGTAATACGCCGGGCACAGGCGGCGCTTTGGAGTCGACGACCGCTTTAAAGGGCTCGGGTTGCAGCTCGGGCACCGGCGGATGTTGGAAAGGAGCCAGAAAATCGTAGTAGAGTTCTCCTTCCAAACCACGGTGGCGACTGCTGCCAGTATTTAGGATGATGAAATCAGTGTTACTGATGTTTTGCGTCTCAGTCCTATTATCGAACAGCATCCAGAACAGCCCGACGTCATACCAAAAGCCTTTATAGGGAGTGCCGTGTACACCTAATTCGAAATCCAGAGAATGGAACGGGTCCGGTATCTCCTCACCGAAAGCGATCGTGCGGCTGGTTCCAGCGATATCGAAAAACCGTGTTGGTCGCCAGCCTGACGACGCGCTGAAATAAGTTTCGTTGTGATTACCGAAATCGTTACCCATTCCAAAACCCCAGAGGGGAACCCAATGGTCGGCGCTAATGCTTGCAGGACCAGTAGGGGGAACGGGTACTAGCCACGGAGCGGCCGCTGAATCGACTTCGACGGTTTCATGATCGAGGCGGAATGAGCCGACCATGTGAAATTTTCCTATGCGAACCAGGTCTTCTATAAAGAATGCCTGGTAGTCTGCGGTCCGCGATTGATCGAGAGGGATGATGTCAGAGGTCGAGCCGCGCGATGCGGTCAAAAAGTCCGGACCGCTGTTTTCTTCATTAAGCGTGTATCTGATAAACGGCGCATCGCCATGGTAAACAACGCCGCCAAATGTGAGAGCGCTGCCTTTAAAGATGGTGTCGTCTCCCCAAGACTTGCGGAAGCGCATATCAACTCCGCCATTATTGAATGTCTCGTAACCGAATGTGGTACTTGAAGGAAATGGATGGGGCGCTCCCGGAACGTTGTTGGCCGCAGTGCGCGCATCGATCTCCTGATGGGTGTACCAACCTTTGACCTGCAAAAGCCAGCCTGCTCCAAAGTCACGCTCGTATCGTAGAACGGTCGTGTATCGATCAACCCAGTCATTGTTGAATGGAGTGAACGAAAAATTTGGGTCGTTCACCCATTGTTTGTATGTGATGCGTCCTGGATCACCGCCGTCAAACCGGCTGGAATAGAAATCGAGTGCCAACAATTGGTGCTCGTCAGGCCTCCAGCCGACGTAGAGATCAGTTTGCCATAGGTCATACTGGCTGTTATTCCGTTGGCCGTCTGCTCGCACGTACCCGGCATCAAGGCGAAATTCCAATGGACCCGTGGCCTCTTGAATCACGTTGTAAGTAGAATAATACCCGTAACCGCCACCAATCTGTTCAGTATAGAAATTCCAGGGCGAACCCGGCGCAGGATATTTTGTTATAAAGTTCACTACGGGCGCCGGCTCCGGTCCGTAAAGCAAGCTGCTGCCGCCGCGAATGAATTGAATTTCTTTTATGCTTTGAGGCAGCGGCAGGTAGTAAAGAGTAGGGAACCCAATCCAATCACTCATTAACGGCAGGCCGTCCCGAAGGACAAGGGTGAACTCGGATTCCTGCGGATTGCCCAGTCCTCGGTAGCTGAAATTAAATTGTCCTGGCGTGTGTTGCTCCGTAATCAGAAATCCCGGGGCTTTAACGAAAAGATCCTGCTCATTGTTATTTTCTATTGGCGGCTGTTGGTCGAGCTTGATCACCGTCGCTTTTTTCGTGACTGTGATTGCCGTGCCTTGTACTTCAGGCAGGAGGTGCTGCCGCATCTCTCGGAAATTGTCGTGAGGCGTCGGAGTTGCTATGGCCTCACCCGTGACGACGACTCCGGGTGCTTCTACAGTTTGAGCGATGCCGTGCTGCCTTGCGATCAGAAGCAGAATCAAGATCGCGAAGAGAACGAGCCGACGATGGTTTTGCAGTGATCGTAGATGCGCTGAATAGCGCCAAGTACAACCTAAATTTGTGAGCATGGATGGCGAGATTACAGAGTCGTAATCTTTGCCGTCAATGAAAATTTTGTAATGTTTGAGCGATTCCTTCTGAATCAGATCAACCCAAAGTAATTGCCATTCGAATCAGGGATTGGCCTTCCCCCGATCTGGGTGGCCGACGGGACTCGAACCCGCAACAACCAGAACCACAATCTGGGGCTCTACCATTGAGCTACGGCCACCATAACTTAAGCGAAACAGAGTTTAAGATTCTCGTTCCCCTTTGCAAACAAAGGGCTCGACTTTTCCCGTCAGGCCCACTAATTGTCAGCGCCGGTGCCCGGAAATCTCCCCAGCCGGTTAGGTATGATCCCCCAGCGTCGCCTCGTGCGAGGCAGGGCAGCTTGGCTTGCCGCTGCATTTTTCTTCGCCGCAATGATTCTCGCCGTCGCGCAACAGGATGATCCAAGCGAAATTTTCCTCAAAGCCTATCTCTCCGCGCAACAGGGTGAAAAACTCGAGCAGCAGGATCGATTCAAAACTGCTTTGGCCAAATATCGCTTCGCCGGCAGCTTGATCGAGGAACTGCGCAAATCGCATGCACAGTGGCAGCCAGCAGTTGTGGAATATCGCGGGCGCAAAATCAGCGAAGCTATTTTGAGACTTCAGGAGCGAATCACAAGGCAAACCCAACTAAACGCGAGCGCCGGTCCGTTGCCCGACATTGCACCGGCAGCGCCTGAGAGTGATGCCTGGTCAGAGCCTGGTCCGGAAGCGTTGGCGCCGCAGCCGAGGGACACCGCAACCGAGCGGTCGCGCGATACCTCGGTCAAAGCCGGCGGAAAGAGCTTGCGCGACAAAGTCGCTGAGCTGCAAGCTGCGCTCGACAAGACGCGCGGGGACCTGGAAAGCGCCAGGAAAGAAAAGGAAGTAGTCGATACACGTTTGAATGAGACAAATTCTAAGCTGGAGCGGGCTCAGACCGATCTCGATGATGCCAGGAAATCAGAACGTCAGACGCGCGATGCACTCTCGCAGCTTCAGGAATCAAAGGCGTCGCAAGGGATGGAAGGTAACGCTGACAAAGAACAACAGCAGTTGAGTGCCGAAGTTGCACAATTAAAAGGAGCCGTTGCTGCAGCCGATCAGGCGCGTGTTAATGCGGAAAAGCAAAGCGACGATAGTCAGGCAAAGTTCGCTGAGGCAAACAATCGTATCGTTGCGCTCGAGCGTGAACGCGATGACGCGCTCTCCCAACTGAAATCGGTG
Source organism: Candidatus Udaeobacter sp. (assembly GCA_036002955.1). Classification (GTDB taxonomy): domain Bacteria; phylum Verrucomicrobiota; class Verrucomicrobiia; order Chthoniobacterales; family UBA10450; genus Udaeobacter. The sequence continues at coordinate 1,525 of DASYSX010000201.1, read as the reverse complement.
AAGGAATCAGAAGAGCGTTTTCATTCACTCGTCACCGAGAAAAATAATCTGCAAGAGAAACTTGCAACCGCGGAGGAGAAGGTCAGGAAACTGAGTGAAGGCGATCCCAAAGCCACGGAGAAGTTGGCCGAGATGGAGCGACAAATGACGCAGCTTCAAGAGCAGCTAACTGAAACCCAGAATAGAAACCATTATCTAGCGGCTCGAGCCGCGGAGCTTGATGTTGAGCTGGAACACACCGGTACAGAGCTGCAAACGGCGAAGCTGGCCGAAGCAAATAACGAGGATTCATCCGAGATTGCGAGAGAAAATGAACTGCTGAAAAACATCGTTGTTCGTGAACGCCAGGAAGAAGCCCGCCGCGATGAGGCGTGGAAGCTGGTGCTGACCGAGTTAGATAGACTCAAAGTGCGATCGGACTTGCTCAACAAACAGATAGAGTTCCTTGCGCAACCGGTAACGAGGTTAACTACCGAAGAACTCACTCTGTTCCGACAACCGGTAGTCTCAATCTCAAACGAGAAGACCGGTGTGATTAAGATGAACTTTGTTTTTGAAAAAAAATCGACGGCAGACGTGAGGAAATTGAATGCAAGCTCAACCGCAGGCCCCAACCTTTTGCCGACTCAACTTCAGGAGGTTGCGGTCGCGGCGCGGAAAAACGTTGAGAAGGGCAGTTATCGAACAGCGGAAAAGCAATATCAAACGATTCTGGCGAAAGATCCTAACAACCTCGACGCGCTATCCAATCTGGGCGTCATTTACTTTCGCACCGGCAAAATCCGATCCGCGGAATCAACGCTGAAGAAAGCCCTGACCATCGCACCGGATGACGATTTTGTGCTCACTACGCTTGGGATTGTTCATTATCGTCAGTCGAGGTTCGACGACGCGCTGGAGGAACTAAGAAAAGCAATCGAGCTCAATCCTAACAGCGCCACTGCGCACAATTACCTCGGTATTACTGCCAGCCAAAAAGGCCGACAGCAGGAGGCAGAAAAGGAGATGCTTCAAGCTATCGCGGAAGATCCGAACTACGCAGACGCGCATTTTAATCTCGCGGTTATTCTCATCACGACGCAACCCCCGTCGAGGGAACTTGCCAAAGAACATTACGCCCGCGCGACCGCGCTTGGAACGCAACCAAGTGCGTCTTTGGAAAGACTGCTGCAGTGATCGGAAGATCGAACTACACTTGATGCTTTAGCGCCGATCCCTGATCGCTGCCGCAACGCGTGCAACCATTCCTCACGGCCGATTGGCGATATTTGGCGATGCTGAATTATGTGGTCGATCCTCGGCTTATTGGGCGGTTGGTTCCGGCCGGAACCGAAATCGATTTCGAAAACGGTGAGACGTTTCTCAGCGTCGTTGGGTTTCTATTTCTCGACACACGGCTCCTGGGTCTTCCAATTCCGCTGCACCGCGATTTCGAAGAAGTAAATCTGCGTTTTTATGTCCGGCGAAAATGCGCGGATACATGGCGGCGCGGCGTGGTTTTCATCCGGGAACTTGTGCCGCGTCG
>DASYSX010000200.1:0-5641 GCA_036002955.1 Candidatus Udaeobacter sp. | reverse complement strand
GTAATTGCATCGTCGTCGGCAGTATCACGCGAGCGAGCAGATCGAGACGTTCTTTGCCTTCTTTGCCTCCGCGAATCGCGTAGCGCTGCCGCGCATCAGATCGAGCCATTAACGTTTAGGTTGTAGCTGCGGCTGCTGGTCACGGCAAGCGGAAGGAACTCCGGTTGGAGTCGAGAGAGCAGCAGCTTTGCAGGAATCAAATTTGTTTTGGTTTATGTTCGAAGCGTGCACGAGCCGCATACAGGGGATGAGTCACGTTACGAATCACGATTGCCGAAGACGCTTGCGCGAATGAAGAGCTGGTTGGTTGCGCATCACATGACGTTGATGACGATCGCCGATACACCGCACTCGATCGCTTTCGGGTCTGCGATCGGAATTTTCTTCGGCTTCACTCCGCTGTATCCGCTGAAAACATTGCTGTCGATCGTCGTAGCGTGGGTTTTACGCTGCAACAAGGTCGCTGCCGCGATTGCGGTAACGCTACATGATGTTCTGATCTGGGTAATGCCGGCAATCTATCTCGCCGAATACCAGTTCGGTTGCTGGATATTGCATCGCCCAATGGCGCAGCGGGTACATTTTCGCCAGTTTCGACTGCACGATTACGTGCATTGGCATGTGTTCTCACGGGTTATTTGGCCCACGTTCTGGCCCGCGTTTATTGGTTCGCTCTTCCTTTCCATTCCGTCCGCGATCGTTGTTTATTTTCTGATGCGGTTGCTCATCAGCAGGGCCAGGGCAACGCAGACGATTCAATGAAGATCGGTACGGTTGTTCTGAACAATCTCCCAATGGAGTCGGCCCGCCCTCGGGCCGTTCGTGTCAGGGCGGCGCGGGGGCGCGCCGGCTCCATGGTTGAGCTCGAGCGCGCCCTTTCAACACGTTGAGCGTTTGCGAATCAGAGCGCGGCGATTAACGTGCTGCCGTTCGACCGTCTCTATGAATTTGTCACGTCCATTGTTGATTGGTGTTTTGGCGTTTGTTGCGAGCGGGGCCGCCATCCGTTCGGCGGCCGCGGCGCAAGCATACCTTATTGCCGACGCGCAAACTGGTTACATTTTGGAAGAACAGGAACCGAGGAAAAAACTGCAAGTCGGCAGCCTGACAAAGATTGCCACGGCGTGCGTAGTATTGGATTGGTCAGAGAAAAAATCGGGTGATCTCAACGAAGTAGTGGCCATTCCGCCAGAGGCCTTCCGAGGAACCACGGAAAACAACATCGGGTTTCAACCAGGTGACTCCGTTTCCCTGCGCGATCTGCTTTATGCCGCGCTCGTGCAATCCGATAATATCGCCGCTTACACACTGGCCTATCACGTGGGTTCACGTCTGGAACCGATCGAGGCTGGTGCGAAATTGACGCCAGCGGACACGTTCGTTGCTCAAATGAATGCGCTCGCCAAACAGTTGAAGATGGAGCGCACGCGTTTTGTCAATCCCCACGGCATCGATTGGAAAGTCAAGCCTCTCCCGTTTTCCACGGCGGAAGATATGGCGCGTCTCACCCGATATGCGATGAACAAGCCAAGCTTCCGTTTTTACGTGTCGCAAAAGGAACGCCAGATTTCATTTAACCGCCAAGGTCAACAGCTCAGCTATGTGCTTCGCAACACGAACGAGCTCCTCGGTAAGAACGGCATCGACGGAGTCAAGACAGGCCGCTCATCGCGCTCTGGCGACTGTTTAATTTTGTACGCAAATCGTGAATCGGAGGTTGTTCGCAACGGTCAGATGGAAACGGTTTACCCGCGCCACATAATGGTGGTGGTCCTCGGCAGCACGAACCGATTCGGAGAAGGTGAAGCTCTTATGCAACGCGGTTGGCAGTTGTACGATCAATGGGCAGCTGCGGGGCGGATGGCTGATCCAAAAAAAATTCTCTAGTTTCGCTTCTGCGAAAATGAAACCGCGCATTGGTGTTTTGACCAGCGGTGGCGATTGTCCGGGACTTAATGCAGTTTTGCGCGCCGTAGTGCTGGCAGCGGACAAGCTCGGCTGGGAAGTGGTTGGTTTTCGCGACGGCTTTGAAGGCCTGTTGCCTCCTGGCAATCACGTCATTCTCGACCGGCAGGCTGTGAACGGAATCATGGCGCTGGGCGGGACGATTCTTGGTACAACCAATCGCGGCCATTTCGCTGCGAAAGTGGGTGCGGGCGATCGGACAATCGTCCCGGCAAAAATCATTGCAGACGCCAGAAACATCTTGGAGGACCTCTGCGTGCGAGCCTTGATCGTCGTTGGCGGCGACGGCTCGCTGGTGACCGCGCAACAGTTGCAGGAGGCTGGCATCAATTGCATCGGCGTACCGAAAACGATCGACAACGATCTCGAAGCGACAGCGACTACATTTGGTTTCGATTCTGCCGTGAATGTCGTCGTTGACGCGCTGGATCGTTTGCACACTACGGCGACTAGTCATCGACGAGTGATGGTCGTCGAAGTGATGGGACGGCACGCAGGATGGATCGCGTTGCAAGGTGGTATCGCCGGTGGCGCCGATATCATTTTGATTCCTGAGATCCCATTCGATAACGAGAAGATTGCCAGCGTGATCGATCTGCGCGAAGCAGCCGGTTGCTTTGGAACGGTCGTGATCGCTGCGGAAGGCGCGAGACTAAAACATGGCGAACAAGTGAAACGCGACGTTGAAGGCGGCGAATTCCGGCTGGGCGGGATTGGAGAAATTGTCTCGCGCGAAATCGCCACACGCACGGGTAAGGAAACGCGTTTTTGCGTGCTCGGTCATCTCCAGCGCGGCGGTGCGCCGACGACGTTAGACCGAATTCTCGCGACACGTTTTGGCGTTAAAGCCGTCCAGCTAGCGAACGAGGGGCATTTCGGGTCGATGGTGAGTTACCAAAACTATCAGGTGCGTCACGTCTCGATTGCCGAAGCAGTCAATCGCCTCAAGCTTGTCCCGCCTAACGGCGAGCTGGTGCGAACCGCACGCGATGTCGACATTTCGTTCGGTGATTGAAAAGCTCGCAGAACAAACACGACAAACTACACCTTAAGTTCCCTCCGCCCTTCGTTTCCTTTGTGTGTTGGTTGGTTGCGATCGTCTTTCCGCTCGTGCGTTTCAATATTTGAAGATTTTGCGGTTCCTCCATTTTCCCCATGAGAAAATGACGGCCGCAACGATCATCGTGAGTGCGACGAGAATCCCCGACTCACCGACCCACAGGCTCGCCCCAGCGCCTGTACTGGCTGGATCGAACGCAACCTGAATAACGCTGTTCCAAGCTGCGTGAAGAATAATCGCAGGCCAAACACTACCTGTCACCAGTCGTAGCCGCGCGAAAACGAAACTAAACGCCGTCGCAGTGACCATCCATAGCAGAGCAGACAGGAACGGCGGCGTACCTGCCAAATACACGCCGCCTAGGATAAGTGGCACATGCCATAAGCCCCAGATCAGGCCGCTCAGTAACACGGGTTGCGGGAGGCCGGCATCGATTAGGCGTGTAAGCATGTACCCGCGCCAGCCAATTTCTTCGCCGGCAGCAGTACGAACACTGAAGATAGTCACCACGGTCATAGCTGCTGCGACGTTGGTCATAAAAACGACGATCGGCGAAGCAGTGTTTCCGATGAAACGAGCGACTAGCGCCATTGGCTGCGGATCAAAGCCGACCAGTCCCGTCGTCCATGCGATGCCGTAGGAGATCAGCCCAATAACAATCGGAAAGATGAGCGCCAGCACGATAGCTTTCCATCCTCGACTCCCTCCGACGCGAAAAGACACATCGGCAAAGCCCTCGCGAAGGATCAGACGCGCCACCACCGAGGCAGCCGCCGGCGTCCACATTAGCGCCCATAACCATGACAAATTTCCGACGATCATGAACGTTTCGAACACAGCCGAGAGCGGAACAAGAACGGCGAAGTATAACGCCAGACCCCGGCGCGCCTGGAGTCGGCGATTGCGCTCGGTAGCGAGAGATCCCGGTGATGTTTTCATGCACAAGTGGTTCGTGGTCCTTGGGGTTGAACGGTGTTAACCGAAGGTATTCATGTTGGGGTTCCATTCTTTTACGCAGGTCCGCGCCTAAGAAGTATTTTCTTATCTGAACGGCAGCTCGAGATAAACGAGATTGCACGCGAGGTGGACATTTCTTTGCGGATTAAACTCGCACCACGAACACAATGGACACAAAAGAGATGCTGTAACTCGTCGAAAACCGTTGTGACCTTTGTGTGATCATTCTCGTGTATTCCGGCGCCTTCGACACGTCAATAATGCTTCACTGGCTCATGCGACATCTGGCCAAACAGGCTAAAATGCAGCTGCTATGACAGAGAGCGCTGCGCCCACGCAAAGTACCAACTCGGTGCTGATGGTCCGGCCCTGCTGCTTTTATGCGAATCCCGAGACAGCGGCCGACAATGCGTTTCAAACTCAGATTGATTGCCCTGCTGAGGCGCTCAGCCAGCTCGCGCGAAAAGAATTCGATGCAGCGGTGAAAACACTCCATGCAGCCGGCGTAAACGTGCATGTATTTGAGGACACCGACGAGCCAGAAAAACCGGACGCAGTTTTCCCTAACAACTGGATCTCAACGCATCACGATGGGCGTATCGTCCTTTTCCCGATGTATTCAGCCCTGCGTCGACGCGAACGCCGCCAGGACATTCTCCATGAACTACGCAAGCACTATCTGGTTACCGATGTGATCGATTACTCGCCGTTCGAGGATGAAGGTTGCTGCTTGGAGGGTACAGGCAGTCTCGTGCTCGATCATCTGAACAAAATTGCGTACGTCTCGCTCTCAAATCGGTCCAATCCAAAGGTGATCCAACGCTTTGCCGACGATTTCAGCTACGAGTCTGTCACTTTCACCAGCGTCGGCTCCGATGGTCAGCCGATCTATCATACCAACGTGATGATGTGCATTGGGACGGCCTTCGCGATGGTTGGGCTGGAGACGATTGCGAACGAGAGAGAGCGGCAACAGGTGCGTACGCATTTGGAGGAGACCGGAAAAAAAATTATTGAGTTATCAGCAAATCAGATCGCGAACTTCGCGGGTAATGCCATTGAACTACACAACAAGACTGGACAGAAACTGTTGGTGCTTTCTACTCGCGCCGCTCAAGTATTAACCGAAGATCAACGCAAAAGATTGAATCGCTACGCGCGGCTCGTGCCGCTTGATCTGCCCACAATCGAACTTGGTGGCGGCAGCGCGCGCTGCATGATTGCGACCATTCATCTGTCGCCGTTGTAGCGGGACTTGGTAAATGCTGGTGCAAGGGCGATGACTGACTACCTCGCTTTCGAGGCGAGCGCTTAGAGCTAGTCGACAAACAAGGTCATCACTCGTACGTGCGCGTGCTATTCGTTGATTCCAAGTCGGCGCAGGCTCTTTTTGCCTACGGGCAGTTTCCAGCGCAGCTGGCTTCGATCAGGCATGCCGGTTCGCCGCTCTCCTGACAGGGATTCGCATCTTCGATAAGCTGAAGTAACGGCGTTTCGGCCAGTAACCGTAGAAATTTGTCCAGGCATCCGCACTCTGCGAAAATTTCCTCCAACCGTCCCGCGAATAAAGCGTTGAACTCGAGGCACGGCGAACCGGGCGCGCAAATGCTTCGAATATTTCCCTCCTCGGTGACATTAAGGCCGTAGCTGGAGAGGGGA
>DASYSX010000199.1:0-17623 GCA_036002955.1 Candidatus Udaeobacter sp. | reverse complement strand
CGGAACAATCTCGCCGACGTATGCGGTCTTCTTCGGAACGATTAGTTCAGCGAAAACGAGATCGCCGGCGTTAGTCGGCTGGCTCTGACTGGTACGATTAGGCCGTGTCTTGGTCTGTTGACCGGGCGCATCGGCGACGTTCAACGCGAGTTCCGGCGTCCTGATGACCTTCCCGCCGGCCTGAACTGTTTGCGGCGGAATCGTGAACCGTCCCGCTCTGAGCGGCAGGATCGTGTAGTTGTAAGTCACGCTCGAGTTCGTCGAAAAGTTATGTATTTCGAATTGTCGCGAAGTTCCGGTGGAATGAATCTCCAAACCATCGACTGAAATTTCTTCTGGCGGCCGCGCATCGCCGGGACCTGTCACCTTGATTTGCAGATCCACGGTTTCGCCGACAGTTGCCTCCGAGTTGCTTAAGACTGCCGTGACACTGGGCGAATCGGCACGCGCAATCTGCATACACGCCAGCATCACAAGAACCGCGATTAAGATTCGTTGAAACATCCTAAAAGTAATTAGCACCGTCATTCCGAGCGAAGTCGAGGAATCCCGTTGGCATAACCCAGAGCTGATTTCGCGGGATGTCTCGACTTCGCTCGACATGACAGAGATCGCTACCAATCGTTATAGACATGACGCTTTACTTTGCGTTCATCAAGTCGGACTCGCGCCTCTTCGTCCTTCATCGATTCTAGCAGCGCCAGCGCCTGGCGTTCGCTCATCTCGCCTTCTTTCTCCTGTTCAGCTTCCGCCGCGATTTGCTCGTTTTTATCGGCGGGTTTCTGTGACTTATCTCCTGCCGCGCCTTTCACTTCGCCGGCGAATTTCTTTTGCGGCGATTCGGCGGGGGTGGGGGAGGCGTTTTCCTCTTCGCCTTCTCCCGGTGACGGCGACGGCTTTTCGTTTTCTCCTTCGCCAGGGCTTGGTGATTGTTCCGCCTGTTGCTGTCCCGGCGAGGGCGAAGGCTGATTGTTCTGCTGCTTTTCGGAGCCGGGCGATGGAGACGGACTCTCGCCGGGCTGTTGTTGCTGCTGTTTCTTTTGCGGTTCGTTTTTCGGCTGAGACTGATCCTTTTGCTGTTGTTCTTTTTGGTCTTTGTCGCTGCCCGCTTTGTCTTGTGACGGCTGGTTTTGCGCCTGCTGCTGATCCTTTTGATCCTGTTGTTTCTGATTCTGCTGCTGTTGTTGTTGTTGCTGATCTTTTTGATCTTTCTGTTGCTGCTGTTGTTGCTGATCTTTCTTATCTTTCTGCTGCTGGTCTTTCTGTTGTTGCTGCTGCTGATCCTGATTCTGTTGGTTCTGCTGTTTTTGCTGCTTGTCTTGCTTGTTCTGTTTGTCCTTTTGCGGTGGCGTTGGGGAAGGGGATGGCTGTTGTTGCTGTTCCTTTTTGTTTTTTAACTCGTCGATTTTCCTTTTGACGTATTCGTAGTTGTCCTTCGCCTCTTTGTTTTGTGGATTCAGCTTTAAAGTTTGCTCGTAATGGTCGAGGGCATTTGTCCAGTCGCTTAGCTTTTTATCGTCGCTTTTTTCCATCTCGCCGCGTTGATACAGTGTGTTGCCGAGATTGTAATGGCCCTTGGTTTGCAAAGATGTATCAGGCGTGAGCAATGCCTGACTGAACGATTCCATGGCCTTATTGTAATCCTTCAGTTTGTAAGCCGCGGTGCCTGAATCGAACTGGAGCTCGTCTTCGGCGTGAGATTGCGGATGGGACTTCAGCGTGTCCTGAAATTCCTTGTAAGCATCTTCGAATTTGCCTTGCTGATACGCATTGATCCCCGGCACCGTCGCGAACACAGACGAACACCACAAGATCAGGACAGCGACAGCGGCCGCAGCTTTGACCGGTCCACCTGCGACGCTATGCCTCGCATCGCGCGCAAGCGCGGGAACGCCTGCTCGCTGGCGTACGCGCTTTCGCTCGGGAATCAAAATCGACAACGCGAGAGCAATCAACGCGGCGCCGAGCGGCCACTCATATCGCTCAATCGGCCGGCGCGACAGACGCACGTCCATCTCAGCAGCCTGCATCTTTGCCAAGCCTTCGGTTTCAACCTGCTGCATCGTCCGAGGTCCGTTTTCCAAATGTACATAAAATCCGCCCGTGGCCTCTGCCACTTCGCGCAGACGTTTGTCGTCCAGTTTTGATTTAACGACTTGTCCGGCTGAATCCTTCACGAAGCTTGTCTCGCCGTTGTCGCCGGTTATCGGAATCAACGAACCTTGCGGCGTTCCGACGCCAATGGTGAAAATTCGCACGCCGGCGTCGGCCGCAGCTTTCGCAGTTTTCACCGCATCACCGCTTAATTCCTCGCCATCGGTGAAGATGATCAGCGCGCGATTTCCCATGGCGCTTTTGCCGAAGCTCTGCGTGGCAAGAGTAATTGCGCTGGAGATATTGGTGCCGCCTTCGGGAATGGTCTTTGTGTCGAGATCATTGACCGCCTCAATCACGGCGTCGTAATCAATCGTGAGCGGTGCCTGTAAAAACGCGCGCCCCGCAAAAGCGATCAGACCAACGCGATCACCCTGCAGTTCGTCGATCAAATCCTGAATCGCCAGTTTGACACGGTCGAGCCGGCTCGGCTGAACGTCGTTGGACAACATGCTGCGCGAAGTGTCCACGGCCACCAGCAGATCCAGTCCCTTACGCTTTACGTCCTCGAAAGTGTAGCCCCAGCGCGGTTGCGCCAGACTGACAATCGCCAACGCAAGCCCAAGCAACAGCAAACCAAATCTTATGATGCGCCGCCGCCGATTGACGTTTCCAGCGAGCTGCGGCAGCAAGCGCGCGGACACAAACAACTGCAGCCGTTTCACTCCGCGATGTTCCGAGTGCACAAACAGAACAATCAAGAGCGGGACGAGCAATAATCCCCAAAGCCATTCTGGTGCGCCAAAGCTCATGGTAATTTCTCCCTGTCATTCCGAGCGAAGTCGAGGAATCCCGAGGCATTGCCGTGGGTCTTTCCGCGGGATCCCTCAACTGCGCTTCGCTTCGCTCGGGATGCCACCGCATTCATGGTAATTTTTTCCAAATCGTTTGGGACAAAAGCATTTGCGCCACCAAAAGTCCGCACCCGCCCATCAGGCAAAGCGGGAAGAGATCGCGGTATTGCTGATATTTTTTCACGCTCACCGTCGACTTTTCCAGCTTGTCGATGTCGTTGAAAATTTGTTCCAGCGATTCAGTGTCGGTGGCCCGGAAAAATTTGCCGTCGGCGATTTTGGTCACCTCTCTTAAACCGGATTCGTTAAATTGAACGGGTTGATTTTCGTACAGGATGTTTCCCAATGCATCGGTCAGCGGTCCGCGACTGGTGAAAACGGGCGCGGGCGCGATTCCATTTATTCCGGCACCGATTGCGTAGAAGTGAATCTTCAATGCCTTCACTGCCTCGGCGGCAGTATTCGGCGGAATTTTGCCAGCGTTATTTTCGCCATCCGTCAACAAAACGAGAACATGGCTCTTTGAACGTTTATCATTTAGCCGATTCGAAGCCGATGCCATGGCGGATCCAATCGCAGTGCCGTCCTCTACCAGTCCGATCTTTACTCGATCCAAGTTTTGCAAAAGCCAGTCGTGATCCAGCGTCATTGGGCTCACGACATATGGGCGCCCGGCAAACGCAATGATCCCGATGCGATCATTTGGACGAGCTTCGATGAATTTTCGCGTGACCTCGCGAATCGCATCCACGCGTGTCGCTTCCTGGCCCCCGATAGTGAAATCTTTCGTCAGCATTGAGCCGGAAACGTCCACCACGAGCATGATGTCGATGCCGCTCGCCTCGATCTGCGTGAGACTTTTACCAAGTTGTGGTCGCGCGAGAGCCACCACGAAGAAAGCCAGCGTTAGAAAAAGCAGCGCCCGCAGGAGTTTACCGACTCGCGCAGCACTCTTTTTTCCGATCGCTTGCAGACTGGCTGTAGACGAAAACGTCAGCGCCGCAGCCGGGCCGCTTTTGCCGCGCAACCAGGCAAGCATTGGTATCGCCAGCAGTAGGAGCAGCAGCCACGGACGCGCAAACGTCAACGCGCTATTCCCCTGGAACCAATCAAAGAAGTTTGTCATACGGAGCGACGAGATTTTGTCCGCTTCGCGTGCCACCAAACGTCATCCTGAGCGGAGCGAAGCGAAGTCGAAGGATCCCGCAGAATTGCCTCAATGTTGAGCCACGAGATTCCTCCACTTGGGTCGGAATGACAGAGACAATTAAACGGTCGCAAGTTGACCTCCTTTCACAAAGCGGATTGCTTCTTCTAGCAACAATTCGCTGTCTGACGTTGTCGCTTCGTACTTGGCGAACTTAATGAGATCGCAGCGGCTCAAAAAATCCTCGAGCAACGATTTGTCATCGGCGGAAAACGATGGGGCTTTTGCCGCCGCAGTGAGAAATTCTATCGACGTTTGTCGAGTTGCCGGGACGCCGTATTGCTGGGTCACGTAACGCCTCAGAATGTCGGACACGCGAATGCTAAACTGATACGGACTCATTCTGTCAATTTCAGGCCGAATTTGTTCGAGTTCTCCGAGCGCGATTTCGCGTGGGGCCTTCGGCGGCAACTGTGGTTTCCGTCGCTTCACAAACCACCACGCAACGAGACCGACCAGTGACAGAACGACAAATGCGATCACAAAAACAAGCCACGGAGGAATCAGCGAATAATCCACTGGCGGCGCTATGTCATGGAACTCATCAGCAGCGAATAAATACATGTTTATTACCTAGCAGCCGTCATTCCGAGCGAAGTCGAGGAATCCCGTAATGAAAGGTTTTAAGGCATTCCGCGGGATCCTTCGACTCCGCTGCACTTCGCTCAGGATGACTCGCTGGTGCACTTCACCCTCCTTTTATCGAACTCCGAGCCGCCGTTCGCGTTGTTTAAAGAACGAGCGTAACGGCGGCAGATAATCTCTGCCGGTTTGCAGCGTGATTGTATCAATATTGTTTCGTCGCAGCGTGCGCGAAAGCTCTGTTTCAAATCCAGTAACGAGATCTGTAAAAAGATTCCGCGTCTTGCGATCTGCAGTATTGATCTCGATTTGTTCGCCCGTTTCGGCATCCTCCAGCGTAATGATGCCGACGTTTGGCAGCGATCTTTCGCGTTCATCCCGAATCTGGATCGCTATGAAATCGTGCCGACGGCCGCTTACCGCCAGCGCGCGCGAGAAATCCGGCGCTTGAAAATCGGAGATGAAAAATACCACCGCGCGGCGAGTCACAATCTTGTTGAGATAATCCAGTGCCAGGCCGGGCTCAGTGCCGCGTCCCTGTGGTTCGAAGAACAAAATCTCCCGGATGATCCGCAGGGTGTGCGACCGACCTTTCTTAGGCGGAATGAAAAGTTCAACGCGGTCGGTGAACAGCAGCAAGCCCACCTTATCATTGTTTCGGATGGCACTGAATGCGAGGAGGCAGGCAACCTCGGCAGCTAGCTCACGTTTCGATTGCGTAGTGCTCCCAAAATTTCCCGAAGCGCTCACATCTACGACGAGCATCACAGTGAGCTCCCGTTCTTCTGTAAATTTTTTCACGAAGGCGCTGCCCATCCGCGCGGTGACGTTCCAATCGATCGCGCGAATTTCGTCGCCGGGTTGATACTCGCGCACGTCTTCAAAGTTCATTCCACGTCCTTTGAAAACGCTGTGATAATTGCCGGCGAACGCCGTCTCGACCAGACCGCGGGTCTTGATCTCAAGCGTTCGGATTTTCTTGAGAATCTCCGTTGTTTTCTCAGCCCGCTTGTCATCCCGAGCGGAGCGAAGCGAAGTCGAGGGATCCCGTGGCATCACAGATTACCTCCAACTGGTCGTAAAGCGTACATCTGATCAAAGAGATCACGCCATTCAGGATTTCTTTTCGCGATGAGTGCTTCCTTTTTTGACCGCCTCCAACACTTAAGCTGCTTTTCTCTCGCTATCGCGCTAGTCGGATCCGGATACGCCTCGAAATAAATCAGCTTATGAGCGTTGTACTGCCGAGCAAACGCGCTGCCAAAACCGAGCGAATGTTCATTCGAACGCCGCTCGAGGCTGTTGGTGACACCGACATACAAAACCGTGTGACGATCACCGTTGGTCAAAATGTACACGAAATAATTCTGATGTTGCATCAATGAGTTCTCGACTTAGTCGATAGCATTTGTTCGTGAGCAGCCGTCATCCTGGGCGAAGCGGAGTCGAAGGATCCCGCGGATTTTGCTTTTCGGTTACGCCACGGGATTCCTCGACTTCGCTCGGAATGACTGAAGTACGGCATCACGGCACTGGCAGGCCTGCAAAAATTCGTTCGATGATGGTCTCACTCGTCACCGTCTCGGCTTCGGCTTCGTAGCTGACGATGATTCGATGGCGCAACACGTCGGGGCCGATGCTCTTCACGTCCTGCGGCGTGACGTAGCCGCGGCCGTTCAGGAAGGCGTGGGCGCGTGCACCGAGTGCGAGATAAATGGTGGCGCGCGGCGAAGCACCGTAGCGAATCAGTCCTTCGAGTCGCAGATTGTAGGCAGCCGGATCGCGCGTGGCCCAGACCACGTCCACAATGTAATCTTTCACGCGGTCGTCGATGTAGATGTTGTTAACGACATCGCGCGCAGCGATGATTTGCTTCGGATCCACGACAGGATCTACTCGCAAATCCGGCGCCGAAGTCGCCATTAGATCGAGGATGCTTCGTTCCTCGCGTTTTTGCGGATAACCGATGTTCAATTTGAACATGAAACGGTCGAGCTGCGCCTCAGGCAGTTGGTACGTGCCTTCCTGTTCGATCGGGTTTTGAGTAGCGAGAACCAGGAACGGATCGGGTAACGGATAAGTTTTTTCGCCGATGGTCACCTGCCGTTCCTGCATCGCTTCCAACAACGCGCTCTGAACTTTGGCCGGCGCGCGATTGATTTCGTCAGCCAGAATTAGATTCGAGAAAATTGGGCCAAGCTTGGTGGTGAATTCGCCACTGCGTGGATTGTAAATGAGCGTTCCAACCAAATCTGCGGGCAATAAGTCAGGCGTGAATTGCAACCGCTGGAAACCGGTCTGAATGCCTGCGGCCATTGTTTTAACTGTCAGCGTCTTAGCCAACCCCGGGACGCCTTCGAGCAGGAGATGACCGTTGGCCAGCAGTCCCAGCAAAAGACGATCCACCAAATACTTCTGCCCGATCACAACGTGGCCAACCTGTTGCCGGAGCGCTGGCATCCACTGACCCAGCTCTCGTACTTCCTGCGTAATTTCCTGAGTCGATTTCATACGGTCTGCTCAGACAAGTTTGGCAGCGAGAATGTTCGATCAAAAACTCGCGTACACCGCTGGCGATCAGCCTTCGGTGCGGTGTCAAAAACGTGCTAAGAGTGACTCACAAATGTCAGCCCTCAAGCCGTGGCACCGAGCGACTCTTATAGTGGTACTTGCGGGTCTGGCAGTGGCGCTACTGGCATGGGTCGCGCGTACTGATCCGGCTATTAATTATTTGTCTCGTCATCGAGATGCGGAATGGATCGTTTTTCCGACTGCGGTTGATGCGCGCGCACATAACAGTGCCAGCCTGGATGCAACGTTCCGGCGCGAATTCGTTTTGCCTAAATCTGCGACGGCGCGCTTGCGCCTTCGTGCACTGCGTCGGGCGGAAGTGAAAGTAAATGGCGTTTCAATTCAGCTTCCGCAGAACCGTAATTGGAAAAACGTTTTAGAGATTAACATCGGGGAGCAGTTGCGCCAGGGCCCAAACATTGTCGAGGTGCGCGTGTTCAATCACAACGGGCCTCCAGCGCTCTGGCTCGTTTTGAGTACCGATCAACTAAATGTGCGCACCGATGAAAATTGGGAAGCATCCTTTACGGGTTCATCATGGAGGCATGCCGCACTCGCTTCGGCAGCAAAGACGCCCGGGCCTGGCAATCCCGTTGCAGATGGGGAATGCACTTTTGATGCAGCAAAGAAGATTTGGCCGCTCTGGATTTTGCTGATCGGCGTTGCCTGTGGATGCGTCATTCTCTGGAGCGCCGGCTTAAAGCGATTCAAACCACAGTCCATCGAACGAGTCGTCCTCCTTCTGATTTCCGCCATGTGGTTGTTTTTGTTTTGGAACAACACACGGCTTCTACCATTCCATGTCGGCTTCGATTCGATGGAACATCTCAAATACATCGATTACATCCAGCAACATTGGTCGCTTCCATCGCCGACTGAGGGCTTCGAGATGTATCATCCGCCGCTCTACTTTTTCATCGCCGCCTCGATCCTTTCGTTTTGTAAACTCTCGATTACTGATCCGGCCTCGGTTGCCGTTCTGCGTGCGCTCGGCGCAGTCTTCGGCATCGCGCAGTGTGTTCTGGTGTTCTTAACTTTGCGCCTCTTGCTTCCGGTCAGAGCGGCTCTGGTCGGCCTTATGCTGGCGGCTTTTCTGCCAATGCATTTGTATATTGCGCATTATGTGACGAACGAAGTTCTCACTGCCACGCTCGCGACGTTAACGGTTTACCTCTGCTTGCGTTTGCTTAAGAACGAAACGCCGCGCGTCGCACAATGTGTGTTTGTTGGACTGGCACTGGGCGCGACGATGCTGACGAAGGCGACCGGCCTTGTCTTAGTTCCCATAATAATCGCCGCGATCTGCGCAAAGCGTGTCCACACGAGGGCGCCGTTTGCTATTTCGTTGCGCAATCTCGGTTTGCTCATCGCGAGTTGTCTCGCGGTGTGCGGCTGGTACTACGCGCGTATATGGCTGAAGTTCGGAACGCCGTTGCTGGGCAATTGGGACGTCATAAGCGGATTCAACTGGTGGCAGGATCCCGGTTATCACACAGCAGCCGATTACCTCCGTTTCGGGCGTTCATTAGTAACCCCGCTGTTCAGCGGGTTCGCCGGATTTGCTGACGGCATGTATTCGACGTTATGGGGCGACGGTTTGTTAGGCGGGGCGTCGAGCGTGAATGCCCCCTGGAACCTCGGCCCGATGCTCGCAGGTTATTTGTGGGCTTTAGTTCCGGCAGTTTTGATTGTTATCGGCGCGGGCGTCGCCGGTGTCCGATTCCTTCGGAAACCGTCGGCCGAATTGTTTGTGTTGCTTGCTTTGTCTGTCGTCGTAGCGCTGGGCTTAGGTTTTATGAGCCTGAAAGTTCCTTCGTACGCGCAAGCCAAAGCGTTTTACGGATTATCTGCTCTGTCGTCGCTTTGTTTCTTGGGCGCGGTTGGTTGGGAAACGGTGACCAACAAGTGGAAGCATTTTCGATTCGTCATCGGCACGCTCCTTGCCGTTTGGGCGCTGAACAGCTTGGCGACGTTCTTCATTATTCCTTCTGCACCGCAGCATCTGTACGCAGTAAAAATTCTGGGCCAGGAGGGTAAAATTGAGCAGGCGGCGACGGAAGCAGCTAAAGCAATCGAAGCTGATCCTTCGAACGCTTCGGCGCACGGATATCGCGCTTTGAGCTTCAGCGAGCTCGGCGATGATGCGGAGGCCGTGAAGGAAGCCGAGCGCGCAGTCCAGTTAGCTCCTACAGATTCCACGGCCTATCTCAACCTCGCTATTGCAGCCAAGCGCACTGACATGGAACGCGCTGTTGCAGAAGCCAGACGCGCAATTGACCTGGGGCCGGAAAATTTTTCAGCGTACCAGCTGCTAATGAAGTGTTTTTTGGAATCGGGACGCTACCAGCAAGCAGCGGCATTCGGACCGGAATGGCTGACTGTGTCACCCTTCGATGCTGCGGCTCATTCTTCTGTGGCTTTGGCAACGGCACATACTGGTGACTTGATGACGGCCGCACGACAACTCGGTTATGTGATGATGCTGCGACCGAACGCTGAGGAAGCGCTGACCCAACTGCATCAGATTGTGGTGTCGCTGGCTAAAGCGCCTGATGGATTGCAACGACTTCGTGACATTGCAACGAATGCACCGGATTCACCGCGAATGCTGGACGAACTCGCATGGTTGCTTGCGACCTATCCCGATTCCCATGCGCGCGACGGCGCCGAGGCAGTTCTTCTTGCCGAACGCGCTTGTGCGCTTACCGACCGCCGCATTCCTGGTCTTCTCGCAACGCTGGCTGCGGCTTATGCCGAAGCTGAAGATTTCCCACGTGCAATCGCAACCGGCGAAGAAGCGCTGAGCAAGGCACGCTCCCTGAATGATACCGACGGCATACAACTCAGTGAAAATATTCTCGCGTCGGTTCGCACAGATGTTCCATATCGCCACGAGCCCGAGCAGTAGCCGGATTTCTCGCTTCAGGATCAGCGTCGCGCATTATCCCTGGCCCTCGCACGCGCCGTTAAGACGATCGGCAACCCCGGGTACGGTTCAGCTTCCCGAATGCGAGCTTCGAGATAGCGCCGATACGTTTCGGTGATCAAATGAGGATCATTTACGAACAGGACGAATTCCGGCGGTGTGAGATTGCGTCGAGATTTATCGAAAGGCGACGCTTTTTCTCGGAGTCTGTCGGCGGACTGGTCAGCTTCACCGAGGCTACCGCTTCCAAGGAGGCCGCCATTCTTTGGTTGCGTCGCGTAAAATAACTTCAGACGGCGGCCTTTGACCAAGGGAGGTGGATTTGCTTCAAACGCCTGCCGCAGCAGGCGATTTAGAACTCCCGTTCCGATGCGCTTCCGTGCCGCATCTTGGACTTTTTCGATCAACGCAAAAAGGCGAGCGACATTTTCGCCAGTCAACGCAGACGTGATTAGCACGGGCGCGTATTTGAGGAAGAAAATTTGCGACCGCGTCTCCTCGACTAATTGCCTGCTCAACTGCTTTTCCTTACTTCTCCGCTTAACCAAGTCCCATTTGTTTAAGGTGATGATGGCTGGTTTTCGCGCGGTTTGAATCAGGCCAGCGATCCGTTTGTCCTGGGCGGTCACGCCCATTGTGAGATCGATGATCAGAATACAAATATCAGCGCGACGAATGCTGCGCTCGGCACGCATAACGCTGAAAACCTCAGCCGAGGTGGAAACTTTTCCTCGGCGGCGTATCCCGGCGGTGTCGATGAAAAGGAACTTCCAGCCCTCGCGTTCGTAAACGATATCGATGGCGTCGCGGGTTGTGCCGGCCAATTCGCTCACAATCGCGCGTTCGCTATGAACGATAGAGTTGATAAGCGAAGATTTACCAACGTTCGGCCGGCCGACGATCGCGATCGCGATTGGATGCTTAACGTTCAACCCGCGTTCGCCGAGGTTACGTCTAACAGATGTTGGATCGTCGATGTGAGCAGGCGATGGGAGTTGCAATTCGATTGCGTCCAGTAGTTCTGAAATGCCGCGATCATGTTCTGCGCTGACGGAAATTATCTTTTCGAAGCCTAACGAATCGAATTCCACAGCCAACGGGTCGTGCTTCTCGGTGTCTATTTTGTTAACCACCAGCACGACTGGTTTTCGCGATTTGCGCAACATCCGCGCCAGTTCTTCATCGACAGGCGACAGGCCTTCTTTCGCGTCGACGACGAATAGGAGAAGATCGCTCTCACGCAGCGCGTTTTCGGCAGCGTGTCGTACCTGCTGGGTCAGTTCGGATTCGCCGGCGCCAAAAATTCC
This sequence comes from Candidatus Udaeobacter sp., assembly GCA_036002955.1. GTDB lineage: Bacteria > Verrucomicrobiota > Verrucomicrobiia > Chthoniobacterales > UBA10450 > Udaeobacter. Next base: position 6,082 of record DASYSX010000199.1, on the reverse strand, counting down.
TCCGGTGTCCCAAAGTGTGAACGGATGCTCGGCGCGAGTGCAGGTTGCCGAAAGTCGATCGCGTGTGATTCCGGGTTGGTCATGAACAATCGCAATTTTCCGGCGAATAAGACGATTGAACAGCGCGGACTTGCCTACATTCGGCCGCCCGACAATGGCTACATTTGGCAGCGCGTGTGCCTCATTCACCACAGCATCTGGCATCTAGGGTTTTGTCGGATGCGCGTGGCCTTCTGCCTGCAATTGGCGGACGCCGTCCGTAACGTAAAGGATCCCTGAAATCAGTGTGAACGCGCCGGCGACCAGCACAACATAGAGCACGGGAATAATATGCAGTTGTAGCATCACCCATCCGATCGCGACCATCTGTAAAACCGTCGCAATCTTTCCCGTCCAGTGTGGCTTGACCTGAACTTTTCCATTGAGCAAATACAGAACAAGCGTCCCCACGAGAAGAATGGCGTCGCGCGAAATCACGAGCACTGGAAACCACGCCGGGAATTTTCCGCTGCCCGGTTCAAATTCGCTCCAGTTCGTTAGGCTTAACGTAATGATGCCGCTCAGCAAAAGCCCTTTGTCGGCAATGGGATCGAGAATGACTCCAAGGGTGCTGCGTTGGTTGTATCGTCGAGCAACGTAACCGTCGAGTCCGTCGCTTACCGCGGCGAGAATGAAAATTGCGATCGCTGCAAACCGCTGCCATTCGAGTGGCTGGCCGCGTTGAATGCTTTCGCCGTAATAAATCGCCATTGCGACGAAAGCCGGAATCATGAGGATCCGAACAACGGTGATCTTGTTCGCGGTGGTCATGGCGCGGGAAAATTGTAGGGCGGTTGATTGGTTCGCGCCAGCGAACTCGTCCTCCCACTCCGCTTCTATGTAGCTCGGCACTGGCAGCATCTTTTCTGCAAAACACTTATACTCATGGTCGTTAGGCCTTGATGAAGGCTAGCAAGTCGGCGTTTATCGTCTCAGCGTTGGTGGTAGGCATTCCGTGCGGAAAACCTTTGTAAGTCTTGAGCGTCCCGTTCTTCAGCAGCTTGGCCGATAACGGTGCGGAGTCGGCGTAGGGAACGATCTGATCGTCGTCACCATGCATCACGAAGACCGGCACCGTGATCTTCTTCAGATCTTCAGTGAAATCGGTCTGTGAAAAGGCGACGATGCCATCGTAATGCGCCTTTGCTCCACCCATCATACTTTGACGCCACCAGTTCTGGATGATCGCTTCCGACGCTTTCGCGCCCGGCCGGTTGAACCCATAGAATGGTCCCTCCGGCAGGTCGCGATAAAATTGCGACCGATTGGCTGCAAGCTGCGCCTGCAATCCGTCGAATACTTCTTTGGGAAGGCCGCCGGGATTCGCCGGCGTCTTCACCATCAACGGCGGCACCGCGCTAATCAGCGCAGCCTTCGCGACTCTTTTTTCGCCATGCCGTCCCAAATAATGCGTTACCTCGCCGCCGCCGGTGGAATGACCAACGTGCACTGCGTCTTTCAGATCAAGATGCGCAGTCAAAGCCGCAAGATCATCGGCGTAATGATCCATGTCATGGCCGTCGCTGGTCTGAGTGGACCTTCCGTGGCCACGCCGGTCATGGGCGATGACGCGATAGCCGTGTTTGAGGAAGAAGAGCATCTGCGCATCCCAGTCGTCCGCCGACAGCGGCCAACCGTGGCTGAAGACAATGGGCTGTCCACTGCCCCAGTCTTTGTAATAGATGTCGATGTTAGCTCCGTTTTCTTGTCCCACAGTTACGTATGGCATGATGTGTTTTCCTTTAGTTAGGTTGTTGTTAGGCACCGTTAACGCAAACCACCCGCGATAAGGAGCGTTTCGCCGGTAACCCATTTGGAATCGTCTGAAGCGAAGAATACGGCAGCAGGCGCTATATCGTCCGTCTGACCGACTCGACCGAGCGGCGTTTGCGATTCCATCATGGTTCGGAATTCGCTTTCATGAAATCCGCCGGTAATCACTCCGTCTGTGATCACCATACCGGGCCTGATTGCGTTCACCCGGATCTTGCGCGCCCCAAGTTCCTTTGCCAGCGTCCGCGTGATCGCGTCGACCGCAGCCTTCGTTGCATTGTAAACTACTCCGGTCGGTGGCGTCAGCACGCTGGCGAGCGACCCAATATTGATGATGCTGCCCCCAGCAGGATTGAAATGCTTCAGCGCTTCCTGCGTGGCGAGGATCGTTCCGAGAACGTTTGTATCGAACATCCGGTGGAATTGCTGCTCCGTGACTTCCTCCAGAAGCACGAACTCGTAAACGCCGGCGTTATTGACCAGGATATCGATCTTTCCGAATGCTTTCTCTGCTTCCGTGAACAGTTTCTCAACTTCTGTCTTCTTCGCTACGCTGCCTTGAATAGCGACAGCTTTTCCGGCGCGCTTGATAATTTCATCTACCACGCGATCTGCGTCTTGCTTTGCCGAGACGTAATTAACGATTACGGACGCGCCCGCCTCCGCAAACTCTTTTGCAATCCCCGCGCCGATTCCCTTCGATGCTCCTGTTACTACTGCAACTTTTCCAACTGGTTTATCGCTTTTCATTTTGGTCCACTGTTTATCTAGTGATCCCTGATTCCGGTTCAAGCCGAACGATGCGCTGAATGTTTAATGCAGGGACGTCCGCGACTCAAAGGCGGCGATGCCGCGTTTGCAGGACCAATTTCCAAAACGTTCAAGCTTCGGGTCCGTGAAACGAGTGAATCAGTTCCGTTGGCGCGTGGCTCCGAACAGGAACCGAGTGCGACGCTCGGTCTCGTCGATGCAAACTTTGATCACCGGTCCTCGCGGAGTGGGGATGTTCCTCGCAGACTTTGTGCGTCTCGCGCGCGCGTGTTCGCATTCGGAATATGCATCCACGCCGAAGTTCCGCGGCGTTTTGATCAGGATACTCGCGCGATTCGGACATCGCGGCCCCCAAAAAAATGAGAAGACGTAGTTTGGGTAACTCAGGGTTAGAGGTCGCGCCGTTGGCGTTCGGCGGGAATGTTTTCGGCTGGACGGTGGACGAGCGAACGTCTTTCAGATTGCTAGATGGTTTCATCGCCGCCGGATTCAATCTGATCGACACTGCTGACGTTTATTCAAAGTTCGCATCGGGCAATCGTGGTGGTGAATCGGAAACTATCATCGGCAAGTGGCTCAAGCAGGGCGGCAGACGCGATAAAGTCCTCATTGCCACAAAAGTCGGGCTCGAGATGGGACCGCGCAGGAAGGGTCTTTCGGGCGCGTACATCGTGCGGGCGGCCGAAGATTCGTTGAGGCGGCTGCAAACGGACTATATCGATCTTTATCAATCGCATCGTGACGATCCCGAAACCCCTCTGGATGAGACGCTGCAAGCTTACGCGCAGTTGATGGAGCAGGGCAAGGTGCGCGCCATCGGGGCGTCCAATTACAGCGCCGAACGACTCTCCCATGCACTAGCGGTAAGCAGAAGGCATGGATTGCCAAGATATGAATGCCTTCAGATGGAATATAATCTTTACGATCGCGCAGAGTACGAGAAAACACTCGAACCGGTGTGCATCGAGAATGGTTTGGGAGTCCTCAGCTATTTCTCGCTGGCGAGCGGATTTCTGACAGGCAAATACAAATCTGCAGCCGACGTTGCGAACAAAGCGCGCGGCGATTTCGTGAAAAAATATCTGAATGAGCGCGGCTTTAAGATTATTGAAGCGTTGAATGAGGTAGCGAAGCAACTTGATGCAACGCCTGCGGGCGTCGCTCTGGCGTGGTTGATAGCGCGGCGAACGGTCACCGCGCCCATCGCAAGCGCAACAAGCCTGACGCAGTTGAAGGAGCTGATCGGCGCGACCAAGCTCAAATTAGATGAAGCATCGCTGGGGCTTTTGAATCGAGCGAGCGATTGGCGAGTCTAATACTGCAATGATGGGTGACCCGTTAGGCGGTCTTTCGACACGCAAATTGCATTTTGACGTAGCAGACGCGCGGCATTTCGGCGATTAAGGGCAGAGTGCTTTGCTCAACTGAAAAATGAAAGGCGATGCTTCTCCTACTCGCGTCACTTTCTTGTTCGACGTGGACAACACGTTGCTGGATAACGATAGAGTCGCAGCCGATCTACAACGCCACCTCGTCAGCGAAATTGGCGCGAAGGGGGCGCGGGAATACTGGCAGATCTTCGAGCAACTGCGCGCCGAATTGGGCTATGCTGATTATCTCGGCGCGTTGCAACGGTATCGAGACAAACATCCGCGCGCCCCGCATTTGGTGTGCGTGTCTGATTTTTTGATCAATTATCCATTCATCGAGCGTCTTTTTCCCGACTCGATCAAGGTGATCCAGCACGTGCAGCAATGGGGTCCAGCGGTCATTCTCTCGGACGGCGACGTCGTTTTCCAACCACTCAAGGTCAGTCGCTCAGGACTGGCCGATGCTGTCGCCGGTCGTGTGTTAATTTATGTGCACAAGGAGCAGGAACTCGACAATGTCGAGCAACGCTATCCAGCGGAGCATTACGTGCTCATGGACGACAAACTGCGTATCCTGGCCGCCGTAAAAAAATTCTGGGGGGCGCGTGTGACCACTGTTTTTGTCAGGCAAGGCCACTATGCCAATGATCCGAAAATCCTCTCCAACTATCCGGCAGCGGACATCAGCATCGAACGTATTGGGGATCTGCTGCAATATGGTCTGTACGAATTGCTGAAGGCGAAAACGTGAGCAGACAGCGTCGCTAACGCCAATCGGAAAAGATGAGCTTCTCCCAGCAGTAGTCGCAACTCAGCGGAAGCGTGATTGTGGCTCCTGCTGCGAATTAAATAACGCAGCCACATCGAAATCCGAACGTAATGTTATTACTGGATGCAAAAACAAGAGAAACAAAACATGACGGCTGAGAACCTCGAAAAAGTGAAACTGCTCGCGCGTGATTTGCGGGATGGAAAAGAGTTTCCGCGTAGTCCGCGAGCCACACTGGCAGGTTATGTATTGGCGGCGCGCGCCGTGGACAAATGCCGCGCAGTACTTCTGGATTGGCACGGCGGATACCACTCCAATTGCCCGCTCGATCAGCGCTGGTTGAATTTTGCCGAAATTGATTACGGCGATTTTCGTGCGGTCGTCGCCACCGGTGCGACCGACGACGAGATCGCCGAATGGATTGAGAAAAATGCCAAGAAACGGTCGCGCGCTGAGATCGTTGCCTGGAATAACAAGGAACGCGACCTGCGTCTCAGTGATCTGCCGCCTGAGCTTCAGGAATACATGGAGAATTACATCCATCAATATGTCCCGCGTAACCGCGTCGTGTATCATTGGTTCGACGTGTACGATCTGGAAGAGCAGCGAATCTAAAATCGTGGTAGGGACGCCGCGCTGCGGCGTCCGGTCGGCGCAACGCGCCGACCCTACCTCATCCCTTCAACTTCTCGCAACCTGATGTTGATCTCGGACGTGAGCGTCCGATGAACGGGACATTTGGCGGCGATCTCCATCAGCTTCGCGTGCTGTTCTGCGCTCAACGACCCTGTCAGTTCCACTTCAACATCGATTCTATCAACCATGCCGTTCTTCGTGTCGCACTCCTGACAATCGCTTGCGTGAATGCGCGAGTGCCACAGCGAAACCGTGACATTTTCCAGTGGCAAATGATTTCGACGCGCGTAAAGGCCGATTGTCATCGAGGTGCAGATGCCAAGGCTCGCGAGCAAGTAATCGTATGGATCCGGCCCGGCATCGCCACCGCCGGCGCTCACCGGTTCGTCCGCGACAAAGTCATGCTTACCCGCAGTGATTTCCTGCTGAAAATTCTGTGCGCCACCGCGCACAATAACATGGGCCGTCTGTTTGTCGGTTTGTGTAGTCATGGATAGGATCAGGGCCTCAGAATTGCTTTGAAGGCGTCCCGATATCGCCGGACAAGAAACAGTTCCAGAATGGTGACAACGATTGCGGGTGCGATACCTTCGGGAGCCATCAAAACATGGAAGATCCAAATATTTACTATAATCGCACCGAGGATCGTTAGGCCCAGCGGAACGAACCGGCCCCGCAGCCAACGGACACGTGCCTCTCTTGAATCCCGTTTCCGATGGCTTGC
>DASYSX010000198.1:0-6036 GCA_036002955.1 Candidatus Udaeobacter sp. | reverse complement strand
CGGAGCCGATCACCCGCGCGTTGAACGGATCCTTCGAGGATGTGAGTAACGCCGAGCTGTCGGCCAATCTCGCGCATATTTCGTGGCTCACCGCTCTTATACTGGCGAACAGTGGTGTGGCTAATAACTCTCAGGTCGGCGACCCGCGCCAGATTCGTTAGGATCTGATCCTGCACGCCGTCGGCGAAATAGGTGTTTTGTTTATCGTCACTCAAATTTTCAAATGGCAGAACCGCAATCGATTTTACCGAAGTATCGATTGCTGGGTGTTGCGCAGGACCGGCGGTGTAGCGGCCAGCGAAAAATAATCCGATCGCCAAAACAGCACCGATGGCGGCGACATAAATCCAGGCGTGAGATTTTTCGCGGGGTCGTGCGAAATCAGCGTCTTCGGTTCGTTTTAGTCCCTCACCGGTCAGTTCAAACGCCCACGCCAAAACAAGAGCAATCGGAAAACCAATGACGATTAGCAAGACAATGAGTTGAACGATCCAGTTCGGAACTCCGAACACAGGAAAAACTTGCGCGATACCCTGGGCCAGCGCCCAACCGGCGATGGCATAAGCGACCGCAACTTTGTAAACATTGCGACGCTTTAGCTCCGAAAAGAATTTGCCCAAATTTCCCGAATTCAACGTTGAGGACCAGATTTTCCAAATTCCCGCGCCGGAAGAATTTTCTCAGCTAGCGCCTCAAACCGCGGATCGCCGCGGAGCGGATCAAGCATGGGATCTGCCCGGATCCAGGCAGTATCGATGTTGTCATGATTCTGGTATTCACGTTCCAGATAATCGATCGCTTTTGTTTTATCGCCCAAGCCGATGTAAACCAGCGCGATGAGGTACCCCCGGATGAATTGCTGCCTGGCCCGCGCTTCAAGCTCTCGAACCAAGTCCAGTGCCTGGTCCTTTTTGCCGGTTTCCGCATAAGCGCGCCCGAGTAGTGCAACAATTTGCGGATCGTCGTCGAGCGTTCGCGCTTTCTCGTATTCGACAATCGCTGCGGCTGTGTCGCCTTTTAAGTAAAGCGCCTGGCCGAGATTCCAATGCGTGTAGCCGAATTTGTTATCCAGCGTAAGCGTCCGCTGCAGCTGCGCGATAGCTTGATCATACTGGCGCGCCAACATGAACGTGCTGCCGAGATCCGCATTGATGATGAGCGAAAGCGGGTCCAGCTCTACAGCTCGTTTATTTTCGCTGATCGCTTCATCAAAGCGGCCGAGCGCCACCAAAAGAGCATTGCCATACCAGTGGTGCGCCGTGGCGTAATTCGGATTCAGTTCAATCGCGCGTTTAAATTCCTTCTTTGATTGCGCGAAATTTACATCGGAGAAACAAAGCAATAACCCGAGAGCGGTGTGCGCCTCGGCTGAAGTCTCCTGCAACTCAATCGCCCGTTCCGCAGCAGCTTTCGCCTTCGGAAAATAATCCTGCGGAAATCCGGCGTCGAACAATGGTATCAAAATGTAGCTCTCCGCCAGGCCGGCGTAGGCGGTGGCATAATGCGGATCGATGGCGATGGCTTGCTGGAAATAATCGCACGCGGTTTTCAGATCCTGACCTGTGCGTTTGTTCCAGAAAAACCGGCCCTTGAGATAAAGCTCATATGCCTCGGGATTCTCCGTCGGTTTATTTGACATCGCCGTAGTCTCTGAGCCGGTGAGCTTCGCCTGCAGAGTGTCGGCAATTGTTTTTGCGATGTCGCTTTCCACTGAGAAAAGGTCGGTCAATTTGCGATCGTAAATCTCAGCCCAGAGATGCGCGTCAGTCAGAGCGTTAATAAGCTGCACATTCACCCGCACCTGGTCCTTCACTTTCTGAACGCTACCCTCCAGGATATTCGTGACGCCGAGTTGCTTCGCGATCTGCGGTAAATTTTCCGGTACGCTTTTGAAATGCTGCGTCGAAGTCCGTGAGATCACTTTCAGATCGGCGACTTTCGCCAGGCGCGTTAGAATTTCATCCTGTACGCCTTCCGCAAAGTAGGCGTTGTCCGGATCGCGGCTCAAGTTATCGAACGGCAGCACTGCGATTGATTTCTCAGCAATTCCTGTTGCCGCTTGAGTGTGTCCAGGCGCTCCGCTGATCGCACTGTAGCGGCCAAGTAAGAACAATGTGATCGAAACAACAGCTCCAACGATCACGATGTAGATCCACGTGTGTTTTTTCCGTTGAGCGGCCGACGGCATACGGTCGGCCATTTCGGTTCGCTTAATTCCCTCCGGCGTGATTTCAAATGCCCATGCGAGTACGAGTGCGACCGGCAAACCGATGATAATCAGCACCACGATCAAACGGATCGTCCAGTTCCGAACATCAAAAACTGGAAGAACCTGCGCAATTCCCTGAGAAAGCGCCCAGCCTGCCACAATGTACGCAACTGCAACTTTGTAAACATTGCGTCGCTTGAGCTCGGCTAGGAAATGGCTTGGATTCACACTGGGCTAGTAATGAACGGCTAATTGTACAGAAGGAAGAGCGAAGTCCAGACCGGCGTGACCGGGCCCTGTGCTCTTGTTATGCGGCGTTGAATCAGATAAGCCGAACACATGCAGTCCGAACAACCGCGTGCTAATACGAGGTCGCCTGGCAAAGAACGGCTGCTCCGCATTCTCGGAGTAACTTTTGGCGTCGCGGTAGGCATCGGCGGAACAATCGGCATTGGCATCCTGCGGTTTCCAGGGAGCGTCGCGGCACAGCTCGGCCACAGCGGACTGATCATGGGCGCGTGGATGGTGTCCGGCCTCTATGCTTTCGCCGGTGCGAATACCTACGCTGAGCTAGGCACAATGCTGCCACTCGATGGCGGACCTTACGTTTATGCTCGTCGGGCATATGGTGAGTTCGGTGGATTTCTGGTCGGCTGGAGTGATTGGCTTCTCCGGACGAGTTCCATGGCATACTTGGCGGTTGCGTTAACCGAATACGCCACCGGAGTCTTCTCTTATAGTCCCGCTGTCATAACACCGGCCGCAATTGCGGTGTTGATCTTCTTCACCGCTTTTCACTGGATCGGTCTGCGGGTCGGCAGTCGGGCTCAGGAAATCATGAGCTTGTTCAAAGTCCTCGCATTTTTCGTCATTATCGCTGCCTGCTTTTTATTCAGCCCGAAGCTAAGCGCTGCGCCAACTGCAAAGCCGTCACTGTTCTCCGATCCCAAGCTTTTGTTTGTCGCCATCGCTTTGTCGATGCAAAACATTCTTGGCACTTACTCCGGCTGGCATGCGCCGGTTTACTTTTCGGAGGAAAACACCGATCCGGCGAAAAGCATTCCTCGTTCGCTCTTTACCGGCGTCGCTTTGGTGACAGCGATCTATGTGCTCATTAACCTCGGCATCCTGCATGCCTTGCCGATATCAAAGTTGGCAGGCTCCAAACTAGCGGCGGCAGATGCCGCTCAACTCATCTTCGGCGGTTATAGCAGCCAAATCGTGACCAGCATCATGTTAGTGTCCCTCCTTGGGATTATTAATGCTTCCTTCCTTTTCACGCCGCGCGTGATGTTCGCTCTTAGCCGCGATGGACTCTTCTTTCGTTCCGGCGCGATGGTAAATACCGGAGGCACACCTATCATGGCTTTGTTAATAACAGCTCTGGTAGCGATCGTGCTTGCGACCATCGGCAGTTTCAACAAGCTATTCGCCTTTACCGCATTGTTTAGCGTGCTGGTCGATGTGGCCGCGTTCGGCACGATATTCGTTTTGCGTTGGAGAGAGCCGGATCTACCGCGGCCGTTCAGAGCCCGGGGCTATCCTGTGATTCCCGCGATCGTGTTTGTTGGGGCCGGTTTGCTGTTGATTGCCTTCCTCGTGAGTAGCGTCGAGAACAGTCTCTATGCTGCGATAGGGATTGCAGTCAGCTATCCTGTGTATCGTCTCGTCAAAAGACTGGTGAAAGCGATAGCAACCTAAGCAACTCTCACCGGACCCTTCCGCGATTTCGGAGAATCGACCGTGGCCGGCGAAAGCGCATGGCGATTAATTCTTTGCCCGTCTGTTTCGCGCGGGTTGCAGGCACGAGCAGCAAGCTGGGCCGTCGCAGATTCTTCACCTTTCCCGCCAGCACAATGGCATTACGCTCCGCACCCGGGCTATCCAAAAGACGCACGGACAAGCCCCTTTCTTTGAATCCCGCAGCGATTTTATCTGCCGTTGGATCTGACTTTCGGTGCAGACAAACATTGGCCATGACTAGGCCGTTGCGTCGCAGGCAACGGCATGCCGCCTCAAAAAATGCCGCGTCCTTCATGTGAGCGGGAATATTCTCGCCGGTAAAAGCGTCCACAATGAGCACATCGTACCGCCCGCGTTTTTTCAGCATGAATTCCAACCCATCGCCCACATGACATGAGACGTTTCGCGGCAAACCAAAATAACGCTTTGCGAGCCGGATTGAGACGGGATCAATCTCAACAATGAATACGCGTCTGCCTGCTCGAGCGAGCATCGTACCGAGAGTGCCGCCGCCACACCCAATCATGAGAACGCGTTTCCCGGCGTGTTGTAACACCAGTCCATAGAGCGCATGGATATGCGCGTGGAGGCTGACACCGTTGGCGTCCGCCGTGCTTTGCCAACCTCCTCTTTGCTCGTAGGTGAGGGTGCGGCTCCTTTTTCGAAAGTGAAGCTTGATCAAACCGAACTTGGAAGTGTGCTTGGATAGGGGCGGCCGCATTCGTTCGTGGAAAAATTCACGAATTACTGGTCATGGCAACAGCAGCCGGTTAAACAGTCACGCGAAACTGTTCTTCTTGGCGTCCGGTTGCTTTTAACTTTCGAATCCTCTCGCCAATTAACACCTGGCTTTAGCCAGGTGCTCATTACTGCAATTGGAAAGAGCCGTTTCAACGGCTTTCTTGAGCACGGGCTCAGGCAAGCTGTTGAAACAGCTATGTCGGTTTCTTCAAGCGCAGGTACGCCGGGCTAAAACCGCGGTGTTAATGAGAAGCGCTGAGGAGAGTTGGGTGCGCGATTTTTCGCGAATGCTGAGCGACCGGTCGTCGCTGCCAGTTCTGCTCGTTGATCAGCAACTTCTGAGTAACCGAGATGTCGATGAACAAGACGTGGCCGATCTCGAATTTCGCGTCCGAGGATTGCTCAAATGGAATAGTCACTTGTTACGGTCCGACGTGCTCTTTCAGCGTGAGCAGTTCTTGAAAACCGGGATCATTGCGGATCGGATCCCAAACGGGATCGATTTTTAAGCGCGTGATGGTAACGCTCTCGCCGGCTGGAATGGACAGCAACCGGCGAAGATTTTTGACGGCCTCGACTGCAGCCCCGCTACGCGCTTCGATCTCGGCCAAACCCGCGAGATTAGCGGCACCGAGCAATGCATCCTTCTCAGGCGGCAAAACCTCGACGAGTTGTCGCGCAGTCTTTAGGGCGTCGCTACTGCGGTTGAGAGCAAGGTAGCTCCAACTCAGTTGTCTCAGCGAAACCAACTCGTTAGGCCGTTGCTGCAATCTTTGTTCAAGAAGCTTTACCGCCTTCTCGGCATCGGCGGTTGCATCGGATAAATCACCTGCAACCACACGGATCGCTGATCGGGCCGAGGCTTGTCTGCGTTCGTCGCCGGCAGCGCCGCCAGTTGTTCCCCAAACTTTCAATGCATCCTCAAACTTGCGGCTCAGGACAAAGGTGTATGCGCGTTCGCCAGTCACGCTGCCTATGTCGCCAGCAATGGAAGCGATAATGATTTTGTTATCCGGCGGAAACGTTGCCAGAACTCTTTGCGCTTCGTCGACGTCGCCTTTGCCATTCAGAATTGTCAGGAGTAAAGCCCGCATCCCGATGACATCGTATGGATCGATGCTGACAGCATGGCGGGCGACCCGTTCGGCGTCTTTCCACATCCGCAACAGTCCATATGTTTGCCCGAGATTGCCGGCCACATCGGCGCTGCGCGGATCTAATTCGAGAGCCTTGGTAAGCTCTTCTAAACAACGCGTCCACTGCCCTTGCCGGCGATGAACGTAGCCGGAATACTCAATGGCCGGCGCGTTGTTCGGCTGCAGTTGTATGGCGCGCTGAAACTC
>DASYSX010000197.1:0-2885 GCA_036002955.1 Candidatus Udaeobacter sp. | reverse complement strand
GATAGTTGTTTTTCATTTTGGATGGTGGAGACGCATAGACCTTAAACGCCAGCCTGCAATCTATTTTTGCCTCCAGTAGAGGCAGTTTGCCGGAAAACGCTGCAGCAGGTCAACCGGCATTCCGGCGGAAACGGAGTCCCTGAAAATTTCGTGGAATGGCTACGCCTCGGGTTCGTGGCAAACCACTTCGATGTTGTGCCCGTCCGGACCAATGACGAAAGCTGCATAGTAGTTCGCGTGGTACTCCGGGCACAGACCAGGCGCACCATTGTTTTTGCCACCCGCCTCCATGGCCGCGCGATAGAAAGCTTCAACTTGCCGGCGATTCTCGGCTTTGAACGCCAGGTGAAGATGCGCCGGCTTCTCCTTGGTTTGGTACAGGCACAATGAAGCTTTACCCTTTGGGCTAAGCTCGACACCGTACGTCGGCGGCCCTTCCGAGACAACAGCTACTCCGAGCGGTTCGAGTGCCTTTAAGAAAAACGCTTTACTCGCTGCATAGTCGCTGACTCCAAATTTGACGTGATCAAACATAATTTCTCCTGAAGTGTGTGCATCTGCGCGGAGGTCTAGCAGACCACTTTGAATTCGATGCCCGCGGGACGATTCATGCCTTTTACAATGACTTATCGATGGAACAAGAAACGCCCAATACTATCCAACACGAGGACCGTCACGATCAATCCTGCGCAGACAATAACAAACAGCAGGCTGAGAACTGCAATGACAAATATCCAGTCGCCTCTTCTGGATCGCGCGGGCGCGGCAGAGTACTGGCGGAGCAGTTCGTAGTTGCGCACGTTCGACTTGAACCAGAACGAAAACGCATCGCCCAACCCCGGAATTATCCCGACCAGCTCGTTAATAAGGATATTCATTGCCATGCGCGCGAGCAGAATTTTCGGAACGCCGCTTCGAGCTGCGTGAACAAACGCTACTGCCGAAACTATTGCGGAGGTTACGTCGCCGATTCCAGGAAGCAGACCGATAATTGGATCTAAGCCAAAGCGGAGTTTTGTCCCGGGAACGCGCAGGAAATCATCCATGATAAGCGCAAGCCATCGGAAACGGGATTCAAGAGCGGCACGTGTCCGTTGGCTGCGGGGCTGGTCGTCGGGAGGCAGAACTTCCCACTCCGGCGCTTTTGCTTGTCGCTTTCCAATTCTCGATCGCATGCCCTTCCCTCGATCTTCAATCGAAAGTCGCCAGTCGAAATCGCCAAAAATATTGGCCGGGAATATTATTCAGTGTTTCAGCGTCGCTGGGGCGCGACCCGGTCTAAATAGAATCAGACTGCGACCTGCAATCTATTTCTGCCTCCCAAGAGACAGATTGCTGGAAAAAACTGCGGGAGGTCAACCGCGATTCGGGTCAAAAGCGGTGCACAGAAAATTTCTGAAAACTATATGTCCTATGAACTCTCTAGCTGTTGGTTACTTTTTTTTCACCAACTCCAAAGTGTTTCCCGATAAAACTGCGGTGTAGGCGTAAGTGTGCCCAGCTTGTATGGTCACCGTTTGTTGTCCCTGACGCACTCCGGAGCCGCTGGGAGTAGCTTGAGCGATAAGGACGTGCTGGCCTGCCGGCAAGTAGCCATCGTAGGTTTGGCCCTTGGTAAGGCTTGCCACGTTCTTCCCATCAACTGACAACGCAAGGTTGAGGCGATCGCCAAACTTTGCGGCCCGGTAAACGAGCAAATGGCCTGAATTAGGCGGCGCGGTCGCAGCACCCGATTGAGTCGGAGACCCAACACCGATCAGGCAAGCGCACCCCAGGCTGAGAATTTGAATGGTTGAACCGAATTTTTTCATTGGCTGAACTCCTTTCGTTTCTGTCACTACTGTGGTGGGCAGTTTGCCGCAAAACGCTGCAGGAGGTCAACCGCGATTCCGGGCAAAAGCATCCGCACCGCTCAGACGTTGCTTCCGCTCCATTTGAGCTTTTGTCGGACTACGCTGAAGAAGGACGCGTCGGGCAACGACGCCAGCGGAAGGGTTTTCTTTGCTTTGCGGATGGTGACGATTGATTCGCGTTCCACATGGATCGGTCTGCGGCCATCCAGCGTCAGGTACACAGGATAATCGGGATGACTCGCTTCGATTTCGATGATCGATTTGTCCGCGATAATGATCGAGCGATTCGTGAGAACATGCGGACAAATCGGGGTGATGACGAACACGCCGGACTCAGGATCGAGAATCGGTCCTCCGGCGGACAAAGAATACGCCGTGGATCCTGTCGGAGTGGCAACAACTAATCCGTCGGCATTGAACTCCGTGAGCGGTTCGCCGTTCACTCGGGTGCGCAACATGACCAGACGCGAAAGTTCGCCGCGGCTCAGGACCGCGTCATTTAGCGCGAGCATTTTGTTTGTTCGCTTGTCACCGAGGATAACCCTGACTTCGAGCAGCGCGCGGTGACTGAAATTGATTCGATCTTTTGCGATGCATTCCACAGCTTCGCGGTAATTTGAAGAACTCACGCAAGTCAGGAAACCAAGCGAGCCGACGTTGATGCCGAAGATCGGTTTGATCGTCTCGCCCAGTTGACCGATAACGCGCAAAATTGAGCCGTCGCCGCCAGCGACGACCAACAAATCCGTCATAGCTCCGAGTTCCGCTATTGGATAGCCCGGCTGTTTTTCAGCAACACGCGCCGTTTCCTTTTCGAACACGACCGAAATCGAGAACCGCTCGAATTCTTCGGCAATCGAATTGATCAACTCCGCAACGCCGCGCTTTCCGGTGTGCGCTATTAAACCGATCGTTTTCGTATGCATGCAAAGAATTCCTGATTACCGTCCGCGCCTTTGATGCCAGCGGGCGCGATTCCGGCGACAACGTGCCCCATGTCGTTCACAAAAGCGACGATCTTGTCTTGGGCTT
>DASYSX010000196.1:0-1517 GCA_036002955.1 Candidatus Udaeobacter sp. | reverse complement strand
GTGTTCGTAGCGCTGAATCATCTGAGCGACGTCATCGAGTTTCGATTTGTCGAAATTTTCGCCCATTGCGCGTTGTCGCGCTGCCGTTGCTGCACCTGGGACACTGCTCGCGTAACCCTGCAATTCAGCAGTGAAATTTTCTACGCCCTCAGGTTGAATGCTGTTTTTCAATCGCTGATACAGGGAAAGCCCGTTCCGCAGATTGAGGATGGCGCTTTGATAAGCAGAGCGCTGGACTGCTTCGAGTTTGTCCGATTGCCCGGCTTGTTCATCGATCTGCTTCAGGAAAGGCGCGAACTCGGCGAAACTAAAATATTTGCGGTCGCTTTGTTGCCAGCCGAACAAGCCCAACACATCTGCGTTTTGCACGACGAACACCGGGTATTGATCGGCGACGGAAGCATTAAGCAGCGTGTCAGTTAGCCATTGCATCGCGGTCAGTCGCTTGCCGCCTTCGAGTTCCAGTTCCTGTTTTCCGTGAATGATCAAGAGCGAATTGCGCGCAACGGTGTCGAGCGGTTTGAGCCGGCCTCCGACGAGCACCGGGATTTTGCCGAAGTTGCTGAAATCGAAATCGTTTTCCGCAGTCTTATGCGGCAACCAATTGACGGCGATGCAGGCTGCAGCAACGGCCAAAATGATCCATGGCACAAAACGTTTCATGCGATTGCCCTCCGCCGTTGTCGTGAAAATCCTACGAGATGAAAACCAAATTGTACAAGCAGACCGGCAGCGACAATCACGCAAGCCACGTAAGGCGCAATGAAGCTCGGATTGTGCACCACCTGCAAAATCGTTGCCGAATCGTCTTTTTGAAATCCGGCCTGATAAAATGTTTCGCCGCGATAGCGCAACGGATGATTCATGTAAATCAAGACGTCGCGGTTCACAGAACGCTCGGGATCGATCAACGTGACTTTGCTTGAGAAATCCTTCGGGATTTCGGTGCCGACATATTTGTCGTGCGTGAACTTTTGCAACGTCACGCTGTAAGGCTTGTAATAGCGCGCCGGTCGCAACAAGATCCTCCAAGTCCGCCCGCCGCACGAAAATGTCTGCGGCGCCCCGAGTGCATCCGAAACCAGCCACGTGCCTAACGAACCGCCTTCCTTCGGCAGAATCTCGATTGCCGCGCTCGGAACATCGCGTTCATCGGATGCCGTCGCGCGCGTTACAGGCTCGACCGCGATCATTGCACCGGGTCCTTGATTCGCGATCGGTTGCGCGCCCTCTGCTGCCTGGCTCAACATCTTTAAGCGTGAATTTTGGTAAAAGTTTCTGACTGCAATCCGGAAGGGCAAACTCCAGTGATCGATCACCCGGTTAGGGCGCAGCACGGTGTCAGGAATTGCGGTCACCTGATCGAGGTCATCGCCGCTCGTGTCGATCACGGCCAATTCCGTCTGGCGCATGTCTTCGGAGTAATTCCTCGCGTCCCCATTTGCCAACTGCATATGACTCTCCACCGCGAATAGATCGGTGAACAAACCGCCGGCCAGCATGATGATTAATCCGGC
>DASYSX010000195.1:0-3218 GCA_036002955.1 Candidatus Udaeobacter sp. | reverse complement strand
TTTACGGTATTCGGACGCCAAATGTTTACGGGGCTTCGAAATGACGAGCCGTTGCAGACGATGGCTTACACTTTGTTCGGCCTGCTCTACGTGCTTTGGCTTTACAATTTCATCACCAAAATTGTTTATCTCACTCCGCGTTCCGGCAGTGGCCAGCTTACCGGTCAGTTCTACGTGTTGTATTTGATTGCGGTCACCAAATTCTCGGACATGGGTGCGTATCTGACCGGGAGCGCGATTGGGCGGCATTTGATGGTGCCGCACATCAGCGAAAAGAAAACATGGGAAGGTTTTTTCGGCGCTATCATCTTCGCGTTGCTTTGCAGCCTCGCGCTTTACAAGCTTATGCCGGGTCATTTGTCTGTGCTGAACTGGACGCATGCGACAGTGCTCGGTCTGCTTCTCGGCATTGCCGCAATCCTTGGCGATTTAGCAGAATCTATTATCAAACGCAGCACTGGCGTAAAGGATTCGGGAAATCTGCTCCCGGGAATCGGCGGAGCGCTCGATTTGCTGGACAGCCTGCTTTTCACCGCGCCGCTGTTGTTTTTCTACATGCGACTCGTGATTCGCGTCCCCTGAGCAATTTGTTTTTCACACAAAGGACACAAAGAGCACAAGGGACACTAAGATTTACAAAGCTCTCAAAAGAACTCTTACCCGTCGTGTGCCGTTGTGATCATTGTGCGATGTCTGTCTAAATGAATCGTAAACGTGTCATTATTCTTGGCGCGACTGGATCCATCGGCGAGAGCGCGTTGAAGGTCGCGAGGGATATTCCGGAGCGGATGGAAATCGTCGGGCTCGCTGCGAAAAGCAATGCGCAAAAGCTAGCCGCCGCTGCGAATGAAGTACGGCCGGAGGCGGTTTGCCTGGTTGATGAGACTCACATCGACGTTCTTCGGAAAGCACTCGATTACGAGCCGCGGATTTTCTCTGGCGAATCCGGCTTGCTCGAGATCGCCTGTCTGACAAATGCGGACATGGTCCTGGTGGCAATCGTGGGCACGGGCGGTTTGCGCCCCGCGCTAGCGGCAATCGACGCGGGCAAGGATCTCGCAGTGGCGAGCAAGGAAATCTTGGTCATGGCGGGTGAGATTGTGATGCGCGAAGCGCGCAACAAGAACGTACACGTTTTGCCGGTCGACTCTGAGCACAATGCCATCTTTCAATGCCTGGAGGCGGCCCGTCTTCGGGCCGCACGCGACGAGGGCGTCGCGTCTCCAACAGATGTCAGAAGAATCATCCTTACCGCGTCGGGCGGCCCGTTCCGCCAGACGCCGCGACCAGATTTCGATTCGATCACTCCTGAGCGGGCATTAAAACATCCGACCTGGAATATGGGACCGAAGATCACCATTGATTCCGCGACTTTGTTCAACAAGGGCCTGGAGATGATCGAGGCGCACTGGCTATTTGGCGTGGAGATGAAGCGTGTGGAGGTCGTCATCCATCCGCAAAGCATCGTCCACTCAATGGTCGAGTTCACAGACCGTTCCACACTCGCGCAACTGAGTTATTCGGACATGTGCTTTCCGATTCAATACGCCGTGACCTGGCCAGATCGTGTCGCGAACTCGTTGCCACCTCTCGATTTTTCGAAACTGTCGAAGTTGGAATTCTCCACTCCGCGCTACGAAGCCTTTCCGGCATTGAATCTGGCGCGCCGGGCAGGCGAGACCGGAGGCACATTGCCGGCGGTGATGAACGCCGCCAACGAAATCGCGGTCGCGGCGTTTTTAGATCATAAAGTCCGATTTCCGGAAATCTGGGGGATCGTTGAAGAAGTGATGAACCAACACACGCCCGTTGCGCACGCCGATCTCGATGCAATATTGGGAGCCGATCAGTGGGCGCGAGCGCAAGCGCAGCAACGCGTTGAATCGGCAAAAGGTTAAAAGATTTACAACGGCAGACTGCATGGCGTGTCCAACAATTCACTGATCCCCTGCTGACCACATGATTTTGCATATCGCTCGCGTCATCTTCATCCTGCTCGAGGTTCTCATCCTGTTTAACCTTCTGATCGTTGTCCATGAGCTTGGACATTTTCTCGCGGCGCGGTGGCGAGGTCTCTACATCGAGAAATTCGGCGTCTGGTTTGGCAAACCGCTTTGGAAAAAGACGATTAACGGCGTCCAATATTCGCTGGGGTCGCTGCCATTCGGAGGTTTTGTTGCGCTGCCGCAACTTGCGCCGATGGACATTATCGAGGGCAAAGCCGACCTGGACCGGGCAAGACTGCCGAAGATTTCCGCGCTGGACAAAATTATTGTCGCGGTCGCTGGTCCGGTGTTCAGCTTGCTGCTCGCGTTGTTTTTTGCCGGAATCGTTTGGGCTGTCGGCCATCCAGTGAGCGAAGGCGATTCAACGACCGTGGTTGGCTACGTTATGCCCGGTTCGCCAGCAGAAAAGGCCGGCCTGCAACCAGGCGATAAAATCCTGTCCGTAGACGGCAAACCGGTCAGGCGTTTTATGGGAATGAACGACAGCATCAGCTGGGATGTCGTGCGGAGCGAAGGCGACAAAATTGCGGTGAAATACCAGCGAGATGACAAGGTGCAAACGGTATCGGTGGAACCGTACAAAGCGGAGACCCGCGGTTGGCGCAGGAAAAGTGTGCGGCAGCTGCTCATCTACCCGGCAGAAACACCGATCATCGAAAAGGTAGAAGCAAAAAGCCCGGCAGCGGCAGCCGGACTTCATCCCCGAGACATCATCCGTGGGTTTAATCAAACACCCATCTACAATCCAATCGCGTTGCTGGAATACATCAGCAAACATCCAAATGAACAGCTCGTGCTGCACGTCGAGCGCAACGGTTCAAAGTTAGATATTCCGGTAAAACCAACTCTCCTTCCCACGGCTGGCGAAATGAAGCCGCGAATCGGAATTCAATGGGACACGAGCGGGATTGTGTCGATCCAGCATCCGAATCCGATCGAGCAAGTCTACAACAGCGTCACCAGCACCTTAAAGACCATCGGTGCGGTCGCGTCGCCCAAATCGGACGTAAAATTGCAACACCTGAGCGGGCCAGTGGGTATCGGTCGCATCTATTATCTTCTTTTCCAAAGTGAACGCGGCTGGCAACTGGCGCTGTGGTTCAGCGTGATTCTTAACGTAAACCTGGCGATTCTGAATTTGCTGCCCATTCCGGTGCTTGATGGAGGCCACATCGTGCTGGCGCTCATTGAATCGGTCCGGCGCAAGCCAGT
>DASYSX010000194.1:0-6078 GCA_036002955.1 Candidatus Udaeobacter sp. | reverse complement strand
CCCCATGACGTAACAGTCGATCGTCTTGAGGAACGCCTCGACGAATCCTGGGTCCAGGGTGTCCCCGCCCGCGAATTCGTCTGAGGTTTCGAGCCAATCGACCCGCCCGTCCTTTCGGGCGATGAAGCCATCGAGGCTCGCTGCCATGTGAATCGTTACGCGAGAATCAGTGTTTGCCATCACCTTGCCCTGTCATCGAGTGCCATTGGCTCGCAGTACTGCTCGCCGCCGCCGGTTGAGTCCACTAATTAGAAGTTGACGAATGTTCGCACTTTTTTCGTCCAACTCGGTTGCAAGCAAAAACCGCTGACACGGCGCCCTCGCCGTGGCGAGAAGGCTGTGGTCGCGCCCTGCGATTACACGTCATAATACATCGCAAACTCGTATGGATGGGGGCGAAGACGCAGCGCGTCGTATTCCTTTTGTTTCATGTCGATCCAGTTGGCGATGAAGTTTTCGTTAAAGACGTCGCCGCGCAGCAAAAAGGAATGGTCGGCCTGCAGCGCTTCGATTGCACCGCGAAGTGAATCGGGGACGCTGGCGACTTGAGCGAGCTCTTCGGGCGGCAATTCGTAGAGGTTTTTATCCAGCGGATCGCCGGGATCCATGCGGTTTTGTATTCCGTCGAGCCCCGCAAGCAGCAGCGCCGAGAAAGCGAGATAGGGATTTGCGGCGGCGTCGGGCGTCCGGAACTCGATACGCTTTGCCTTCGGACTTGGTGAGTAGGTCGGAATTCGAATTGCAGCGGAGCGATTGCGGGCAGAGTAGGCGAGATTAACAGGAGCTTCGAAACCGGGCACCAGGCGTTTGTAGCTGTTGGTGGTGGGATTCGTGATGCAGGTGAGGGCTGGCGCGTGTTTCAAGATTCCACCAATGAAAAACAGAGCGGTATCACTGAGCCCGGCGTAGCCGTTTCCAGCGAAGAGCGGTTTGTCATCTTTCCAAAGCGAAATGTGAGTGTGCATGCCGCTGCCATTGTCGCCGAAAATCGGTTTTGGCATGAAGGTCACCGTTCGGTTGTGTCGTCTGGCGACATTTCGCAGGATATATTTGTAGTACTGCATGTTGTCGCCCATGCGTTTGAGCGGCCCATAGCGAATGTCGATCTCTGCCTGGCCGGCAGTCGCGACTTCGTGGTGTTGACGTTCAATCGCCACGCCTGCTTTCTCGAGCTCCAAACACATTTCGTTGCGAATGTCCTGCAACGTGTCCATCGGCGAGACAGGAAAGTATCCTTCCTTTGCTCGAATTTTGTAACCGAGGTTCGGAAATTCTTCGCGTGCGCTGTTCCAATGTCCTTCGACGCTGTCAACGACGTAGGACGATGCGTTGCCGGTATTGGCAAATCGTACATCGTCGAAGATGAAAAATTCTGCCTCCGGCCCGATGAACGCCGTGTCTGCGATTCCCGTCGATTTGAGGTAGGCCTCAGCTTTTTCGGCAACACCGCGCGGGTCTCGATCGTACGGTTCGCGAGTGATCGGATCGACGATGGTGCAAATGAGGCTCAGGGTGGGTTCGGCGTTAAAGACATCGATCCACGCCGTGGCCGGATCCGGAATAACGAGCATATCCGAGGCATTGATCACTTTCCAGCCGCGTATGCTCGAGCCGTCGAACCCAAGTCCCTCTGTAAAAATGTCCTCGTTATACTCAGTGAGCGTCGTAGTGAAATGCTGCCATGTTCCTGGCAGGTCGGTGAATTTGAAATCCACAAGCTTCACGCCGTGGTCTTTGATCATCTTGCTGACATCGGATGCATTTTTGTCTTGGGCCATATTCTCAAGTTGTTAGTTGATGGTTGAGAGTTGAGAGAAATAAAAAAGTCTCATCCGCAATGATTCGCGTTGGTGACGTTTCTCGCAAATGATAGTCGCGCGCGAGGTTGATAGTTTCCTTAACCATCAACTCTCAACTATCAATTTCTGCATCACACCGCTTTTTCGCCGATCTCTTCGGTGCGGATGCGCACCGCATGTTCGACCGGGAGCACGAACACTTTTCCGTCGCCGATCTTGCCGGTTTTTGCGGCAGCCACCACGACATTGACCGCCTTTTCAATCAAGTCGTCCGCCATCACCACTTCCACTTTTACCTTCGGCAGAAAGTCCACCGTATATTCGCTTCCCCGGTAAATTTCGGTGTGCCCTTTTTGGCGGCCAAAACCTTTCACCTCCGTGACGGTCATCCCTTCAATGCCGAGCTCTGCAAGCGCTTCCTTAACCTCTTCGAGCTTGAACGGTTTAATGATGGCTTCCAATTTTTTCATGTCGCAGCAACCTCGGGATCGCGCGGAGCTTTCCAATCGAAAGGCAACCGCAGCACGCGCTCTCATAGCAATTGCCTGACTCGAATGCAATCACGAATTTTTGAATTCCCCCCTGCCGTCTTGAGCGGAGCAGAGCGAAGTCGAAAGATCCCGTGGAATTGTCGTTTGATTCTGCAGCGGGATTTCTCGATTTCGCTCGAAATGACAGCTCAAATGCCTCGCAAATTTGCCAAAAATCCTTGACGTTTAATACTCAAACTGATGTCCCGCGACTCTTTCGTTCACCTTCATCTGCACACCGAATACTCGTTGCTGGATGGAAGTATCCGAATGAAGGAGGTGATGAAAAAAGCCTCGGAATTCAAGATGCCTGCGGTGGCGATGACCGACCACGGCAATTTATTTGGCGCGATTGAATTCTACCAGGAGGCGCAACGTGCCGGGGTAAAACCAATCATCGGCTGTGAGGTTTACGTAGCGCCGGGCTCGCATAAGGACCGGCCGCCGTCGCGGCGGGAATCTGCATATCATTTTACATTGTTGTCCGAAAACGAAACTGGCTACCGCAATCTCGTGAAGCTGGTGACGGCAGCGCATCTGGATGGTTTTCATTACGCGCCGCGGATCGACAAAGAAATGCTTGCGGCGCGCTCGGAGGGTTTGATCGGACTGAGTGGCTGTCTAGCAGGCGAAATCAACAGCGCGATTCAGGGAAACAACGTCGAGAAAGCGAAACAAAGCGCCGCCGAATATCGGGATATTCTCGGTGCAGAGAATTTCTTTTTGGAATTGCACGACCACGGGATGCAAGAGCAAAAAATGTGCAACACAGCACTTGTGCAGATGGCGCGCGACCTCGGAGTCGGCCTGGTGGCGGCGAATGACGTCCATTTTCTCCGCCGAAGCGACCACGAAGCGCATGACGTAATGCTTTGCATCGGCACCGGCAAAATGGTGGAGGACGAAAGCCGGATGCATTATCTGCCGGAATTATATTTCAAATCCCCGGACGAAATGCGGCAGCTGTTTCGCGACTTTCCAGAGGCGATCACGAACACATTGCGTATTGGCGAACGATGCCACGTCGATCTTGAGTTTGGGAAATCGAAATATCCCGAGTATCCGGTGCCTGATGGCCAAACGCGAGAGGGCTATTTGCGCGAGCTTTGCTACCAAGGTTTGCGCGCGCGCTACGGCGAACAAGCGGCGGCCGATTCGGAACTCACCCGGCGCCTCGATTACGAGCTTGGTGTTCTAGAAAAGACAGGGTTCGTTAGTTATCTCCTCATTGTTTGGGATTTTATCCATTTCGCGAAGGAAAAACGGATTCCGGTTGGTCCTGGACGCGGCTCGGCTGCAGGCTCGATCGTTGCGTTCGTCCTTGGCATCACCGACATCGACCCGCTTCAGTTCGGCCTGATTTTCGAGCGGTTTTTGAATCCTGATCGCGTTTCGCCTCCCGATATTGACGTGGATTTCTGCGAAGCGCGCCGCGGCGAAGTTCTCGAATACGTTCGACAAAAATACGGCGAGCGACGCGTCGCGCAGATCATTACGTTCGGCAAGCTCAAGGCAAAAAGCGTGGTGCGCGACGTCGCCCGCGTGCTGGGATGGAGTTATCGCGATGCAGATCGCATTGCGAAAATGATTCCCAACGAGCTGAACATTACCCTTGAAACAGCAGCGGCAAAAAATGCGGAGCTGAAACGCGCGATCTCCACCGAAGCGCCGACACGGCAGCTTTTTGAGCACGCGAAACTTCTCGAAGGTCTGTCGCGCAATGCCGGTGTGCACGCGGCAGGTGTGGTCATCGCCGATCGGGATTTGTCCGATTACATCCCGCTTTGCCACGACGTGAAAGGCAATGACGTCATCAGCCAGTATGCCATGGGACCGCTGAACGATCTGGGACTTCTGAAGATGGATTTCCTCGGATTGAAAACACTGACCGTCATCGAGGATACGCTGACGCTGATTCGCAAACGCGCCCCAAACTTTTCGCTAAAAGATATTCCGTTGAATGATGCAGCTGCCTTCGCGCTCTACAACCGCGGCGAAACCATCGGACTGTTCCAGATGGAGTCCGGCGGTATGACCAGTCTCTCGAAGCAGCTCGACGTCGAAAAGCTCGACGACATCATCGCATTGATCGCGCTGTATCGGCCCGGCCCGATGGAGCTGATCCCGGAATACGTGAAAGCGAAAAAGGGGATCACCCCGATAAAATATTTGCATCCGCTCCTTGAGGACATCTGCGCCGACACCTACGGCGTTATGATTTACCAGGAACAGGTAATGGCCGCTGCGAGCAAACTTGGCGGCTACTCGCTTGCGCAAGCCGATCTTCTCCGGCGGGCCATGGGCAAGAAAGATAAGGAGAAGATGGCGAAAGAGCGCAGAAACTTCATCGATGGCTGTGCGCGCACGAACAAAATCCCTGAGAAAAAAGCGAACGCTATCTTCGATTTGCTGGAAAAATTTGCCGGTTACGGATTCAACAAGAGTCACAGCGCGGCGTATGGCGTGATTAGTTATCAAACCGCCTTTCTCAAGGCGCATTATCCGGTGGAATTCATGGCCGGTTTGCTAAGTAACGAAATTAATAACACGGAAAAAATTTCGGTGTTCGTTGGCGAATGCAAGCGGATGGGGATTTCCATTCTGCCGCCGGACATCAACAAGAGTGGTTTGAAATTCACACCGGAAACGTTTGAAGGACCTCAGCCTCCCAACAGTCGCGGTACTGAGGCCGCTCCCACATTGAATGCCATTCGTTATGGCCTCGCTGCGATCAAAAACGTTGGCGAGGCAGCCATGGCGATCGCCATTCGCGAGCGAGATCAACATGGCGAGTTCAGTTCGCTCGAGGATTTTTGTACGCGGCTCGATTCACGCCTGGCCAATCGCAAGATGTTGGAAAGTCTCATCAAGGCCGGCGCGTTTGACTTTACCGGGCGGGATCGAGCGGAGCTCTTCGCGTGCATCGATGAATCACTGAACGCGTCAGCGATAGCGCAGCGCGATCGGGCGGCCGGACAGGTTTCGCTTTTCGATGAACAAACGCACGCTGCGACGGCAATGAGACGCCAACCAATTAAACCGTGGAGCGAGCATGAAAAACTGTCCTACGAAAAAGAACTCCTCGGGTTTTACGTCAGCGGCCATCCGCTCGACGCGTATGCCGCCGTTTTTGCAGCAAAAAAATATCGATCGATTGCCTCGTTAGGCGAACTGGACGATCGCGGACAATTTAAAATCGGTGGAGCGATCGTGGAGGTCGAGAAAAAGTTTACGAAAAAGGAGGGCAAGCCATTTGCCGTTGTCTGGCTTGAAGATCTTATGAACGTGCTCGAGGTGGTCGTGTGGAATGAGGTTTATCTGAAGGTCTCGGATGTTCTCGTGCCCGGACGCGTTGTTGAATTGAAAGCAACATTGGACAGACGCGACGAAATGCTTCGTGCCACGGCTGTGGAAATTAAACCGCTGACAGCTGTAAGACCCAATGGCGCAACCGAAAGATCGGAAGACGCGCCACAAGTATCCGTTGTTTGTCTGCGGTTTTCTTCAGCGACGACGGGCGATGAGTTGCGGCAGGTTCGCAACATCCTGGTCAGCTCACCCGGACGTCATTCAGTTCAATTACTGTTTGATCGAGGCAACGGCAGTTCGTTGCGGTTAGATACGGGCACTGAGTTTAGAGTGAATCTTACTCCCGATTTGGCGGAGAAGCTTTCCCGCTGGCTTGTGACCGGGCAACAGCAGTAGCTGAGCTATTGCCGCTTCTCTGCTTTTTTTGGATTCTCCTTCGG
>DASYSX010000193.1:0-3217 GCA_036002955.1 Candidatus Udaeobacter sp. | reverse complement strand
TGACGTCGTGTCGTCGGATCAGCACACCGTCAAACCGTGGTTCGACGGCAAAATCGATTTCGCTCCGGAGGTGCGGGACTTATCCGCTAATGGTTTTCCTCTCGTGGGCGGGCGGCTCGATTACCTGGATGGGAAAACGGTTGCCGCGCTCGTTTACCAACGAAACAAGCACCCGATCAATTTGTTCATCATGCCAGAATCAACTGGCCGAAGCACTTCGCCAATTGTGGCAACCCGACGCGGATACAATGTCGTTTCCTGGGCCAATAAGGGAATGAAATGCTGGGCGGTGTCCGACTTAAACGCGAATGAACTGCGCGAATTTGCGGAATTGGTTCGAGCGGTGAAGTAATGTGCGCTATCCCCAAATCATTGGGGTTCGATTCGTTTCTCCGCTGAGACAGCGGACGCTACACTTTCAAGGAGTGACGGCTTCCGAGCCGTCACATTTGAAGTGGACGGCTGCCCAAGCCGTCTTTCCTTGGGAAAATTCGCAGATTTGCGGCTGACACTCCCTTCGCAAAAAGCTATGGCGTGGCAAGCAGCCGCCTCTACAGTTTGAAGCTGTGAAGCGCTGGTGGCTGGTTGTCGTAATCGTTATCGTTCTTGTTTTCCTCGGCGCGAGTGCCGCGGTCTACGTTGATTGGACTTGGAAACGAAAACTGTCGCCTCGCGGCGGCCGTCCGTTTCTCACTCGCGTTGAATTGCCGGTGCCGTCGTTCAGACAAGGTGATGACAAATGGCGCGACGATTCGTTAGGCGGCGTTCCTGAGAATGGAACAATCGGCGGCGAAGGTTGCGCCGTGGCGTCGGCGGCGATGGTGTTCAAGTTTTATGGGATCGATGTTGATCCGCAGCAGTTGAACTGGTTTCTAACTGCGACGGGCGGATACACGGAGCAGGGCTGGCTTTACTGGGATCGCGCAGCATGGTTCGCGCCCGACCGCGTCCGACACGTCTACGAAGACCTGCCTTCGTATCAATTGATCGACTCGAATATCGCTCACGGGAATCCCGTGATTGTGCGCGTGCGTTTGGGTAGTGGCATCACGCATTTTGTCGTCATCGCAGGGAAAGATGGTTTCGACTATCTCGTGCGCGATCCGGGCGCCGGCTCAGCGAAAGGCTTTTACCCGTTGCGCGAACTTGGCAGCGACATCGAGGCGCTGCGATTCTACCAGCCTACCGCTACCGCGAATTCGCAGTTGTCCGCGCGGCGCTGACCAGAACTTTGCCGACCATTGCTCATATGGCTTGGTCTAGACCGCGATCAGACTTTGCCTAACATGCTCGGTAGAGTTTGTATTGATAGTTGCGGCTCGCGCGCATGTAGTGAGAGCAGCGAACCTCTCCACTGAGGCTGAATAATGAAAAAGGGTAAATCTAAGGCAACCGGTTCCGCTGTTTTGAAGGATGCACGTTGCTCGAGCGGAGTCGAAGGGTTAGACGACATCATGGCCGGCGGTTTACCGCGCGGTTGTTTTTATCTGATTCAAGGCGATCCCGGGTCTGGCAAAACGACCGTGGCGTTGCAATTCTTGCTCGAAGGTGTGCGCCGTGGTGAATCGGTTTTTTATGTAACTCTCTCCGAGACGCGCGAAGAATTGTTGAAGGTGACACGCTCACATGGCTGGTCACTGGAAGCTATTCCGTTACTCGAATTGTCCTCGATCGAACAACTCCTGCGTCCCGAATCGCAGACGACAATTTTTCGTCCTTCCGAGATGGAACTGAATACAGTCAGCAAATTATTGATCGATGAGGTGAGCAAAAGGCGTCCCGCACGTATCGTGTTTGATTCGCTCTCCGAATTTCGGTTGCTGGCGGAAACGCCGTTACGTTACCGACGCGAATTGCTGCATTTAAAACGGCATTTCGCGCAGACCCGGAGCACAGTGGTGTTGCTCGACGACAAAATGACAGGAGGCATAATCGGAACTGATCCGCATGTGCTGAGCCTGAGCCACGGAGTTATTGAGATGGAGCAGCTTTCTCCGGACTACGGCAAATCGCGACGGCGACTGCGCGTGCTCAAACTGCGAGGGGTTAAATTTCGCGAAGGCTATCACGATTACATAATCGATACCGGTGGCTTGCGCGTGTTTCCGCGTCTTGTAGCGGCGGAGCACCGCACAAAAATCGAACGTGAGCCGGTTTCCAGTGGCATCAAAGAGCTGGACGATTTATTTGGCGGCGGGTTGGATCGTGGCACCACGACGCTAATTCTTGGTACCGCAGGCACAGGCAAATCCACGCTGGCTTTGCAGTATGCCAGGCAAATGGCCTCCAAGGGTGACCGGGCGATACTCTTCGCCTTTGATGAAACGCGTTCTATCATGCTCGCTCGCGCCAGGGCATTGGGCCTTGATTTAGAAAAGTACGTTAAAAACGGAGCCATCACCGTACAGCAAGTGGATCCCGCGGAGATTTCGCCCGGCGAATTCGCTGCCCGCATTAAGGACCAGGTGAACGAGGGCTGCAAACTCGTGGTGATCGACACCCTTAATGGATATCTCAACTCGATGCCTGGCGAGAAGTACCTTACCAATCAACTTCACGAGCTTGTCACTTACCTGAATTACCAGGGCGTTTTGACCATCCTCATTTTGGCGCAGCACGGGCTGGTCTCTTCCGCAGAGTCCCCCGTAGACCTTAGCTACCTATCGGACACCGTGCTGAACCTGCGGTACTTCGAAGCGGCAGGCGAGATCAGACAATCGATAGCGGTGATTAAAAAGCGAAGCGGCCGCCATGAAAAAACCATTCGCGAATTCAAACTGGAGACTGGCAAGGGCATTCGAGTCGGTCAGCCCTTGAAGGACTTTCACGGCGTTTTGACGGGAGCGCCTGTGTTTCGCGGCGACACAGGGCAAGTGATGCGGGGGTTCTGATGAAAAAGAATAATTCGACGGAGCGCGTCCTGATCATTGCGCCTGTCGGACGGGACGCTCACGTCATGGCGGAGTTGCTGGATCGGCACGGGTTTGAAGCACTGATTTGCGGTTCACTGGCAGAATGCGCCGCGCATATTCAGGTCGGTGCAGGTGCGCTCATACTTACGGAGGAAGCTCTCGAGTTGGGCAGCTTATCGCATCTATTGGAAGCGCTAGCCGCGCAACCCTCCTGGTCTGAGTTGCCGCTCATCATCCTGACCACTGGCGGTGAACCTCGATTAGTCCGCTTGCATGAAATGACAGCACAGGCAGCCGGCGGTGTG
>DASYSX010000192.1:0-5012 GCA_036002955.1 Candidatus Udaeobacter sp. | reverse complement strand
GAGTTTGTAACTACCCGCTGGAGTCTGATTCTTTCGGCGTCCAATTTGGGGAGTGAAGAACAAAAAGCTCGCGCTGCCCTGGCCGAACTTTGCCGGGTTTATTGGCGACCCATTTTCTTGTTTGTGCGCGCACGCGGCTATTCGATTGAGGACGCACAGGATCGCACGCAGGATTTCTTTGTGACAATTCTCAAGAACGACTGGCTGCAGCACGCCGATCGTAATCGCGGGCGCTTCCGCTCGCTCTTGCTTAAGTCGCTCCAGAATTTTCTTGTTAATGCCGCCGAGAAAGCTCATGCCCACAAACGCGGCGGCGACGTGGAATTTATTTCCTGGGACGATTGGATGGCGGAAGCGCCGTCGCAATTATCCATCTCGGTTCAAGCACTCCACTCTTTGCCGCCGGAGCGCGTCTTCGACCTCACTTGGGCGACGACGGTTGTGGAACACGCGTTTCAACGGTTGAGAGAAGAATGTGAAAGCAAAGGTAAGCTCTGGCTCTTCCAGGCACTAAGTTCCCGTCTTACAGACGAACGCGATGAAGTATCATATGCGAAATTATCCGCGGAACTGGGAATGGCAGAAACCGCCGTGAAAAAACAGCTGCACAACATGCGACAGCGTTACCGCAGTCTGCTGCGCGATGAAGTCGCGCAAACCGTTGAAGATCCTGCCGACGTGGATGATGAAATCCGGTACCTGTGTGCGTTACTCGCAACAGGAACCGAGTAATTGCTATGGCCGCTTCAGATCTACGCCCCGATCAGCTCCAGAGCGCTACCAAAGAGTACACAAAATGCGAGAAATGTGGAGCAACCTTGCGGCTCGACACCGGAATTTGCGTGAGCTGCCTCTTGCGCGAGGGGTTGCAAGGCGGTGACGACGTATCTCAGGCGTTTTTTCAAACCGTTCTCGGGGAAGTGGACGCGCCTAACAAGTCCTGGTTCCTGGGAAATTACGAAATTCTCGAACAGATCGGTTGCGGCGGCATGGGAGTGATCTATCGCGCCAGGCAACGACATTCCCGGCGCATCGTCGCGGTAAAGCGCGTCCTTAGTTATCGCGCTGATTCTCACGGAGCACTGCAGCGTTTCCGACGAGAAGCTCAGGCGGTGGCCAGTTTGGATCATCCAAACATCCTTCCGATTTATGAAGTGAGTGAAAGCGAGGATGGACTGCCGTTTTTCAGCATGAAGTTCGCGGAGAAGGGAAGCTTGCAGGAGAACGCAGCTTCTCTGCGCGATGAACCGCGGAAGTGCGTGCAACTCATGGCAAAAGTCGCGCATGCTGTCGAATACGCCCACAGCCGTGGAGTTCTGCATCGCGACCTAAAACCGGGAAACATTCTCCTCAACGAGCGAGGCGAGCCATTGGTCAGCGATTTCGGTTTGGCGAAGCTGCTGGATGGCAACAACGATCTCACAAGGTCGCTGACCACCTTCGGAACCGCAGGTTTTATTGCGCCCGAACAGGCCGGTGACGCAGCCGTGGGTTTTACCCCAGTTGCCGATGTTTACAGTCTCGGCGCAGTTCTGTTCAACGTACTTGCCGGACGTCCACCATTCCTGGGTTCAAATCCGGTTTCCGTGATTCGCCAAGCGTCTGAAACGCAGGCGCCCAAACTACGCTCGCTGGCACCATCGCTTGATCGCGATTTGGAGACGATTTGTGCGCGATGTCTCGAACGCAATCCAAAAGCGCGCTACCAGTCCGCCGGAGACCTTGCCGCCGATCTTGAGCATTGGCTCGCGGGCCGTCCAATCGTTGCCCGTCCAGTCTCCCCTCCAGCGCGGCTCTGGCGATGGTCGCAGCGTAATCCCAAACTGGTTGGAGCAGCGACTGCCGGTCTGCTTTTAGGCGCAGCTGCAGTTTGGTTATTTCGCGGCGAACTCTTCCATGCCTCGCAGTTTAATCCCCCGGACAGGAGCATTGCGGTTCTACCCTTTACCGATTCTACCGGGGCGAAAGATCAGGAATATTTGTGTGACGGCATCAGCGAGGAGATTCTCCGTACGTTGACGCAGGTCAACGGTTTGCGCGTGGTCGGGCGAGCTTCGTCATTCTCATTGAAAGGAAAAAACACAAGGGAGGTCGGGGAAAAACTCAACGTTGGAAATGTGCTTGAAGGAAGTTTGCAGCGGCAAGGTAACCGCGTTCGCGTGACAGCCGAACTGGTCGATGCACGAAACGGTTTTCGCATTTGGACGGAAACTTACGAGCGCGAGTTCGACAGCGCGTTTGCATTGCAAGACGAAATCGGCCGGTCTATCGCCGATGCGCTCAAGAGCAAGTTCGCCGATCGGCTTTCCGCGCACGAACAACCCGCCAATAGGGTATACGACCGTTATCTACAGGGACTTTTCAGCGATGTAACCCATCCGCTGGGAGTAAGCGCTATCGACGCTAGCATGGCCATACAAAATCCATCTGATGCATTTGCAGTTCCGGGTCACATATATCCGGGAGATTTCGAACTGCACCGCCCGAACATTGGAGTGACTGCTGCGCCTCGAGAGACGGCATTCACTGGCAGTGCGCGTGATCTCGCATTGGCACCCAGTCCCCGGACCAACAAAATTACAGCGGACGTAATCGCTGCGCCTCCAGAGGTGGCATTCCACACTACAGTGCATGATCGCGCATCGGAAGCCGAGCTCCCAATGAACAAAATCACCGGCGTGGCCGCTGTGCATCCAGAGACGGCATTGAACACTAGTCTTCGTGATCGCGCATCGGAAGCAGAGCTCCGAACGGCTAAGACCACAGCGGACATGACCGCTGCGCCTCCAAAGACGGCACCCAACACCAGTGTGCATGATCGCGCACCGGAAGCCGATTTCCGAACGAACAAAATTACGGCGGACGGGCCAGCGTCTCTTAAGGGGTTTGTCAAAGATGCAAAAGGCGAACCGATTAAAGGCGCAGACGTTCGCATCGAATCCCGAGACGGCAAACAAGTGTTCACCACAGTAAAGACTGATACACAGGGCCGCTATATTTCACAGGGACTGCAATCGGGCGTCTATCGGGTCACATTGCTCGTGAGTGGGACGGTCAAGGCGTCCATCATGAACACGCGGACCAAGGAGAATCAACCGACTGAGTTGAATTTCGATTTCAGGCCAACATCCCAGGCAGGTAATATTGCAAAGAGTGGAAAGCACATTGTATGGATGCCAGGTCGTACCGGGACCCACCTCGGCGGTAATTGGGTCGAAGTCGACGACAAGGGGAATGAACATTCCGATTCCAACATCCGGACATACACCACTCATAGGTGGTAATCTGAAAACGACTACAACGAAGCGACGACCAACATCAAGGGTCGTAATTGGGACGTCGCGATGAAAAAACGCTTCTAATCTGTAGCCACGGCCCTGTTGGCGTGTGGCCGCGCCTCAAAAGGGGCCCGACTGTAGCAACAGCCCACTCGCGGAAGCGTCGCCTTTCCCTCATTCATCAAGCGATTTCAGAACCTCGCCTCTTTTTTCCTGTAGGAATTAGTGAACCAAAATTTATCTATGTTTACTAAATCATTGCAGATCGGTTTAATGGGGTTCCTCCTTTGTGCTGCGAACGCCTGGGCTGGACCCGCGAGCATTCAAGGGACTGTTACGGACGCAAAGGGACAACCGATTAAAGGCTCGGATGTTCGGATTGAATCGGTAGATGGTAAGCAGCTCTTCAAAACCGTAAAAACTGATGCGAGAGGTCGCTATATTTCACAGGGGCTGCAGCTTAGAATTTACCGGGTAACGTTGTTAGTGAATGGCGCAGTCAAAGCGTCTATTACCAACATAAAAACTAAGCAAGATCAGGCTACTGAACTCAACTTCGATCTGAAACGGCTGGCGACGACCCAAGGAACCACCGAGCGAAAGAAAGGAAACCATGTCGTGTGGATGCCGGCTCGTACCGGAAGTCACCTTGGTGGTAACTGGGTCGAAGTCGACGAGTACGGGAAGGCCGCCTCCGATTCCAACATCCATGCAGCCTCTGGTGACGATCTACGCCGCCAACAACTGACCCAACAGCCAGGTTCACTTCCAATCCAGGGACCGACGCCCTTCCCTTGACGCCGCTTCCCATCGAACTAGCTAAGCGATGTCGTCGGCTGGCACAGCATTTTTAGGAATGGCTCCTTCGAAAACGGCTGTGGCGAAGCGACAGGCAAAATCAAGCGCCGTAACCTGGTACGTCGGATTGAGAAAACGCTTTTGATCTGTAGCCACCACACAGGTGCGGCCCTGTGTGCCCCCGCCTCACAGAGCCGCGGTTACACCAACAGTCCATTGTCGAAAACGTCTCTTTTTTCGTCATTCAGCAAATCATTTTGGAACTTCGCCTCTTTTTTCCTGTAGGAATTAATGAATCATCTTATCTATTCATCTATGTTTATTAAATCATTGCAGATCGGGTTAATGGGGTTCCTCCTTTGTGCTGTTAACGCCTGGGCGGGACCAGCAAGCATTCAGGGCATCGTAAAGGACGCCCAGGGAAAGCCGATTAAGGGCGCGGATATTCGGGTTGAGTCGCAAAACGGCAAACAACTCTTCAATACGGTGAAGACCGATACACACGGTCGCTACATTTCACAGGGCCTACAACCCGGTGTTTATCGGGTTTCGCTCGTAGTCAATGGTGCAGTGAAGGCCAACATTGGCAATACGAAAACCAAGTCAGATCAAATAACACAATTGAATTTTGATCTGAAGCCCGTGGCGGCAGGCCAAGCAAGCACGGAGCAAAAGAAAGGGAAGCACATGGTTTGGATGCCGCCGGCTACAGGCAGTCATACAGGTGGTCGCTGGGTCGAAGTTTCCGACGGGGCCACAGAGGCCGGTACTTTGAACGTGAAAAGAGCTAGCGGGGAACAATTGCAACGTGAAATGCACAGCATGTGCAATCCGAACACGGGAAATTAACTTCGCCGACGCAGGTCACCCGTAGGAAAGTGGATCTAAACCTGTCGTTTGCGTCAGCTCAAAATAAGGGATCCGAAATTAATCGTT
>DASYSX010000191.1:0-8499 GCA_036002955.1 Candidatus Udaeobacter sp. | reverse complement strand
ATTCAGGAATTATTCGCCAGTCGCGGTTTCACGACCGGAGTGCGCAACGGCAGGCGCGTCGGGTTTTTCCACGGAACCGGCCACGGCCTCGGTCTGGAAATCCACGAGCATCCGCGCCTGCAAAAAGTTGTTTTGAAAGATCGGCAGGTGCTCACGGTCGAACCGGGTCTATACTATCCCGGCGTAGGCGGCACGCGTTTGGAGGATGTGGTAGTTGTTACGAAAACAGGCTACCGAATCCTGTCGCGTTTTCCGAAGCAGTTGGAAATTTGAAGCTCCCAAGGAGCGGCGGTCTGGGCGACCGCCATGTCTATATCGGCGGCGGCTGGGAAGCAGCCGCTCCTTGAAGTCAAATGAACGTGCAATGCGGTTAGGAGTCTAAATCTCCTACCCCGCGACGTGACAAGTCGCCTCGCGGCGGTAAAATAATACCCACATGTATCCTTTATTGGGTTTTCTTTTGGGATCCAGCTACCTGCTGTATATCGGCAGCCCATTAGGCTTTGGTTTGGGTCCTAACTGGCTGCTGTACATTGGCGTCCCGTTGATCATTGGAATTTGGGCGCAGATTCGGGTGACCAGCGCGTTCAGCCGTTGGAGCAAGGTGCGTGCGAACGGGAATATCACCGGAGCTGAATGCGCACGCGAAGTCCTCCAGGCAGCGCAAATTCATGATGTTGACGTCGTAGAGACGAACGATTTTCTCGGTGACCATTACGATCCAACCAAGAAGCAGCTGCATCTCTCGAGCAACGTTTACAATACGCCTTCAGTGGCAGCATTGGGCATCTCTGCGCACGAGTGCGGGCACGCGATTCAACACGCCCGCGCGTACGCGCCGCTGAAGGCCCGTATGGCAATTGTGCCGGTGACAATGATCGCGTCACAGATGCTGCCGTTCATCATTATCGGTGGCTTGTTCTTTAGGATTAGCGGTCTCATTACGCTCGGTATCTGGTGCTATTTAATTCTGCTGGTATTCCAATTGATTACGTTACCCGTGGAGTTCGACGCGTCGCGACGCGCAAAAATCATCTTGCGCGAAATGGGGATCATACAGCCCGGGGAAGAAGCGGCCGGCGTGAATAAGGTGCTGAACGCCGCCGCGCTTACTTATATTGCCGCATTCGTTGCGGCACTGGGCAATTTGCTCTGGTTGATGTCGATCCGCGACCGCCGCTAATCCAGCACTCAACATATGGACCACGCACTCGCTTTACCTGCTCGCCGAATTTCCGATTTGTTATCGTCGGGTCTTCAGGCGCGTGTTAAGTCTAAGCGCCAGGCGATGGACCAGCCAAGAAGCGACCCAGACCAGGATTTGGTAAAGCGCACCCAGGCGGGAGAGGCCAGTGCGTTCGACGATCTTGTAGTCAAGTACACACCACGCCTCTACGGGCTGGTCTACAACATGACGTCCAACCACGAGGACACGAACGACCTTTTGCAGGACATTTTCGCTAAAGCCTATAAAGCGATTCGCGGGTTCCGCGGCAAATCCTCGTTTTACACCTGGATTCATTCCATCGCCGTGAACATGAGCCTTAATTTCCTCAAAAAACGCGGACGCCGATTTCAACTGAGTTTGGATGACGTCGACGCGAGCATACAGAACGACAAAGAGTTCATGGAAGCCACTGCTACGAGCAGCCCCGTGCGTGAAGCCGACCTCTCGGAACTGCAGCGAAGATTGAACGAGGCTATGATGAAATTGTCTGAAGATCACAGAGCAGTCGTCACTATGTTCCACATTCAGGGAATGCCTCACGCCGAAATCAGTAAAATCTTGCGTGTCTCCGAAGGAACGGTACGTTCGAGGCTCTTTTACGCGAACCGGCAGTTGCAAAATTACCTGGACGAATTTCGGAAAAATCCTGTCTCGTAACGACTGCAAAAAAATGGACGAGTTTAACGATAACGAAATTGCGAGGCTGCTTCGGCTGAAGCGATACGAGCAACCGCCACCCGCCTATTTCGAAAATTTCCTTCACGAATTCCATCGTCGGCAACGCGATGAATTGCTGCGGCAGCCGCTTTGGCGCATCTGTTTGGAACGCGCACACAATTTCATGCTGCAACTGGATATTCGATCGCTCGCCTCGTATCCCACTGCGGTCGCCGCAATGCTCGTTTGCGCAGCTATCTTCTCATTAAAGGTTTATCAGCAACCCGAGACGGCTCGCGTCGCTAGTCAGAGTCCGCTCACCTTATCGGTACCAGTGAATTCCGATCAAGAATGGAATCTTGCATCACCGGTCTCTACGCAGATTTTCAGGACGCAGCCGCTTCGCAGTTTTCGTGAAAGCGCCCAGACTCACCGAGCCGCACCGCCACGTTACGTGCTCGATAGCGTCCCCGTGAGTTATGAGCCCACTTTCAAGTTCTAAGCGCCGCGCGGTCGTAGTATTCGCGCTGGCCTTCTGTTCAGGCGCGAGCTTGCTTTTCGGCCAGGACCAATCCGCCACGGCGACAATCAGCCACCAGGTCCGAGAGGTTTTCGAGCGGGCCGCCAAAGCGGTAGTTAAGATTCACGGCGTGGATAAGCACAGCGAGATTTGCGGCACCGGATTTTTCGTCGACCCGACAGGGACACTTTACACTGCATACACCGTCGGAGGCGAAGCCGGCAATTTCACAGTCGAATTTGGCGGCAAGAAATGTCCGGCCCGCCAACTCGTGGCAGACATTCGCAGCGGGACAGCCATCTTGAAGGTGGACGAGACCACGCCGGCCCTGCCAATTGGCAAATCCGACGAACTTGAAATGGCGGCCCCGGTTATATCGGTCGGTTATCCTCTGGATCTGCCGAAGACACCGAACTTCGGCTGGATCGCTGGGTTCGATCGGAAATGTCTCGGTCGTTATTTTTCCACCATCCATTTGCGCGTGAACGCTCCGACCCAGCGCGGCGAGGCCGGCGCTCCGCTGTTGAACATGAAAGGGGAAGTCGTTGGGATCGTCGTTAGCGGTCTGGAAAATAATGCCGCCTGTTATGCTGTGCCGATCGAGGCTGCGGAGAAAATTCGCAGCGACTTTGTTCGCTTCGGCGAGGCTCGACACGGATGGATTGGGGTAAACAATGTTTCGCCGGCGTCGCAACAGGTCGAAGGCTCGCGAGCGATGGTAACACAGGTCGCGGAGGACGCGCCAGCGGGACGCGCTGGGCTTAAAGAAGGCGACGTGCTGCTAGAAGTAGGAAAGAAAAAAATAAGTGATCCTGAGGATGTATTTGATGCTTCCTTCTACATCACTGCTGGAGACACCGTCCCGATAACCGTCATGCGTGGAGATCAAAAAATCACTCTCCAAGTGCAAGCGACGATGCATCCAGCGGCTAAAACCGGTATGTTGCTTGCTTCGCCCGGGACAATCCCTGGCGTAATCCCAATGTCGCTCGACGACGACGCGACGCCTTCGCCGTAGATAACTCGATTCTCATCCCAGCGATTGCGGCAAGAGCTGTGACTGTTATCCAAACTCAGCGAAATTTTGAATGACGATACTGATAGTAACTTGCCCGGTCAGCTAACTTTCCCGCTGAAAGAGCCGATCAGCTGAAACGATTTCTGATTTGTTAGGCCGATTCACTTGTTTCCTGCTTTTTGATTAATTTCTTTTTCGGAGTTCAGAATTAGATGTGATTCGATTTCTGGTTCGTTGCCGCGTAGCCTATTGCCTGACAACCTCAAACAAACAAAGAACGATGATCCTATGGCACAGTTCCAAACTTCCTTATTGCTAGCAGCAGCATTGTCCCTGGCTTCGGTTTCGGCTTATGCACAAGCAGCCAAAAGCTCTGCTGCAGCCGGCGCGTCCACATCGCCGTCAACTCCGCCTACCATCGCATCAGCGATCGATCGTGAGATTAGTCTTGTTGAGAAGGAAGTGGTCGAAGCGGCTGAGGCGATGCCGGAGGAGAAGTTCGATTTTTCTCCGGAAAAGCTGAACATTTCCGGCAGCGACTACAAAGGTGTACGCACGTTTGCCCAACAGCTTAAGCATATCGCCGCGTCCAACTATCTCATTTGGTCGCCGATCACAGGCGAGAAACCTCCAGACACGGTCAACGACGGAAAAGGTCCCGACAACATGACAGCCAAGGCCGAAATCATTAAGTTTGTAAAAGATTCCTTCGCATTCGGCCACAAATCAGTCGCGACGCTGAACAGCTCGAATCTCATCGAACCGATTACGTCGAAGAGTGGCAAGGCCACCACGCGCCTATTCCTGGCAACGTTTGCCGCAGCTCATTGCTTCGATCATTACGGGCAGATGGTCGAGTATCTGCGCATGAACGGTATCGTTCCACCAGCAAGCCGCGGACAATAACAGCAGAGCCCTAATCGCGATAACTCTGCGGCCCATGCGTGTAGGTCCGCAAAATTTCGGCCCGACTCAATCAAACCGTTGTAAGTCCGGACAGCGAAGCAAGAGTCGCTCCGGCGGCTCCGGCCGGAACCCACCAGGTCTGGTCGCCGACAACTCCGTCCGCTTGGACACCTCGATCCTGTTGGTAGGCTTTGACAGCGGCTTCGGTTTGCGGCCCAAAGTCACCATCCACAGCTCCCGGATCAGTCGCAGGAGTTGAATATTTCTTGAGACCTTTTTGTAACGAGGTCACAACGCTGCCCGACGCACCACGCGCTAAGACCGGCGTATTTGGATCCGCCGGAAGCGACTGCCATGTCATCGGCCCCACGATGCCGTCCACCGTCAAGCCTGCGCCTTGCTGG
Source organism: Candidatus Udaeobacter sp. (assembly GCA_036002955.1). GTDB lineage: Bacteria > Verrucomicrobiota > Verrucomicrobiia > Chthoniobacterales > UBA10450 > Udaeobacter. The sequence goes on along the minus strand of DASYSX010000191.1, from coordinate 3,766 downwards.
AAATCTTTGACCGCCTGTTCCGTTGTCGAGTCGAAAGTGCCTGTGATGTTGCCGACGGCGAGCACCTTCGTCATTACAAAGATACGCTGCAGTCTTCGTACGTCGCGACCAGTTGAACCGATGCTGATTGTTGGGCCGTTGTTCATAATTTTTTACCTCCGCATCCCTTTGCCGTTCGTGTTTACCTAACCTTTTGCGAAAACGCTCGGGCATTCAAGCGAAGTTCAGCGACCAAAATCAAGCACCGACAACTCATCGGGGATGAAAAGTGGACATCACGCCGCTAAAGAGTGCCGCGAATATCGCCGCCACAAATAGCCACAGAACAAAAATCACCGGCAGGAAGCAGCAAAAAACGACGAACGCTGCCGCCATCCATTTGAACATGATCTTCAGAACCGATCCGAACGGAATATCGAAATCTACGACTGAGACGCGTTGGGATGACGACAAAACCGGTGGGGCTGCCGGAGGAGCGCTTGGAATTGGGGAAGGCGGCGGCAGTTGCGTTCCGTATTTCAGCATCGGCAAATAATCATCGACCGATTTCCAGTCGCCACCACTGACAGGTTTGCATGGCGTGTTTCGATCAATACGCCGGTCGGCGAACATCTGTGCCATTTGTGTTTCTACGTATGGTCCTTCTTCCCGATCGGAAAATTTTAGGACGTACGATTTCATGTTCTACTCTGCTCTCTCTACGAGATGACGCGATTCTGAGGAAGCAGGCAAGATTATCTCGAGTCGCTGTGTTGACGAAGGGATCGATCCATTCAAAAACTGGCTGGAGCTCCTGCAGTCGTAAGTGGCCGTAGACGACGCGGTTCAGGGATACGCGTCGGACAGGCTGAAGCAGAATACTTAACGATGTTGAATAATTGGCTATGCAGTTTGGTCTAACCTTCAAAATGGAAAATGAAGGGAAATATGAAAACAATTCTGTATACAATATGCATTGGAAGCCTTGCGCTGACGCTCACAGCGGGAGGAGCGCAAGCAGCGAAGAACAAACAACCCGAAAGAGCAAAGCCGCAGCAGCGAACAGCGAAAGTTCAGCCGGCACGTCCCGGAAACACGGGCAGAACCCTGGCCGCGCATCGTAATGTTCCAACAGCACAGTCTCGGCAGCAGTTGTACGCGAAGCCGCGTAGCAATTCTGCAGTCAATCGAAAGCCTGTAGCTGCGACGCCCTCATCGCACAGGGTCGCCACGCCAGCTACGGTTCGCGAACGAAACGTCGCGAGGAACAAAAGCACTCATCAGCGGAATTCACAGGCGTCTCGTGCGCCACGTGACGTTGCGGTGAAAACCCCGGCTGCCCGGCCGGCGAAAACGACGCCAGCTACAGCTCGCGAGCGCAATCTTGCGGCGAATCGCAATAGAAACGTGGCAGTTAATCGGACTAGAAATTTCGAGGCGAATCGTGAACGAAACGCCGCGGTTAACCGCACAAAGGACGCGGAGGTTAATCGTGTTCGTAACGCGAATGAGCTTCGCGCCCGCAACAACGTTGCGGTCAGCCGAACCCGAAACTTCGCGATCAACCGAACTGGGAACGCCACCTATTATCGCGGAGGCAACGTGCGAGTCACTAACAACTGGCGCGGTGACGCTTTCCGCGGCCAGCGCTATGCGGCCTTTCGCAACTACAACAGGCAATGGCACGATCGCAATTGGTGGAGAAGCCACTACAATCGGATCGTCTTCGTGAATAACGGGTGGTATTACTGGAACGCCGGCTACTGGTTCCCGGCATGGGGTTATGCGCCGTCCGTGAGTTATGTATATGACGGCCCGATCTACGCCTACAACGGATTGTCGCCCGACCAGGTGACAGTCAACGTTCAGGAACAGCTGGCACGCGCCGGTTACTACGATGGACCCATCGATGGCGTCCTTGGACCGATGACGCGGGAAGCTATCGCCGCTTACCAATCGGACAACGGGTTGTCAGTAACATCGGCAATCGACGAGCCGACACTTGCCACCCTTGGCCTGGTGTAACAGCCGGCAGCCATTTCGAGAGCCGCGTGATGTATTCCGTCACGCGGCTCTTTGTTTCGCGAAAAATGGGTTGAGATTCAGACGACCGGGAACTCGCCGCAGGATCGATTCCTTCACTTAACGTGCGTCACTTTAACTGATGTAACAACTCCTGGTCGCCGCCCAGTAAAGGACTTGAAGATCCGTAAGGAGTCGTAAGTGATCCAAACGCGAGTTATTTCCGCGATTCGAGCACATCACAAGGTTCTAGTGAACCTCAGCAGAAGCTATGTCCAACACGCTGTGTTCGCTACCCCTGAGCCATGGCGCCCATCATTAACACAACGAAGCTCGTTGCCACTGCGATCGCCACTTTTGTTTCGACGGATAAGTTCATAAAATGTTTTCCCTTTAACTATCGTGGCCACCTCGATGACCACAGTGTTTTGAATTTTCCCTTTTGCATCGCTTCGATTTTCAAGGCGCTGATGGATGCCACGACGAAAGGTTAAAAGGAAAATCACGAATGAGTGCAGAGCAGCGGGGCTTATCGAGTTGTAATTCTCGTTGGGAGGGAACCGGATACGTGCGATCGCACGAACTATGGTAGGCGATCGATGCCGCATTAGGATTCGCCCGCCACGGTGGGTAAACCAGCCGCGGCTAAGTAAAATCCAGGAAGAACCTGAATAGATCGCGAACTTCTCACGACCAACCATGATTATGAAAAAAATTACGAGTTTACTGATAGGCTGTTCATTAGGGCTGGCAGGAGCCGCCTTTGCCCAACAGCCAGTCGAACACCAATCACCATCAACGAATAAGCACGCCCCAGAAAAAGCGCACGCAAACCAGGCACAGCCGAAACCGCAGGCTCCGCCCGCGACGCACCCGGGAACAACGCAGCAACAACATGGCGCTACCCATGACACTGGTGCAATGAAACAACAGGGGGCTGGGCATGAACACGGAGCTACCAATGAGCCTGGCGCAATCAAAGGGCACAATGCTCCCACGCACCAGCAATCTGCGACTACCCCGAAAACAAATGTTTCTGGTGAACCAGCCGGCACGTCAACGCCCACTGCGAGACAGCAGCGGGTTGAGCAGCGAAGAAAAGGCATGAAAGGCGAAGCCGCCACGAAAACAACTACTAACCCAGCAGGTCCGGCTGCAGGCGCCGCGGGAACGGGTGCAACTTCGCCGGTTCCGGCTGCAGGACAACAAAACGCGCAGGCGAACATGGGTGCCAAGGCGAAAAAGCCAGATCCGCAACAGGTGCAACAGATCAAATCGCAGCACGCGAACTTTCGTGCGCAGCCGAAGCCGCAGCAGATTCCGGCAGTTACGTACAATCAAAATTATCGCATTCAAGGAAGTGATCGCTGGCAAGGGCAGCATTATGAAGTATTCCGCTCCTATCATCCGCAATGGCACGATCAGGGATGGTATCACTCGCATTACAACCGTGTGGAGCTGATCGGTGGAGGTTACTATTTCTTCAACAATGGCTACTGGTTCCCAGCGTGGGGTTACAGCCCTTCAGCCCAATATTATGCCTACGACGGACCGATCTATGCCGGTCAACATGCTGAGCCGCCGGATAAAGTGATCGCCGACGTACAAAGTGTGCTACAACAAATGGGCTATTACAAAGGTGAAGTGGATGGATTGCTTGGACCGTTGACTCGGGAAGCACTTACCGCCTACCAAGGCGAACAGGGACTCGCCCAGACAGCGGCAATCGACGAGCCGACACTCGACTCCCTCGGGATGAGCTAAG
>DASYSX010000190.1:0-7500 GCA_036002955.1 Candidatus Udaeobacter sp. | reverse complement strand
GTGTTCCGGCCGTTGGTGCGGCTCTGCTCCACCTCAAAAAAGGAGGAGTAGCCCGCGAGAAAATATGAACGGCAAACACACTCACCTTTTCAACCCAGTGCTCGCGCGCTCACCTCGCGCCCGCAGCCATAAGGTCTAGGCCTATGAACGTTCGCATAGCCACAGCAATATTGCTTGCCACTTGTCCATTCGCTGCGGCACTGGCCGACACGAAGGTCGTTTTACCGCACTCTCAGCGTTTCTCCGACACTGGTAGAGACTTTCTCCTCGAGACGACTATTCCGGGCGATTTCAAAACGCTGGAAGGCGTTGTCTGTGGGTTGCTTACATTGTCATCCCAGTGCCCGGACAAACAGTTCTCCTCATATTTTTTCCCCGACGCCCTGAGCTCCAGCTCGCAAAGTGAAGGTGCGCAGCCTCTTTACATGTACTCTCGCGGCTTACACCGAGATGGCAGGAAAGTCATTCTTCGCTTTACGGGTGACGCCAATCGCTACCTCAATAACACGGCTGCCATTCAAGAATTAGTGAAAGGTCCTTTAGAGGCGACCATCAGACTTCACACCAGTCAATCGACGGGTTTACTATGAGATCGACGGCGAGATCGTCGAGGAATGGGATGCCTAACGAACCTGGCGGATTCGTCTCATCCTAAACTCACCTCATTCGTAGCTGATCGGTATTCGAACCTCGGACACAGTGCCGGGCTTAAAACGCCAGTTTTTGAATGTTTGGATGGTGAGCTTGTCTAGTAGCGGGGTGCCGGTGCTTTGGAACATGGTTGCATTGGTCACTGTTCCCGTCGCGGGATCAACGCTCACTACGCAAGTACCGCTTCCGGTGAGGTTACGTCGTTTCATTTCGTACGTGTAATCAGGCAACGGCGCGGTGATTGCCATGGATTGTGCCACCGAAAGCGACACCGGAACGGGCGCCGAAATAGTCGCCACCTCCGGTTGCACAGCAGGTCGCGGTCGTTTTCTCAGTCGGTGTTTCTTCTCGACAGGCGCGGCGACTACTTCCGGCTGTTCCGCAGAAGACGCTTCTTCGATTGTGGGTGCCGTTTTTTGACTTGGTGGCATTGAGTCAGGGCTCCGGTCGGGCTCTGCCTTTTTCTCTACCACTGGGACGATCTGTGACGGCCCTTCTTCTGAAGCCAACGGCTGTTCAGGTACAGGTGCAGTGTCCTGCGTTGGAGCGGTTGCGACAGTTTTTGAAATTGCCTCCATCTTTTTCTTTTTCGATTTGTGAATTTGAATCATCTCGCCGGTCTGAAATTGATCCGGAAGATTCGACGAAGTCGCCTCCTGTGCTTGCGTCAGGGGTGCAGCGGAAAAATAAGCAGCAATGCACACAACGCACACGATCATGATGCGGGCAGCCACGGCGAAAATGTCCCTCCTGTCTCACGAAGGTCAAATCACGGCTGCGCAATGACGCTGGGGAGCGCGGGCGCCTCGCCCGCTGTGTCACGCGCCTCGCGGGACACTTTCTGGAAAAGGGCGGGCCGGGCGCGCGCGCTCCCCGTGTGCCGCTTGAACTTAGTTATGAAGAGGGAACGTTAGGCGAACGGCTTTCGACGCTTATGCTTCTTGTTACCTCGACCGACATTACCGTTTGGGTCGCCTCCGCGCTGCTCGCGTTGGGAATTGGCGCCGGCAAATATGCAAAATGGAACGCGCACAACCGGCTCGTGCGCGAACTTGCAGCTATGGATCGTGAGCGGCGGGAAAAAGTGCTCAGCCGGATGAATCCGGCGCAGGCCATGGAAGCGCGCCAGGAATTGATGCGACGATTTAACATTTTCTGAATTCCATCTCCCGTTTGTAGGACAACCGCGTCGGTTGGCAATCTCGGCAGGCGAAGCGCCTGCTCTACAATCATATCTTCGCACAAGATGACAGCGGCTGCGTGTGAGATGAATTTCAATCCCTGATGTCCTCCGCGCCGTTTGAAATGTCTGTGTCAGTGGTGCCCGGCGACATTGACGGGCAAAATCATGTAAACAACACCGTTTACCTGCGATGGGTTCAGGAAGTCGCTACCGCACATTGGGAAGCGATCGCCAGTAGCGAAGCACAGGAGAGCATCGGATGGGTGGTGTTGCGACACGAAATCGATTACAAAACTCCGGCCTGTCTCGGCGATGGCATCGTGTTGCGGACGTGGGTCGGGAAAGCGACGCGGCTTACGTTCGAACGGTTCACTGAAATCCGAAGAAGCAGCGATGGCCAGCTGTTATCATCGGCGCGAACACTCTGGTGCCCAATAAACGCGCGAACCGGCCGGCCAGTTCGCGTGCCGGCGGAAGTGCGCGAGCAGTTTTCGATTTGAGGCTTATGGAACGCGTTCAATGAATGACGCTGTCATGTTGAGATCACCCAACACGCTGGGCGTGATTTTGGTGCGGGGATGACACAAATCGCCTGGCGCGCGCGAATGGCAGGGTCGGCGCGCTGCGCCGACCGGACGCCGCAGCGCGGCGTCCCTACCGTTGTTTTAGCACGCATCGATTTTGAGAGACTTGCAAACGATGTCATTAGCAGCGAGGCGAACATCTCTGTTTCTCGTGATGGCCAATCGATGCAGAAATAATCAGCGATTTTTCGCTTCGGTAAGAATGACATTCATGAGATGGCGGTCTTAGCGGTTGGACGCCGAACGTTGAGCATCTAATCTTGCGCGTTGAGTACAACTCCCGAGTCACGCCCGGTTATCGCTTGTTATTGCGCGACATTTCTCAAACCAGAGATGTTGCATATCTACCGGCAAATCACCGGTCTGAAACGGTGCGCTCCGATGGTGATTGCGCAGAAACGTGAAAACGCAGCGTGCTATCCGTTTGAGCCTGTTCACATCGTTTCCAAGCCGCGAACACATTTCCTTCGGCGGTTTTGGTTTCGGCAATTGCGCGATAAGCCGTGGCAGATATCGGACGCGGAACTGAGCGAGTTGCTCACCGTTCTAGGTGAAACGCGCGCGCGCCTCTTGCACATTTACTTTGGCCACATCGCCGCGCATCTCCTGCCGCTGATTCGGGCATGGAGAAATCCAGCGATCGTTTCGTTTCACGGCGCCGATGTCCTGGTCGACATTAACAAACCGGCCTATCGAGAAGCGACTTTGCGGATGCTTGACGCAGTAACAGTGGTTCTCGTTAGGTCAGAATCGCTGCGACGCGCTGTGGTCGATCTCGGGTGCGACCCGAAGAAGATTGAGATTCATCGCACCGGAATTCCGCTGGAGGAATTCCCCTTTCGCGAGCGCGCGTTCCCGAACAACGGCGAATGGCAGTTCGTGCAGGCGGGCCGATTAATCGAGAAAAAAGGTCTGCCAGTAACCCTTCGCGCTTTCTCAACGTTTTTGAAGCAGCACCCAAACGCCATGCTAACGATCGCGGGTGAAGGACCTTTGCTTTCCGAACTCCAGAAATGTGCGGGCGAACTAGGTGTCGCTGACCGCGTGTCGTTTACCGGTTTCGTTTCGCAGGAGCAATTGCGAGAGATCTATTATCGCTCGCACATCTTCGTGCACCCGAGCCAGACCGGCCGCGATGGAAATCAAGAAGGTATTCCAAACTCGATGCTCGAAGCGATGGCCACGGGACTGCCGGTGTTCGCCAGCGAACACGGCGGCATTCCCGAAGCAATTGAGAATGGTGTTAGCGGCGTGCTTGTGCCAGAGCGGGATGACGAAGCATTAGCGCGGGCGCTGCTCAAGGCAGCACAAAACCCCGATTTGCTTTCACGAATCGCGCGCGCCGGAGCCCAGGCAGTGCGAAGGAATTTCGATCTGTCCACGCAAGCGCAGCGGCTGGAAGAAATTTATCTTCGACTGATTGGTAGGGGCGATTGACCTCAATCGCCTGGGCGGTTCGGGTGAACCGCCCCTATCCCTGTCTACTGGAGATGCCACTGCTGCGTAACGTTCTGAGTCCGCGGCTTACAGACGTCATTCACCACCACGAAGGTCAGAGTGTTTGCGTCTGGCCGGCTGAATTTATATGTGCCAGGGCCTTTGCAATTTTTGGGGACTTTCCCTGATTGGCGGGTCTCCTGAACTGTGATGGTGTCGCCAGAAACCGTATAGGTGCCCCAGATTTGTGCCTTTGGCTTTGTAGATGCAACGTGAAACGTACCGTCCGGATTGATAGTCCAGACTGTGCCCAGCGAGTTGGTCCATTGCCCGGTTAGCGCGGCCGGACCCAAGCTCGGGACAGTTTCGCATCCGGCGATCATTGCTACCAAGAGGACTGCAAAAAAAATTCGGACGGTGTGTTGTCGCTTCATCCCGGCATCGTGCCTCAAGACGATCGAAAGCGTCAAGGTTAGACCGCGCGCTACAAGGAGTGACGGCTTTCGAGCCGTCATGCCCTCGACGGCTATGAAGCCGTCGTTCCTTGTGGTTGTTTGAACCGATGCATTGCAAATAACTTCATCACTAAAGTATAAGAGGTTTGTGGATCAACCGCTGGCGCAACCTGCAATACCGGGGCCAAACTGGTGGAAGCGAAACTGGAAATGGTTCGTGCCGCTGGGTTGTTTCAGCGTGGCGCTGCTACTGCTCGCGTTCACTGGGTCAATACTTGTGATCGTCTTCAGCGCGATGAAATCGACAGACGTTTACAAGGAGGCGTTGGCGCGCGCGAAGACGGATCCTGCTGTTATTGAAGCTCTCGGTTCACCTATCAAGGACGGATTTCTTGTCTCGGGGAACACGAATCTAAACGGCGCGTCTGGTGAATCCAACCTGGCGATCCCGATCTCCGGTCCCAAGGGAAAAGGAACAATTTACGTTTCCGCAAACAAGTTACTCGGGCGTTGGATTTATTCGGGGTTGGTCGTCGAACTCGGACAAACGCATGAACGCATCGATCTTCTGCAGGGTCGGGTACCGGCCAGTTCGCCTTGATGGATTACCACGATCGGTAGTCGCGCAGCAACCCTCTTCTGGGGAGCGCACGCTTGCGGCGTGCTGGCGAAGACGTTTCGCCTTCGCGAACTTTTGTTGAAGATTCGCAATCTGCGCAGGCTAAACGACGGTCCGGTGAGAAGTTCGTTTCGGCGGAACGCCGACACCAGCACGCTGGAAGCGTGCGCTCCCCAGAGTAGCCAACCCCAACGCAGTAGGTAGGTTTCAGTATGTCGATCTCCGAGGAGCAAGTGAAGAACGCGTTGAAGTCCGTGAAATATCCGGGCTTCACGCGCGACATTATTTCGTTCGGATTGGTGAAGTCGATCCAGATCGATAGCGACGATGTTAAAGTTCAACTCGCGCTCGCCACAAATGATCCAAACGTCCCGGCAACAATCAAAAATGATGCGGAAGGCGCCTTGCGTGCAATCGAAGGCATTCGCAGCGCTAAAGTTTTAATCGATATCCATGCGCCTCCTGGCGGCGCAAGCGCAGGCGCAGGCGCGGCTACAGTCACCACCCGGATTCCGGGTGTCAGACACGTTATCGCAGTCGCCAGCGGTAAAGGCGGCGTAGGCAAATCAACAGTCGCTGCAAATCTCGCAATGGCGTTGCAGCAAACCGGTGCTCGCGTCGGTCTGTGTGATTGCGACATTTATGGGCCCAGCATTTCGCTGATGTTCGGCACGCGCGAGCGGCCCACGGCGACGGATGAGAACATGATCGTCCCGATCGAGCAATACGGACTGCGTCTGATGTCGATGGGATTTCTACTGGATGACACTTCGCCGGCTATTTTGCGCGGACCGATGGTGACGCGATACACGCAACAGTTCCTGCGCCAGGTGGAATGGGGCGAATTGGATTATCTGGTGCTCGATCTTCCACCCGGCACGGGCGACATTCAGTTGACGATAGTACAGACCGTCGCGTTATCGGGAGCGATTATCGTCACGACACCGCAGGAAGTAGCTTTGATCGATGCGCGCAAAGCAGCAACGATGTTCGAAAAGGTGAACGTGCCGGTACTCGGCCTGATCGAAAACATGAGTTATTTCGTCTCGCCGTCGGATAAGAAGCGTTACGATATTTTCGGCTCAGGCGGGGGTGAACGGGAAGCCAGGCGATTGCGGGTTCCATTGCTGGGTCAGGTTCCGATCGACATCGCCACGCGAGAAAGCGGCGATCGAGGGATGCCAATCGTGAGCGAGGATCCTAAATCACCGGTCACTGCCGAATTTAATCGGATTGCCGAAGGTATTCGGAAAACGGTGCCCTGAGGCAAGGTATCCGTAGCGGGAGGCGGAACCAGAGTTCTAAATAATTCTGCGATCCACTCGTCCAATTCCAGTGTTGATATTATTGCGGCCACTAAGCCGTTGGGAGTTGACTAGGTGGAGATCTTATGAAAGAACAATCGGACATGCCCCCTTCGGAAACAGATCAAGCGCAATTCGTTAAAGAGTCGGCGCTCTACAAGGAATTCCTTGCGGAACGCGCAGAAATTTTGAAGCACAAGTGGATCGAGAGCGAAAAAGCAGGTAAAGACATCGGCTTTGAAAGAGCACTGCTGGATTGGATCGTGAAACATCGTTCCAACTGGCGAGAGCGACGAAGGAAGGAGGCGCGCACAGAACAGGCCGCCTCCTAATCTTGTACCTTTAAGGCGGTCCCGCGAGGTCGCCAAGGAATCCGTGAAACCAAATCAGAATCCAACCACCGGCGTCCCGATCATGGACGCGGAAGCAATTCGTAAGGCGCTGCGCCGGATTGCGCACGAGATCATTGAGGGAAACCCGAAGCTAGAAGGCGTAGTGCTCGCAGGGATTCCGTCGCGCGGCGTCCAAATCGCAAATCGAATCGCGGCTTTCATTCGCGAGATCGACAAAACTGATATCGAAACCGGCGTCATCGATGTCGCCATGCATCGTGACGATGTAGGCACGCGGAAGGAATTGCCGATCGTGCACGCGTCGAATCTTCCTGTACCGCTGGAGGACCGGACGGTAATCATTATCGATGACGTCCTTTATACCGGTCGCACCGTGCGTGCGGCGATGGACGCAATCAATTCTTTCGGGCGTCCCGCGCGCATTCAGCTCGCTGTCCTAGTCGATCGCGGCCATCGCGAACTGCCGATTCGTCCCGATTACATCGGCAAAAATTTGCCGACCGCGACGCGAGAACAGATTCAGGTGCGTCTTCAAGAAACCGACAACGAACCGGACGGCGTCTACTTGGAAAAGCAATGAACACGCAAAAGACGATTCTGGGGAGCGCACGCTTGCAGCGTGCTGGCGATGGCATTCTGCCATCGCGAACTTCCCGCTACGCGTGTACCGCTGTGAAATTCGCTCGGAACGAAAGATTGTTTCGGCGGAACGCCGAAACCAGCACGCTGCACGCGTGCGCTCCCCGGATTCTGCCATCACAGCCGCAGTGGACGTTCCGATCATGACTACGCGCTGGACACGCAAAGACTTACTCGGCCTGCGCGAGCTGACGGCCGACGAAATCAATTTCGTCCTCGAGACAACTGACGCGTTCAAGCAGGTCGGCACACGCGAGATCAAGAAAGTGCCTGCA
>DASYSX010000189.1:0-5626 GCA_036002955.1 Candidatus Udaeobacter sp. | reverse complement strand
CGGCATCGCCACCGCCGGCGCTCACCGGTTCGTCCGCGACAAAGTCATGCTTACCCGCAGTGATCTCTTGCTGAAAATTCTGCGCGCTGCCGCGCACGACGATGTGCGGTGTCTCTTTAGCGGTTTGTGTAGCCATAACCCAAATCACGAACGCAGGATGCCCGCGACCGCGTCGCGGTACCGCCAGATGAGAAAGACCAATAAAATCGAAATGACGGCGGCCATTGGCAGCCCGCTTGGGTCCATCAAGATGTGGACGAGATCGATGTTCACAATTACGGGAGCGAGTAATACCAAACCGAGAGGGACGAAACGTCCGATGAGCAGGAGCAAGCCGCCAACTATTTGGAACACGGCGACAATGTGAAGATAGTGGCTCAGGAAAAGGGCCTTAGTGAAATCTCCAAGCAGCCCCGGAGGTGGCGGCGGCATCGGAATGAAATGCAAAAAGATGTTCGAACCGAAGACAACGAAGATTAACCCGAGAAGAACTCGCGCGATAATGATGGCGACTTTCATTTCCAAATCATGACGTGGTTGATGGTAGATTCCAATCTTGAACTTCTGTAAGCTCGGCTTCAGGAATGATCCCGAAAGCTAAGGAGTGACGGCTTCCTAGCCGTAACCCTTAGTTTCGGCGGTTGCCCAAGCCGTCATTCGCTGTCTTAAATTCCGGCCCGGTCGAGAATTGAGTCGAGCACGTTTTCAGCTTCGAAAACTTCGCGCGCAACATCGCGAGCGGCGAGAGAGTGTTTGGCGTAATCGGCATTAATTCTTTTCGCGGCATCTGCGACCTCGTCCAGCGTCCGAAAAGATAAGAGTCCCTCTTTGCCGCCGTAATTTTTCGTAAAGCCAGTTTCTTGGGTAATAACAGGACGGCCAGCAGCAAGATAACAGGCGCTGCGATCGCTGAACCAGCCGGTATTTAGCCGGACATACTGATCTTTCGCGACCGTGAATTCACCTTTTGAGCGTTGGATGTAATCGCGATAGAGCCAGTAATCGACGCTCATCTGCAATGGCGAGGTCAGACGCCAACTGTTTTGCTCAAATTTTTTGCGTGTTTTTGTATCATCGATGTTGGTTGCCATTTCGAATGTTTCGCCAGCTGTTTTCGGCGCGGAGACGAACCGGAGAAATTCGCGCGATTTGCTCCAGAGATATTTTTTGCCCCGCCATGTAATGTCTTTCAAACCACTTGTGGACCAGTTCGCGATTGTTGTGAACACCGCTGCGCGAGAAGACGAACGGGCCGTCTTCCAAAGATCTGTCACAACTGGTTGCCGTGTGGGCAGCCATTTGAAGCCATGCAGCGGCACCGGAAAGTTTTTCGTGCCGATATTTTCGCCGAATGTGAAAAGCGCGTGATGCCGCCGCAGATATTCGGCTGTCGGTTTCAGGCCTTTGTCGATCTTAATTTGCTCCACTCCAGGATCGCTCTCGATGTACAGGATGCGATCGGAAACAAGTAAATCGTCATTGAACTCCTGCGTGCCGCAAACGTTCAGGATTGCATCGGCGTCGCGATAGAGTTGCCGGATTTTCTTCAGCGGGAAGCCTGCCGTTGGATTACCTGGCAAGTAACGTGCGCAATACGCCCAGCGATCTTTGAAATCAAAGTCGCGAGCCAGGCGGTCGAGAACTTTTGCTGCGTAATCGAACTCGTCGGTAACTTCGAATGTTTCCGGGTTGTACGGAAGACGCGCCGAATCTTCGATGAAATAGACGTCGTGCCCGAGCCGTTGCAATCCCACGACGTAATGAATGTGTTGCCAGACAACGCCCGCAATCGGCATCGAGCCCATGAAGCCCATCACCACAATGCGCTTGCGTTTCATGAAGAAGAAAACGCGGAATGCTTAATGTCGAACGCAGAAGATCGAATGAAGAGAATTCGGCATTGGGCGCCGGGAATTATGCGTTGGGCGTTGGAACCACTCACGCTTGGAATTTTTTCACGATCGTCGCCGGATTCCCCGCCACGACCGTGTTCGGTTCGACCGATTTGGTGACTATTGATCCGGCCGCGACAACTGAATTCTCGCCGATGGTGACGCCCTTCAGAATCACGGCGTTCATTCCAATCCAGACGTTATCGCAGATTTTGACTGGCACGGTTTTCAATTTCGGGCGCGCCGGACGATTCTTGAAGTACGGCGCCAACGCCTCCGCGTCGATCAGGCGTTGCGCCGGTTCGATCGGATGAAAATCGGAATCGGCGATGCCGACGTTCCATGAAACAAGACAATACGAGCCGATCTCGATCTTTTCCTCCGCCATGATCAACGCGCCATTGAGCAGCGTGAAATTGCCGACTGTGCATTGGCCATTAACTCCGATCGCAAATGAGCACCCTGCATAACAGGAAACATGTTTGCCGAAGACCACTGCGCGCGGTTTTTTGTTTCGGAGAAACCGGAAAATTTGCGCGGTCTCGCAATAAAAACCTTCGCCGAACTCCACGTTCGGCGGGATCGGCTCCTGCCACCAATCGTGTTCTACGTGCCGATCTTCTTTAACGTTGCTCATGGGAGTTGCTTCCTCAACGACTGGAGCTGGCCTGCCCTCAGGCCGCGGCGCGAGGGCGCGCCGTCTCCATGTCCCGCAAGCGAGACGCATGCGCTACTGTGTGGGAAAGTTTCCCGATGCATAAAGTTTCGCGTAAACGCCACCGCGGGTGAGGAGTTCCGGACCGCGGCCTTGTTCGATGATGCGTCCGTGATCTAGCACGATGATTTGGTCGAGGTTGTGAATGGTCGCCAGCCGATGCGTGGCGATCAAGGTTGTCCGGCCGTGCATTAACTCCTTAATGGTTTCCATGATGGCAGCTTCGGTACTTGGGTCGAGGGCCGAAGTCGGTTCGTCTAGCAACAAGATTGGCGCATTTTTCAGAAAGGCTCTCGCGATTCCGATGCGCTGCCGTTGACCGACGCTCAAGTGACCGCCGCGTTCGCCCACGAGGTTGTCGTATCCCTCCGGCATTTGCCTAATAAACTCGTCCGCCTGGGCCCGACGCGCCGCTTCAATGATCTCTTCCTCCGTCGCCTCAGGTCGGCCGTAGGCGATGTTCTCGCGGACGGTGGTAGAGAAAAGTAGCGTGTCTTGGAGGACGATGGCGATCTGATTGCGCAAAGATTTCTTTGTAATCTCGTCGACGTCGCGACCATCCAGCATCACGGAACCCGCAGCCGGATCGTAAAAGCGCGGTACTAAACTGAGCAGTGTGCTTTTTCCCGCGCCCGTGCCGCCCACGAGTCCCACAATTTGATTTGGTGCGATAGAAAGATTGATATCGCGCAAGACGATTCGGCTTTCGGCGTAACCAAAATCGACCGAGCGAAATTCGATCGCGCCTTTAGCCGACGAGATATCGACGGCGGTCGGGGAATCCCGCACGTCATCCTGACTATCCAACACTTCGAAGCAGCGTTTCGCGCCCGCTGTAGCGCCTTCCATTGCCCACGCCGTGTACGTGAGGGATTCCAATGGTTGATAGAGCATCAGGAGGTAAGCGCTAAAAACCAGCAACGAACCCAGGCTCAGAGTGCCGGCGAGCACATGCAAAGTTCCTACGTAGTACATCGCCGCCGTGCCGATCACCATGAGAGTGCTGATTACCAGAGCGCTGTTCACATTCGTCAACGTTAGCCGCAGATTTGCCTGCAAACTCTGCTGCGCCTGCTGATGAAATTGTCGGACCTCGAAGTCTTCGCGGCCAAAAGCGTGAACCATTCGAATCGAGCTCAGTCCCTCCTGCGCTTGCGCGAGGACGGCGCTTTCCTGTTCCTGAATTGAAGTCGAATCACTGCGAATCCGGCGTGCAAAGAAATAAATCGCGCCCACGATCAGAGGCACGATCGCCAGCGAAAGCAGCGTCAATACCCAGTCGAGTCTCAGCATTACGATGAATGTGCCGATCAGCGCGATTGCCGAAGCAAAGATGTTGGTGAAACCTTTGTTGTAGATTGTTTGTATCGACTGTGAGTCGTACGCAACACGAAAACTGGAATCGGCAGACCGCCGCGCGTCATGAAATTTAAGGGAGAGGCGTTGCAGATGAGAGTACAAATCGGTGCGTAGCTTCAGCAGCGCCTCAAGGCCGATCTTCACAAACAGATAATTCGTGATCCAATTGATGATGCCCCATGCAAACTGGATCAGGATCAGTGCGAGACAGAGTAGGGGAACCAAAGTCCGCCAATCACCGCGCGCAGAGGGCGCTGGTCGCAGAAAATCGTCCACGATGATTTTAAATGGCCACGGCTTGAGCAGATTCAGGCCGATGCCAACCAGCGACAGAAACAGGCCGATTGTTGTTTTTCCCCAGAACGGCTGGTAGTAGCGAAGGACGCGCCGGTAAATCGACATCTGAATTTTGGAATTGCGGATTTTAATTTTTGGACTGAACTAGGGCGAATTCATTCGACTTGAGATCGGAAGATTTCTCGGCAGGGCTTGGCCTGAGGGTAGTCGAAGGGCTCGGAGTGACAACATGCATCATCTGGTTCAAATCTGGTTTCAGTGGGTCGAGCAGTGGGGATATCTCGGAATCATTCTGCTCATGGCCATGGAAAGCTCGATCCTTCCAGTTCCCAGCGAGATCGTTATTCCGCCTGCCGCATTTCTCGCTTTGGAGGGGAAACTAAACACGTTCGGTGTCATAGCCGCCGGCACGTTCGGCTCATGGCTTGGCGCGACGGCGACTTATTGGGCTGCATTGTGGCTTGGACGCGTCTTTATCGCCCGCTGGGGACGCTATTTTCTGCTCAGCGAACATAAACTAGAGCGGGCCGAAAACTGGGTTCGTCGTTACGAAGCAGGAGGCATTTTTTTTGCGCGCCTTTTGCCGGTGATCCGCCACGTCATTTCTATTCCCGCTGGAATCATTCGCATGAACTTCATCACCTTCAGTGTAATGACCTTGGCGGGATCGGCGCTGTGGTGTTCCGTCCTGGCGTGGTTTGGGCAAAAAGTGGTGACGCGTGAAATGATCGACTCGCAAGATGCTACGGCTTTGATCAAAGCCGTAAAGGAGAGCGGTCATTTTCACATGATCGTGATCGCATGCGCCGTGCTCACTGTTCTTTATCTGCTGGTGGTCAGTCTGACAGATAAAAAGCGGAGAAACTAATTGGGCAGCGGTCGCAGGGCGATGGGTAGCTTCATCTCAAAGGTCGTGCTGTAGATTGCGCTGTCCTCGCGCAGCGACTTAGCCCCTAAGCATTGAATCCGGTCCAGCAGCGGATTCCTATCGGTCTGAAGTTTTTATGTTTCGAAATTGAACAAAAGTGTCACGAAACGGTCAGTTCTAAGGTGCATAGAAAGTGAACAACTGCACTCACACCATGGACGACATATTCACAATGAAGGATGGCATCGGACCTGCTCAGAGTAAAAACGGGCAACATATGAAAAGAAATCCTGAATTTCGCCAAATCATTAGACCGCGCACTCGGCTTTCGCTCGGTGACCTGATCCTGGCAGTGGGTTCCTGCACGCGCAGCAGCACAGAGATGGTTGCAGCGGTGGCGGACCTCCTGGCCAGCGGCCAAGTACGCGTAAAGGATAACGGACGTTTCCTGCGCGCCCGCGTTTGCTAAGAAGCGGCTCTTTCAACGGAGTTTCG
>DASYSX010000188.1:0-3274 GCA_036002955.1 Candidatus Udaeobacter sp. | reverse complement strand
GTTGCGATGAGACTGGCTCTGCCAGCCGGCGAATGGCGCGCCGTCGTAAGCGATGATCAGTTTCAGTCTTCGCGATTGGTAGGGACGCTGCGCTGCGGCGTCCGGTCGGCGCAGCGCGCCGACCCTACCCATGGGCTGATTTCGCGTCACTCCTTACAATTATGCTCCGCAGATTTCAGTGACCGGCTGTCCAGATAGCTTTGCAAAATCATTTGCGCTGCCACCTGATCCACGTAGCCGCGCGTGTCCCGAGTTTTCTTCCCGGCGTCACGCAGTGCTCGGTGGGCTGCGACTGTCGTGAGTCGCTCGTCCCAGGTGACGATCGGGCAGGGGAGAATCGCGCGTAGCTTTTCTACAAACGCGAGAACTTCCGTCGCAGCAGCACCGATCTGTCCATTCATCTGACGCGGGATTCCAGCCACGACGTGATCGACATTTTTGTGACGAACAATTTCCGCAACGCGCGCTGCCGCTTGCTGGTTTGCTGAAATGGTCTCCAGCGGATGTGCCAGCAACTGCAGCTCATCAGAGATCGCCACGCCGATTCGCGCCCGTCCAAAATCGAAACCCAAAATGCGATTCATGTTTGTGGTAGTGCGCGACCGCCGGGCGCGCCGTGTCCAATGATCATTGCAGTTCCGGTGGAAGTTTGCCGATTAAGTCTTTGATCCTTTCCGCTTCGTGCCGATGACAAATCAAAAGGGCATCGGGCGTACGGACGACGATCAAATCATGAACGCCGAGTAGCGCGATCGTTGTTCCATTTTCCTCGAAAACGATGTTGTTGCTGGAATCGATCGCCGTGATGGGCCGATTTGCAGCATTTCCGCGTTTGTCCTTTTCAAAATAATTCGCCACCGCTCGCCAGCTTCCGATGTCGTCCCAATCAAAGCCGGCCTCCACGACGAGAACGCGGTCCGCTTTCTCCATGATCGCATAATCAAATGAGATGCGCGGGAGCTTGGTGAATCGCTCACGGAAAGCTTTCTCGAAATTCCCCGGCGCGCGCAGTTGTGAAAGAAAATCAGCCAGCTCTGGCGCGTGACGGTTAAATTCGCGAAGCATGGTTGGCACAGACCATGCAAACATCCCGGCGTTCCAACGGAAGTTTCCTCTGCGTATAAACGACTCCGCCAGATCAGAATTTGGTTTTTCCCGAAAGCGGACGACGCGATGAATTGCTTCGGTGTCGGGACGCTTGCGCAAGCGCACTGGCTTGCCGTGCTCGATGTAACCGAACCCGGGACACGCCCACGTTGGTTTGATGCCGATAGTCACAAGCTCGCTTGTCTCCTCGGCGGCATCCGCGGCAAGGATCACTGTTTCCTGAAACGCCGCCCGATTTGTAATGACGTGATCGGCGGGAAGAACAACCATCGTGGCTGCATGATCGCGCAACGCTACCCAGCCTGTCCCGAGCGCGATCGCCGCGGCGGTGTCGCGTTTCGCCGGCTCGGCTAAAATGTTTTGCTTTGGAAAATTTCCAAGCAACTCTCGAACTGCGCTTTCCTGTTCTGTGTTCGTTAGGATTAGAATGCGTTCGGGCGGAATGAGTCCTTCAAGCCGCGCCAGAGTTTCTTCCAGCAAGGTTTTGTCAGAGACCAGCCTTAGCAATTGTTTAGGCCGCGCCCGCCTGCTCAACGGCCAAAAGCGTTCGCCGGTGCCGCCGGCGAGGATGAGCGCGTACATCGAGTCAGCCATGTCGGTGCGAGGAGAATTGCGTCGCGAAAATTGCCGTTTCCTTTTCCAAAACGCGACGTATATGGTAGGCGATGTCTTCCCTCATATCCATTTCAAAAAGTGCTGAAGATCTTCCGGTTGCGCCGTTGCTCGTTCTCACCCGGACAGCAATCGGATTAGGTTTCGGAATGTTGATCGCGGACAAAATCAGGCCTTCGCTACGGCAGGCAACTGCAATCACGCTGATGGCAATAGGTGCGTTGGCGGCGGCGCCATGGCTGGTGAAGATCACAATCGGTCAGATCAATCGTCCCGAATCCGAATGGGGCAGCCGCGCACGTTTGCGTTCCATTCGCGACGATTCCGGCTACACCACGGACAACGACATTTACTAGAGCTCTGTAGCTGGGACGAACGGTTGCGACGAGGCAGAGCACGGCCTAACGAACCGGCATCGGCGATGTTAGCGTTCAAAGAAGTGCTTCGGTGATGGAGTCGGTAAGTGCTTTACCTTTTCGCGTCAAAACGAAATTTCCGTTGGATAGTCGCAACCAACCCAGCGCGACGAACTCTTCGGTCTCGGTGCCGAAATCTTTCAGGTCTCCGGCCGAAATTCCGTGGCGCGTGCGCAGAGAAAGCGCGATTCGCTCAATGCGTTTCATTTGATCCGTGAGAGTCTCGCTCGATTCACTCGCAGATTGGCCAGCAAGAGCGCGATCGATGTACGCGCGATAATCGCAGACATTTTGCCAGCGCTGCATTCCAATGGTCGAAACCGCGCTCGGTCCAATCCCCAGATAATCTTCGCCGAGCCAGTACGCGCGATTATGAACGGATTCCAAACCGGGGCGGGCATAATTGGAAATTTCATAATGCTGGTACCCGGCATCTTCCAGCATCGCCATTGTCATTTCGAAAAATTCTGCGTCTGCATCACCGTCCTGCCGAAATTCTCCGCGCGCATGGCGCAGGAAAAATTCCGTGTCCTCTTCATACGTCAGGCAATAAGTGGAAATATGCTCCGGTTGGAGCGCGATTGTTTTCTCCAAGGTCTGGCGCCATTGATCGTCCGTTTGACCTGGCAAACCGAACATCAGATCGACGTTGATGTTTCCGAAACCTGCATCGCGCAGAATACGAAACGATTCTTCGGCCTGCGGCGCGTTGTGCTCGCGTCCCAGCAACTTCAACAGTTCCTCGTCCCACGACTGCACGCCGAGGCTAATCCGGTTGACTCCAAATGTTTTTAGAAGCGCTGCCTTTCGCGCGGAGACGCTTCCCGGATTTGCTTCAATCGTCCATTCAACTAAGTGCGATAATTCGAGCGTTTCGTGAAATCCGCGCAGCAATAATTCCAGTTGGGCGATGTTAAGCGCGGTAGGCGTACCGCCGCCGAAGTAAATCGTCGATGGAATAAGGCGTCGCGCGCGGCGGTCTTGCCCTACCAGCTCCCGCAAGAGCGCCTCACAGAATCGCGAAGTCTGCGAGCGATCCAGCAAATCCTTGTAAAACGCGCAATACGGACAAATCCGCGCGCAGAATGGAATGTGAACATAGATATGTCGGATTGTATTGCTGTCTGTCATTCCGAGCG
>DASYSX010000187.1:0-2663 GCA_036002955.1 Candidatus Udaeobacter sp. | reverse complement strand
ATGCCAGCAATTCGCACAGGAGCTGTGATTGGGTTGGGCCTTCTTCTCGTTATTGTTCAGATCGGCGATACGTACGTGCCGCGCACGCCGCTGACAGATAAAGCCACGGTGACGGGGGTTTGGATTTTCTACACGCTTTTTGTTTTTATGGCGTTGGCGGTGGAAAAGATTGGCAGCAGAAGAAAATTTAATGCGCCATGGTGATAATCATTTTCGGAGTCTCTGGCGCCGGCAAAACAACCGTCGGTAAGTTGCTCGCGCGCGAACTTGGCTGGCGTTTTATTGAAGCCGACGATTTTCATTCCGCCGCAAACATTGAGAAAATGCGCAGCGGTCGTCCTTTGACCGACGAAGACCGATGGCCGTGGCTGGAACAGTTGCGACATGAGATCGAGCGATCGGTTTCCGCCGGAGAAAACGCCGTGCTGGCCTGTTCGGCACTAAAACGTGCCTACCGCGATCGTCTGCACGTCAATGATGAAGTAAAGTTTGTGTTTCTTCGCGGTGATTACGCGCTCGTCGAAAAGCAACTGCGCAGCCGGCACAGGCATTTTATGAATGCGAAGTTGCTACGAAGTCAATTTGCCGATTTGGAAAAACCGAAGCCGGATGAGGAGGTGCTAACCATCGAGTTAGGGCGCACTCCACCGGAGATTGTCGATGAAATCAAAACGAAACTGCATCAGGGAACGACGGCTTCCTAGCCGTCGAGGGAAATAATAAAATCGGCGCGCTGTGCTGTTTGTGTATAGCCGTTTCAGATTCGGTATGTGACAATCATCTGTCATGTTGAGCGAAGCGCTGCAACGAAATGCAAAGCATGAGACCCCGGCTTCAAACATCTCTGGGCGTGTCTTGGCGTACCTACGAAAGATCATCAGAGATTCTTCGCTTCGTTTGGAATGACACCAAGAAACGTAGCTAGTGCTAAGCGCGGCGGTGTACTGACCGCTCGCCGCAGCGGGCATCCCTAAGAAACGCATGCGACGGCTAGGAAGCCGTCACTCCTTGGGCGTGTACAGATTATCGCTCTCGACGTTGAAAATTCGATTCCAGCGGGCGCGATAATTTTCGAACGCGATCTGCGCGCCCAATTGCATCAGTTGTTCTTCGGAAAATTCCTTTCGCAAACGCGTGTACAAATCGTCAGAGATATTCGCAGGCGTATCAGTCATCGCGTCAGCCAGCTCGATCACGAGGAGTTCGGCGTCATTGAATAACGTTCGGTCTTCGCCGAGCACAGCTCGCAATTTGGCATCGCTCAGGCCTGCTTTTCTGCCCACGGCAGAATTGACATCTATTCAGAAAGGACAACCGACACGCGACGCGGCTCGGACTTTTCCCAGTTGAATGTAGCGCAAAGAGACAAGGCGTTTGCGAACGAGCGCCGCTTCCATGGCGAGACCGCCCCAAACCATTCCCGGCAAGCGCATTTGGATCTTTGCGGGCGTAAGATCTTTCGCAAACATTTTGCGCATTACACCGTAAAACCATCGCAGATGCCACGGGGCGTCCTTCTTCTCCAGACCTGAAACTCGAGCCATGACGAATTAATAATCGTTGCCAAAGATTCATTTGGCTCTGACCAATGCTGGCTCGCGCTAGGGTTGTGCTGGTTTTTTGAGCGAAAGAAATTTGCTCACGAGCGCGTTTGTTCCCTTTTCAAGAAGCATGCCCCACGCACTGAGCACGGCGAGGGTGGGGATGCAAATCAATAAAAATCCCCAGATCGGAACTTCACGAATGCGAAGCCCCAGCCAGATCACGTACGGCTGATGCGTCAGGTAAAGACCGTATGAATATAGGCCGACGAGGCCGAACAATTTGGCGGGCGCGTTAAACAGCGAAATAAATCCAGCGATTCCAACAATCTCCAACATGCAACACGCGCCTGTAGCGAAATCGACAAAAATGTAAGCGTAAAGTCCATGATAGAGTTGCAGTGCCGCAGGATAGAGGATCAAGCCGACTACAAATCCCGCGCCGCGAAGAAGGAACCATTCCATGCGTGCAGGCGATTGCGTGTACCACATTGCCAGCGACATCCCGAGCGCCAATTCCGGCAATCGACAAATTGCGAAACCGCCGAGTACCCACAATCCATTTTGCGGCCAGAGCACGAGCAAGACGTAGCGCGCAAAAAATCCCGCAGCGCATCCGATGAACAGAAACCACCACGGCCCAACACGCCGAGCGGTCCAGAAGAGCAGGGGAAAGATTAAATAAAACTGGATCAGCATGGCGAAATACCACCACGCCGCGTTTAGGTACATGAAGTTCATCTCGATATTGATGAACCGCAGGCCGAGCAGACTGAGAATGATGCGATCGTCGACAGGTTCGAGGCGGGCAACGAACGGGGACACAAGATAGACAACGTGAGCCACCCAATACATCGGGTACAGCCGTACGAAGCGCGCCCAATACCATCCCCACCATGCTATTTCTCCTTTGTCGGCGCGACGCGCGGTCGATTGCATGAGCGTCCATCCACTCAGGATGATGAACACACCGACGGCATGGAAACCGAGACCCGATATTTTGACCCAGGCCAGTCCTAGAATTGTGAACGCGCTCGCGCCGAGATTGCTCCAATCAGACGGCGGAAGGACGCCATGTTGGAAATAGGTGCTGAAAAAGTGAAAGTAAGCGACGAACAAAAT
>DASYSX010000186.1:0-16567 GCA_036002955.1 Candidatus Udaeobacter sp. | reverse complement strand
AGTCAAACCATGGCGTGTAACATGATGGACGAATCAGCCCTTGAAGGCGTACAGGCGTTCATCGAAAAACGCCCGCCTCGCTGGAATCAAGGCTCGAGCGGTTAATCGATCAGAGCTAGCGTTGGTAGGGCGCGACCGCCGGGCGCGCCGAATCGGACAGCCCGGCGGTCCGTCCCTACCATTTAATCTCGCTCGCGAATTCTTTTCTCTTACCGTGTGCCCAATGAGTTTGACTGTTCAGCAATTGGCCGAGCTATCCGGCGGCGAACCGGTGGGCGACTCGACACTGAAGATCACAGGCGCGGCGTCGCTCAGCGAAGCGACACCGGGAGAAATAAGCTTCTTCACAAATCGAAAATACATAGGCCTGCTGCGCAAAACTCGGGCTTCGGCGGTTTTTGTTCCGCCGGACTTTTCGGAGCCGATCAATGCCACGCAGATTCGCGTTTCCAATCCGACCAAGGCGTTCGAGCAGGTCGTGCTCAAATTCGCACCGAAGCCGATCACGTTCGCACGCGGTATTCATCCCAGCGCGGTACTCGATCCGAGCGTTCAGCTCGGTGAGCGGGTTTCGATTCAACCGCTAGCGGTAATCGAAGCCGGAACAAAAATCGGCGACGACACAATCATTGGCGCAGGCAGCTACGTGGGACATGAGACGGTGATCGGGTCCGCGTGTCACATTTATCCGCATGTGACAATTCGCGAGCGAAGCCGGATTGGCTCGCGCGTGATCATTCACAGCGGCGCTGTGATCGGAGCGGACGGCTTTGGTTTCGAAATGGTCGATGGTCGCCAACAAAAAATTCAGCAACTCGGAATCGTCCAGATCGACGATGACGCCGAGATCGGCGCGAACACAACTGTTGATCGCGCGCGGTTTGGCCGGACCTGGATTCAACAAGGCGTGAAGATCGATAATCTCGTGCAAATCGCGCATAACGTCGTGATCGGCAAAAATACCGTTGTCGCAGCGCAGACCGGAATTGCCGGCAGCGTCCAGATCGGTCAGCGTGTCCAAATCGGCGGCCAGGTTGGTATCATTGGGCATATCGAGATCGGTGATAACACCGCCATCGGTGCGCAAAGTGGCATCTCCAAGAACATTAGTGGCGGGGCATGGTGGGCGTCGCCGGCGGTGCCGCTCGCGGAAGCAAAGGAACAGATTGCCTGGCTTCGGCGTCTTGGGAAACTCGTCGCGCGAGTTAAGCAAATCGAAAAGAAACTGGGTCTGTAATAAGTGCGCAGTAGCCACGGCGTCTGGGGCTGTCTCCCAACATCCGAAGGGTTAACGGAAAACAGACCGGCCATAGACCGTTGGCTACAGAATTCCTACATCACTTTAGCGTCGGGCATCAGCAAGAAGTCCACGCAATCCATCGGGCGAAATCGATTCTGCGCCGCATGCGTGCACGGTTTCGGCTTCCATCAAATCGGAAGTGGCAACCATCAGCTCAAAGCGTTTGGCGTACTTGCTCGCTAACCGCTCAATGATGGCATCGGCTGATTGGCCACTGCGCGAGTAAAAAACCTGCACCTCGGCCGGATCAGAAATCGCATCGACTTTTTTGCCTTTGCCATCGAAGACGACGACAACATTCACACCGGTCCAATCCTGATAATCGCGCAATTTCTTGAGCAATGCTTCACGCGCCAGCGACGATCGGCGCGCCTGAAGTTTGCGCAGCTCGGGCCAGCCAAAAATAATGCTGTGTCCATCGACGATGAGATAACGCGCCCGCGATTGCATCGAATAATCTATATGTCTTTTCGACCGGATGAATCTTGCCCCGTGTGAACGGCTATCTTTCTCTCATTAACACCTCGCTTGAGCGAGGTGATGCAAAGACCGTGTCCTTCCTAACCGCTTCAGCGGTTTTATGCGCCAGAGAAACCGCTGAAGCGATTACGAAACCAATATGACCTTCTAAGCACCTCGCTGAAGCGAGGTGTTAATGGAATACCCTATTCCGCCGCTACAGATTCTTTCTGTGCCTGTTGCTTGGCTGGTGCCGGTCGCGGTGTGGCAGCTCGCTTCGATACCTTTTTGCGTTGCAAATAAGCTCGGCGCCGCTTGCGCTTAATTCGTGCCCGATGCTGCTGTCCCATGGGTTCTCTATGGATTGAAAATCGCAGAAACGCAATTAGCAATGAAACCGATTCTGTTTTTTTACGGAAACTTATGGCCTTTTGTTTGTCTCTTACCTTGCGAAGAAGACGCGACTTACCGACCCTATTTTCAGTCGCTCCTTGAACAGCGGAAATGACAGTTCGGTCAGCCGGTGCTGGTGTCGGCCTTTGAAATGATAATTGCTTTTTCACGAGATTCGTTGTTAAAAGGCACCCCTATGGCGCAAAAAGAATCGGCGCTTATCGCGGTCACCCCAGGAAGTTTGAGCGGATTGGCCGTGATTTTTCTATTGCTCGCGGCGTTTTTTGCGCTGCTCAACGGCCACAAAGTGAAAGTTCTTCGCGCGGACGCCGCGACCACGCGCGCGCCAGTGGCTGCGAAAGTTAATGCGGTTAGTGAAACAACGGAAGGTCAACAACAGAGTAAAACCGTCGGCGCGCCAGATCGAGCCGCAAAAGCCGAAGCAGCGCTCGTCGAAGCGGAGAAAGAAAAAACAGAGCTCAAAGGCAAACTAGACGCCAGCGAGCAGGAAATTGCAGCGTTACGCCAACGGGCAGCGGGAGCGGACACGAACTCGAATTCGTCTGCACCCAGCACCTCGGCGCCAGCCGACACCGCGCAAAGCGGCGATCTACAATCGCAAATCGATGATCTTCGTCGTCAACTCGATGGCGCTGAGAAAGAAAAAGAATTGCTAGCCGAAAAACTCCAAGACACACAACAGCGCCCCGCGCAGGTCAAAGAAGCTTCCAAAGCAGAAACACGGAAAAGACGTGAGACTGCAAGCGTCCAACGACAAGGCAGTAGCAATCATCGCGCGGGTGTGCACGGGACTGTGCTTGCGTACAATCAGGCTTATAATTTTGTGGTGCTAAATCTCGGCGCGCGCAATGGAGTGGAACCGAATTCCGAAATGCTCGTTTTGCGAGATGGCACATTGATTGGAAAAATTCGAATTTCTTCGGTTGAACCAGCCACTGCTATCGGCGATATCATGTCCAACAGCTTGGCGCGCGGCGTCCAAGTACAACCTGGAGACAGTGTAATCTATGCTGGCACAAGTCCTTAAGCTCCGAACAGTCGTCGTTCCCGTTTTGCTCTGCGCATTCGTGGTCGCACTGACTTCATGCGCGTCACAGAAGCAAACAGCCCTGGTCAGCGATCCCGACGATCATGGTGGATCCGCCATCCCATGGAACAAGCAGGAACCGTGGGAAAAAGGCGGGCAATTCCAGGCCATGACCGACCGCCGTTAGACCCATTGTTGGATCAGGCGAAGAATTGTCGTATCGCAATTTTTCAGCTGGCGTTCCGTTAGGCTACACAGTTCTGAAATCAGCTTCCGCTTCAGCGCGCTATCGAATTGAGATTTTGTGAATCGCACGGTCGGAAACGTGTATGAAGATGAGGAACGAGCGCGCGCATATGCGACGCTTGAGTTTCCAGGAACGTATTATCTGGCCTTTCGCGACTTGCCTGGATTGATTCGACGTTACAGCCACGGCTCGCGAGCGCTGGACTTTGGCTGCGGCACTGGCCGATCGACTCGATTCCTTAGAAATCTCGGATTGAGTGTCGTTGGTGCGGATATCTCCCAAGCAATGTTGGATCAAGCGCGTGTGCTCGACCCTTCCGGAGAGTACCACCTTATTCGTGACAACATTGCCGGCGAATTCGAGCCGTGCGGTTTTGATGTCATTCTGGCTGCTTTCACGTTTGACAACATGGCGACCGACACGAAGGCGGACGTGTTAGCTGCGCTGCGCGCTCTCCTGGCTTCCGATGGATGTTTACTTCTGGTTGTCTCTGCACCGGCAATCTACATCAATGAATGGGCGTCCTTTAGCACGCGTGACTTTCCAGACAATCACCAGGCGTGTGACGGTGATCGGGTACGCATCGTCATGCTGGACGTTGCTGATCACCGCCCCGTCGAAGATGTCTTCTGCACTGACGCCCTTTACCGGCGCTTGTTTGAAAGTGCAGAGTTGAGAGTGCTTGATGTCCAGAGCCCGCTTGCTAGTGGCAACGAAGCCACACTGTGGACGACTGAAACAAGAATAGCAGCGTGGACAATTTACGTACTAGCTCAGTGACGCGTACGATGTGACTCATCAACCGCCGGACGTTACCCTGCGAGCCCGCTGGGAGGCTCAAGGCCCGCAGGGCTGGAGGGTACAGACGTTACGAATATCGTTTGAAAGGCAAAGCAAACTTGAGCACGCGCGACATGAATTCGTCGCGCGGTTTATGGGATGGCACTGGCTTACTATTGTCAGTAGTCACGGCGGCCGGTGACAGCTCACGAACTTTACGCTCTTCGGCGATCAGCTTTTCCACTTTGGCGAGGACCTCAGTTGTTGGCAGCACCCAATCCATTGGAATGGAGTTGCACTTTTCTGTCGGACAACCAAGTCGCAGCGGTCCGTTGCCGCGGGTTCCGCCGTCGACCTGGATTTGCCGTCCGGAGATGAGTTTGCTGCAAACCAAACAGTAACGTTTCTCGTCGAGTGAATGCCAATGCCGAAATTGATCGAGCCGGCGCAGTACCTCCAATTTTTCGTCATCCGCCAATCTAACTGCTGTAGATAACGTCACGTTCAGATAGTATTTTCCGGTCAACGATTTGGGCAATCGGGCGCCGGGTGGATTCTCGTATCGGTGAAACTCTGATCTCTCAAACGGCACGCCGGCTGAAAAAATTCACAGCCAGCCTTCCGGATTCAGGCGTTTTGTAGAGGCAGATGAATCAATACGCTCATACGCGCCGACATCGCGTGGCGGACTATGCAACAGCGTCCGTGGAGGAGATGGAGCACTATTGCGTCGAACATCCAGGAAGCCCGTCTGCAGTGCGGCGTCCACAATTGTTTGTCCGGGGCGATCTTTGGATTGCGCTTCTAGGCCCAAACGTGGAAGAAGGCATCGTAGGAATTGGCTCGACGGTCTGGGCTGCCCTTCGCGCGTTTGACGTGCAATACCTCGCCGGCCAGTGTCCGCCTAACGAGACGATCAGTTCTTCGATTAAAGCTCGGCAACCTTATACGGTGCAACTGCGCCGGCTGCCCGAGTGTTGAAATGGCGGCGCGCGGAGATTGCCCGCACCGTTTCAGGGCGCGAAACTTCCCAGTCCTGCCGCTGTTAAAACATTAGGAGGCGGAAAGATTTTTTATCACGGCCGCTCCCGAATGGTGATCCGAATAAAGGGCGAACAGAACAAAGGAAGGAACAATGGTAACGGGAGCAGCACAAAGGGGACGGGGAAGATGGCGAAGGACGAAATCCAGACGCAAACTGGAAAGAGTCGCAAAGAGTCAGGGGCGTAACAATGAAGCGGTGGGGTCTGACCCGCCTGATAAGCTGCTGCTCTCAGCGCTCAAGTACTGGGAAGTTGAGCGCGATCTGATCGAAGAGCGTATAGCCACGATGAGGTCTGCGGCGGCTGCGTCGTAATTTGCAGTGCTGCACGTTTTTAGGTCCATGCCAGCGGCGCGCACGGAGTGACGCGCGGTACCTGCAAACGCACAGCGTCATTTCATTTCGGTCGGACGGGTAGCTCTGCCCGCCGTTTGTAGGCGGCGCACGGTCGCACGGGAATGCCAGCCCTACGTTGGTGGAGTGGATGCGCGACTTCCGCGCGTGCTAGATTCGATCCAAAATCTCGCGCAGAAGTTTCAGGTCATCCCTGGCAGTGACGACGGATTCTTCCAGCCGTTTACGCAACTCATCTTCGCCTTTATTCCGCTTCCGCTCGGCCAACCGCTCGTGAAGAATGATGCGTTCTTTCAATTTGCGACTGGCAGTCCAGAGCGCCCGCTCTAACGCTTCGGTGTGTTGCTCGCCAAGGCTCGCCGGCGAAAACCGATGACCGACAAAGCATTGGAAAAGTGCGAGTTCGCCGTCCTTCACCTCGTATATCGGTCCGTCGCATTCCGGACACGCTACGGGGATTTGGTTGCCAGGCGGTTCGGCTGATGGTTGATCGGTAGCTGTCTCATCCTCCACAGCGTTTCCATTTGACGACTCCGTGATGTCGGTGGCCTTGCCACTCGCCAGTTGAACGAGAACGTCAGCAATCTGGCGGACCGGTAGACAAAAATCGACATCGACCATATTCAGGGCATTGCGTGGCATGTCGGGCATAGCTGCTTCGTCAGGGTTCTGCACAATGGCGACGCCGCCGCGGGCTTTGATGACATAAAGGCCAGCTGTGCCGTCGTCGCGTCCGCCTGTCAGCAACACGCCAACTACCTTAGCCCGGTGCTCGCGCGCAGCGCTGCGAAACAGCACATCGATTGCCGGTCGATGTCCGTTCTCTCGCGGGCCCCGCGTTAAGACAGTCACGTGGTCTTTAATCGAAAGGTGGTAGTTTGCCGGAGCGCAATAGATATGACGGCGTTTGTATTCTTTATCGTGTTCGGCAGTTACAGCAGGAAGACTTCCGCGACGACTCAAGATTTCTGGCAACATGGTTTCGCTGCCGATATGCATCACGACAAAAATCGAAGCATCGAAATCTTCAGGAAGATATTTGGTGAGTTCGCAAAGTGTTTGCACGCCGCCGGCAGACGTCCCGACGACAATAATGTTGTGTTTAATCATTTGATGAAACCGCCTTCTAAAGTGAATCGCAGCTGATATTGTTAGGCGGGTGGATCGACTTTTCCGAAGGCAATGCGTTACCCATCGCGGAAGGCGCAAATATCCCCGGGAGAGCCGAAGGCAGAGGACTGGTCTTGATCATCGATCCATTTGCCAAGCGTGAAGGTTGAGGACAACGCGTTCCACCTCAATCGCAGCTTGTGTGAGGCGCAGGCGCAACTAACATAAAAAAGGGCGCATGGCCGCAAAGCGAAAAGTGATATCGAGAGCAGCCTCCTCGCGCAAAAAAACGAGCGGCAGAAGATTGTCGCGCTTAAAATCAGCCAAGGCCAAAGCGAGATCGGAACCAGCCAAGGCGAACCTGAGTTGCCCGATCGTGGGCATCGGCGGATCAGCCGGTGGATTCGAAGCGGCAATGGATCTTTTGCGGCATCTGCCGCCGAAAACGGGCATGGCGTTTGTGATCGTGCAACATCTCGATCCGCATCATGGCAGCAGGCTTCCTAACCTGCTCGGCAAAGCCACATCGATGCCAGTGACCGAGGTTACCGGAACAATCACGCCGCAACCGAACTCCGTTTATGTGCAGCCGCCTAACAAGTGCGTGATCGCCAAGAATGGCAAGCTCACATTAATCACCCGCACGGAGAGACTCAACCTCGCAATCGACCACTTTTTTGAATCGCTCGCTGAAGACTGCGGGTCGCGCGGGATCGGCATCGTGCTTTCCGGAACCGGCAGTGACGGCACCGCTGGCCTGCGCGCAATCAAGGCCGCGGGCGGTTTGACCTTCGCGCAAACTGAAGAGAGCGCAAAGTTCGATGCCATGCCGCGCAGCGCAATTCGCTCGGGCTTTGTAGACCTCGTTTTGCCGCCAGACGCAATCGCGCGCGAAATTCGGCGAATCGGCGAGCACCCATACATTCGACGGCCCATGACTGACGGGGCCGACGCTGAAAAAGAAATCTATCGGCAGGCAGACGATCTCGGTCGGGTTTTTCTTTCGCTGAAAAAACAGATGGGTGTCGACTTCAGCGGTTACAAGGAAAGTACACTAATCCGACGGATCCAGCGGCGAATGGCGGTACATCGGATCGACACATTGAAGCGCTACGCGCGGTTCTTGCGCGACAATAAGAAAGAAATCGAATTACTTTTTGGCGATCTGCTCATCAACGTGACGCGGTTTTTTCGGGACGAAAAGGTATTCAGCGCATTAAAAAAACGCTTCCTGCCGTCGCTGCTCAAAAAGAAAAGCAAAAACCGGCCGCCAGAATTGCGCGTCTGGATACCTGGTTGCGCCACAGGCGAAGAGGTTTATTCGCTCGCGATTTCCATCCTCGAAGTTCTCGGTGGACAGGCTTCGAAATGGCGGCTCCAAATTTTCGGCACCGACTTGAGCGAGTCAGTGATCGAGCATGCGCGTCTCGGAATTTACTCGAGTGCGATCGAGAAGGATGTTTCGCGCGCGCGATTAAACCGTTTTTTTGTTAAACGCGACGGTTCTTACCAAATTCATCGCAACGTGCGCGATATTTGCACGTTTGCGCGACAAAACATCGCGGCGGATCCACCATTCTCGCGGCTCGACATAATCAGCTGCCGCAATGTGTTGATTTATCTCAGCACGGAATTGCATAAGCGCTGCATCCCGCAGTTTCACTACGCCCTGAACCCCGGCGGCTTGCTGATTCTTGGACCGGCCGAATCGGTGGGCCTTTATGACGAGCTTTTCAAACTCGTGGACAAGAAGAATAAAATCTACACCAAAGAAGCCGGAACTACGCCACGTCCAATAGAGTTCATCCCGCAGCACGGTCTTAAGCTCCCGCATTTTGGCGCAAGACCGGCAGTTGTAGATTTCGAGCCTGATCTGTTGAAAGTGGCGGATCGTATCATTCTCAGCACGTACGCGCCGGCAGCCGTCGTGATTGACGATAAAATGCAAGTGCACCAGTTCCGTGGCCGCACCGACCTGTTTCTCGAACACATGCCTGGCCCGGCATCCTTCAACCTGATTCAACTGGCCCGCACGAATTTGGTCCCGGATCTCCGTGCAACGATTCGTCGCTCGATTAAAACGGGGAAAGCCGCCCGGGCAGAGCGCGCGAAAGTTTCGCTTCGGGGAAAAAACTACGAGATAAATATTCAGGTCGTGCCATTCAAAATCACGGGTACCGATCAGTCATGGTTCCTGGTGATTTTTGATGAGACTACGAAGAGAACCAAAGCGGAGCGATTGTTGCAACCCCTGGGAAAAGCGGGGGCGCAGCGTGAAGTAACTGAATTGCGCCGGGAATTGATCGCTTCGAAAGAATCATTACAGGCAGTCATCGAAGAGCACGAGGCGACCAATGAAGAGTTGAAGGCGTCCAATGAAGAAGTCGAATCAAGCAACGAAGAGCTGCAATCCACAAACGAAGAACTCGAGACCGCCAAGGAAGAATTGCAATCGACGAATGAAGAGTTGACGACGTTGAACGAGGAACTCAGCAATCGCAATCTGGAGATGATGCAGTTGACGAATGAGCTAAACAATCTGCTCGCCAGCATTCAAATGCCAATCGTGATGGTGGACAATGCATTAACAGTCCGGCGCGCTACGCCCGCGGCCCGTGGAGCGTTTAATATTTTGCCGACTGATATTGGCCGCCCATTGAGAGAGCTGCGGCCTAATATTGATGTCCCCGACATGGAGAAGCTCTTGCACGAGGTGATCGAAACGCTGGGCACGCGCGAGCGCAGCGTGACCGATAAGCAGGGTCGGCAGTACTCGCTGCGGGTGCGGCCATATCGCACAACGGACGACAAAATCGACGGCGCCGTTATCACGCTGGTGGATATCGACGGAGAAAAGGAAGCTGCCGCAGAGAAAACAAGGCAAAAAGATGGCTCGTCGCGCAAATAACAAGCAGTCCGCACAGCGTGTTCGCCAAAAGGCTGTCAAGAGGAACACCGCTATTATGCCGCTGCGTCGATACAACCACGACAGCCAAAGCAACAGCACCGCTTCCCGGCCGCTCGTAACGCGGATTAATAATAATGGGACGCCGATTCATTCCTGGCGTGTGCCCGAGATTCGGGATCCAAAGACTGAACTTGAAGCAGCTACCCAGCGATTTGTCGATCTGTATGATTTTGCGCCGATCGCTTATGTCAGTTTCGACCGCGCCGGCCGAATCGAGGAAGCCAACCTGGCCGCGACCGAGTTGCTGGGCGTGGCAAGGGATTTGTTAATCGGGCGACCCTTCGCTTTTTATGTGGCGGACTTGGATTCATTCCTGCATCACCTGTTCCATTGCCGCACGACACACGAGCGAGTTGCCACGGAACTAGTGTTAAAGCCGAGAAAGGGCCAGCGGGTCCCGGTTCAACTTCTGAGTACGCCGATCACTTCGACCACGCGAAATGGCGTGTTGCTCTACCAGACTGCGATCATCGATCTATCTCAGCGCAAGCGTCACGAACAACAGCTCGGCGAGCAGGCGCGGCTGCTGGATTTGAGCAATGATGCAATCATCGTTCGCGACGTAAACGATCGAATTACTTACTGGAACAAAGGGGCTGCGAAAATCTACGGCTACACGCTGCCGGAAGCGATCGGCGAATTGAGCCATGACCTGTTGAAAACAGAACACCCGGAGCCGCTGTCCAGCATTTACCAAAAGCTGCTCCGCGATAATCAGTGGCAAGGGGAACTGGTTCACACGCGACGCGACGGCACGCGGATTACCGTGTTCTCGCGCTGGGCGTTGGATCGCGATCCGCAAGGAAAGCGCTCCTACGTTTTGGAAACCAACAATGACATCACCCAACGCAAACTAACGGAACAACAACAAGATGCGCTCTATCAATTTGCCCAACGTCAAAGTGCGGCCGCTTCGCTTGAGGAAATCTACGAAGCAGCACTGGACACGATCTTGAAAGCCGTCGGGTGCGATCGCGCGTCAATTTTGCTTGCTGATGAAAAACAAGTCATGCGTTTCGTCGCCTGGCGCGGTGTATCCAAACGTTACCGTAAAGCCGTAGAAGGTCATTCGCCCTGGAAGCCGGGCACGAAGAATCCACAGCCGGTATGCATTTCGGACATCGGGCGGGCGAATCTGCCGAAATCGGTGAAAGCCGTGATCGGCGCGGAAGGAATTTGCGCAGCTGCGTTCGTCCCGCTGGTCGCCGACGGGAAACTGATTGGTAAATTCATGGCGTATGTTAATGCGCCACACTCCTTCACCGACAACGAGATCCGACTCGCAACAACAATAGCCCGGCAAGTCATCCAGGCGATTCAACATAAGCAGGATGAGGAAGCACTTCGCGAGTCGGAGGCACGTATGCGCGCCACCGTGGAGCAGGCTACAGCTGGTATGGCCCGGTGTGACGTAGATGGCCGGATCGTTTTTGCCAATCAGAGGCTTTCCGAAATGCTGGGTTACACGCGGTCGGAGCTTGTGGGAAAAGCCTGGACCGAACTGACCCACCCTGACGACGCGGAGGAGAACATCCGCCGGTTCGCACAAATGGTTCGCGGTGGCAAACCGTATGAGATTGAGAAGCGATACATGCGCAAAGATGGTTCCATTCTCTGGGCCGATGTAAGTGCCAGCGCGGTGTCAGGAACCGACGGCAAGGCACAATCCACCGTGGCTGTGGTTGTGGATGTCACGGCGCGCAAGAAAGCCGAGGCTGCGTTGCAACGATCAAAGCAACTATTGGAAATGCGTGTTCGTGCGCGGACGCTTGAGTTGAATAGATCAAACAAAAAGTTGGAAGAGGAAATCAGCCGGCGCAAAGGCCTGGAAGGGGAAATTCTCTCTGTCAGCGACCGTGAGCAACAAAGGCTGGGCCAGGAATTACATGACGGGTTATGCCAGCACCTGACCGCGGTGGCATTCATGACACGTTCGATTGCCTTGCGATTAAGAGACCATCGCGTGGTCGACGCAGCTGACATCGAAAGGGTCGCGGAATTGGTTAACAAAGCAGCCGTTGACACCCGCAACCTGTCCCGTGCGCTACACCGGGTGGATGTTGACGCAGCCGCGCTCGTCATCGCTTTGCAAGATCTCGTTGACCGAGAAATTTGGAGAACGCCCTGCCGGCTGGAAATTAAGCCGTCGTTTCAAATCAACGATGACGCGGCCGCGGCTCATCTCTACCGAATTGCGCGGGAAGCAGTCATTAATGCCAATAAACACGCTCAGGCGCGGCAAATCGTGGTAAAACTGGAGCGCGTCCGGAAAGAAATGGTTTTGCGCGTAATCGATGACGGAGTGGGATTTCCAAAAGATCTCAAGCTACACCAGGGCCTCGGCTATCACATCATGAAATACCGGGCCCAGTTGATGGGCGCCCGCTTGGAAATCGATTCCCCACAGACAGGCGGCACGCGCGTGTCCTGCTATTTGCCGAGGCACGCGCCGGCGTCGCGTAAAGAGCCAGACGCCGATGAGATGGCAGGAGCCATGCAAAGAAATTTAAAATCATTACTCGCCAGTGAAGTAACTTTGCGACATCTGGCGCAGCAACGGGCCGCGAATGCGTAGAAGAGATCAAGAGATTCTTGATTCTCGTCCTCGCTTATATGTCGCCACCAACCAGCCCCCGAAGCACGAATACCGCACGATCCACAAACAAGAATCCGAAGTGCGATGCGCCGGACGCAAAACGGATCGTAATCGTTGATGATCACCCGCTATTTCGCAAGGGGCTCCAGGAACTAATTCATTCCGATGACTCGTTCGCCGTTTGCGGCGAAGCCGGCAGTGCCTCTGAAGCGATGGAAGTGATCCGCAAGCTGCATCCCGACCTCGTGATTGTGGATCTCAGTTTACCCGGCGCCAATGGCATCGAGTTGATCAAAAACATTCGCGCCGAGTATCCGAAGCTGCCCATTCTGGTGCTCTCGATGCATGATGAATCGCTCTATGCGTTACGCGCGATGCGGGCCGGAGCCGACGGCTACGTCATGAAACACGAAGCCATGGCGAACGTGGTGCAGGCAGTCCATGAAGTGTTTAACGGCAGGCCCTATCTGAGCCCTGCTATGGCCGCGCAGGTGATCACGAAATTCGCCCATCGCCAGGCCGAAGGCGAAGTCGACGCCGTCGAGAGACTGAGCGATCGCGAACTGGAAATCCTCGAGCTGATTGGCAAAGGCAACGAAGTGCGTCAGATCGCCAAGCTCTTGAATCTCAGCCCAAAGACCGTGGAAACGCATAGAGCGCATATCAAAGACAAACTCGATTTGAAGAACTCGCGCGAAGTCGCCCGCTTCGCTCTGCAATGGCTGCAAGCCCGCGGGGCGTGAGAGGAACTTCTCATTAACACCGGCCTTCAGGCCGGTGCTACGCACCGCTGCACGTCGTTAGCCGTTTTAACGGCTTTCTTCGTCGCGCCAAAGCAATCCGTGACGATCGATGAATTCTCGCAGTTCCTCCGTGAAAGTTCTTAGGCGATGATGTTCTTCCTGATCTGCGATATATCGCGCCACCAAATCGATATTGGAATGCGATACCGAGAACGCTCCATAGCCTCTGCCCCAGGCAAATTTTCCTGTGATCAGCTCGTTTGAATTCACCCAGTGAGAAGAACTTCCCTTGAAAAGTTGCACCATCTTCTCGATCGAAAACCCAGTGGGAAGATCAATCAGCGCATGTACATGGTCGGCATTCACGAAATTGATTTTCATGTACACATCTTGTTCGCCTGCGTATTCGACGAGATATTGCGATAGACCTGCCGCTGCCTTTTTATTCAGTATTCGCTCGCGACTCAACGTTCCCCAGATCAAGTGGATCCAGCAGCGAGAATACGAGTGCACAGACACGAGCCGTGATCGTAAGCCGTTGAAACGGCTGATGTCCATTCTTCGCTCGTGGCACCGGCTTAAAAGCCGGTGTTAATGAGAACCGAAACTTGGAGCCGATCTGATATTCCCGCAAAGCTTCTCGTGACGCAGTACGCAGGATTTCATCATGAAATTATCTGTTAGGCACCCAGTGACTGCTGTGCAACGTGTCTTGCGACCGATCCTACCCATGAGCTTCGGGAGCCAAACTATTTAATTAACACCGGGCTTTAGCCCGGTGGCCATTGCTGCAGTAACACGTAAGCCGTTTTAACGCCTTCCTCCCACACGTCATACTTTCGCTTTTTTTCACGCTCAGCGGGCGCATAGTTCGTTCGATGGCCACCACGACACGGGATGCAATTGAGGAATTGCTTCAGACTTATGGCGAGACCGGGGGGATAAATTATCTCGCCGCCGCCGCGTCTCTCCCCTCGCGTCTGTCCATCGAAGCAGCTTGTACCGAGCTGATGAGCCTGATGTTTCCCGGTTTTCGCAGTGAAGCGCTCGTGAGCTCAGAAGATCTCGCCGACACTACGCGCATTCGCGTCAGACATTTGCACGCTCGACTGAAAACTGAAATTTGTAGAAGCCTCGGCAGAATTCCTCCCGATCAAGCAACGGAAGCGAAAGCCGAAGAAGTGTTGGCGGAGTTTTTCAAGCAGTTGCCCTCGGTGCGCCGCATGCTTTGGATGGACATCGATGCCGCTTACGAAGGCGACCCGGCCGCCACTACTTACGAGGAAATCATCCTCGCTTATCCGTCGCTGGAGGCGATCGCCATTTATCGAATAGCGCATTTGCTCTACGGAAAGGTGCCGCTGATACCGCGCATCATGACCGAGTGGGCGCACAGCCGGACGGGAATCGATATCCATCCCGGCGCGCAGATCGGCTCGCATTTCTTCATCGATCACGGCACCGGAGTAGTCGTTGGCGAGACGACGCAAATCGGGTCGCACGTGAAACTTTACCAGGGCGTCTCGTTCATCGCGCGCTCGCTCGGGGCCGGACAGGCGTTGCGTGGAAAAAAGCGCCACCCGACGATCGAAGACGGCGTCTGCATTTACGCCGGAACCACGATCATGGGCGGCGACACCGTGATTGGCGCGAATTCCACTATCGGAGCCAACGTTTTTATGACAAAAAGCGTTCCACCGCATTCGCTCGTTTACTACGAAGAAAAAGAAGTTCGTGTCGTGCCAAAACGAAAACATAAGACGAAAACCCGCACTCGATGAATTTAAGAAGTGAACGTCTGGGGAGCCA
Organism: Candidatus Udaeobacter sp.; assembly: GCA_036002955.1. Taxonomy (GTDB): domain Bacteria; phylum Verrucomicrobiota; class Verrucomicrobiia; order Chthoniobacterales; family UBA10450; genus Udaeobacter. The sequence goes on along the minus strand of DASYSX010000186.1, from coordinate 1,718 downwards.
TCGCGAACTTTTTTCGATCACGAGCATGAGCATGATAAAGAGGAGGAACTGATGATTTATCTTGATTACAACGCTACCACCCCGTTATGCGATGCAGCGCGCGAGGCGATGCTGCCATATCTGAATGGCCTTTTCGGCAATCCGTCCAGTGTCCACGCTGCTGGCCGCGAAGCGCGAGCGGCCATTGACGATGCTCGCGACAACATCGCCGCACTCTTGCACGCAAAACCCGGCGAAATTATTTTTACGGGCGGCGCAACCGAATCGTGCAACCTGGGTGTGCTTGGCCTCGCGCGCTCCGGATCTTCACGCGGCGGCCACATTATTTCGAACAAAGCCGAGCATCACGCGGTTATGCATGCGGTCGAACACCTCGAACATCGCGAAGGTTTTGAAGTGACCTGGCTCGATGTCTCCAAAAGCGGAATGGTCGATCTCGATCAGCTCGCCGATTCAATTCGTCCTGACACAAAGCTCGTCTCGATCATGACTGCTAATAACGAAACCGGTGTGGTCCAGCCGATGAGCGAAATTTCACGGATATGTCGCGAGCGCGGCGTGCTGCTTCACAGCGATATCGTCCAGGCGTTCGGCAAACTGGATATCGACGTTTCGTTAGTCGATGCCGGAAGTTTCGCGGCACATAAATTTTACGGCCCAAAAGGAACGGGGTTTCTATTCCTGCGAAGCGGTTTGCCAATCGAGCCACTCATGTTCGGCGGCGCGCACGAAAATCAGCGGCGCCCCGGGACAGAAAACGTCGCCGGCGTAGCAGGAATGGCTGCGGCTGCTGAGTGGGTGTTGCGCGATGCCGACGCGGAGAGGCAACGCCAAACAGAATTGCGCGATGGTTTCTCGGCACGCATCGCAAAGCTTTTCCCTGACGCTCAGCAAAATGGCGATCCAGTTCATCGGCTCGCCAACACGCTCAACATAAGTTTTCTTGGCGTTGATTCGGAAACGATGCTTATGGCACTGGATTTGGAAGGCGTTTGCGCCTCGAGCGGTTCGGCCTGCATGGTCGGCTCGGTGAGGGCATCGCATGTTTTGCTCGCCATGGGATTGCCAATGGAAAGCGCCAGATCGGCCATTCGTTTTTCGCTTGGCAGACGAACGACCGCGGAAGAAATCGCCAATGCGGCGGATGCACTTAAGCGAATCGCGAAGCGAACTAAAGACGCCCGCGAATATGCCCTCGCTTAGGCAGCTCGAGTTCGGGTTCGAACAATTCGCCACACGTGTTGTCAAGAGACACGATACTGTTGTAGGGCGGGCGCTCCGCCTGCCAGCTCGCATGATGGCAACCGAAGCGGTTGCCCTACAATTCCATGGGGGCGCTGTCGATCTTGAAACAGAAGCCCGTCAACTCTTGTGATCGTTAGGCGCGAAACGAATCGCCACAGAACTTCGCGTCGAATGGAATTCCCGTCTCAAAACCGCTGCAGGCCGCGCGGATTATCGCCATAAACTCATTTCGCTAAACCCGCGGCTGGTTGAGCATCCCTCGGAAATCGATCGCACGCTGCGTCATGAGCTCGCTCATATGCTCGCGCAATCTCGCGAAAAAACCCGGCGACGGATTTCACCGCATGGTCCCGAGTGGCGGCAGGCTTGTCGCGATTTGGGAATCGCAGACGAAAAACGCTGTCACACATTGCCATTTCCGGCGAAGCGTTATACGCCGCGTTTCATCTATCGTTGTCCGAATTGCCGGCGCG
>DASYSX010000185.1:0-15650 GCA_036002955.1 Candidatus Udaeobacter sp. | reverse complement strand
TCGCGCGAGCCACAGAAATGTTTTGAATCTCCATGAACTCTGCGTTCTCTGCGATTAGTTGTTGGTTCCATGGATCTTCAGCCCACGGTTTTGATTGTTGACGACGAGAAGCATACACGCGACGGGCTGCGGCGTTTACTTGAGAACGATTACGACGTCTACGTAGCGGGCGACATTGCTGGCGCGATGGACGTGCTGGAGCGCGAGCAGGTAGATGTGCTGCTCACTGACCTCCGTCTTGGTGGCGATGATGGAATGATTCTAATCGAACGCGCGCTGAAAATGTCGCGTCCGCCGATCTGCATCATGATGACCGCTTACGGATCGGTCGATGTCGCAGTGGAGGCGATGAAACGTGGTGCTTATGATTTCGTCACCAAGCCGCTGAATCTCGACAAAGTTGAACTGCTCATCGCGCGCGCGGTGCAAAGCCGCAGACTTGAGCAGGAAAATCGGGCGCTCCGCGAACAGGTCGACGAGCGTTACGGGCTCGAAAATATTTGGGGCGATTCGCGGCCGTTGCATGACGTGCTCGAGATAATCAAACAAGTCGCGCCTTCGTCGGCCAATGTGTTGATCGAAGGCGAGAGCGGCACCGGGAAAGAATTAGCCGCGCATGCGATTCACAATTTGAGTCGGCGGAACAAGGCAAAATTTGTGGTTGTACATTGCGCCGCCCTTTCGCCGCAGCTTCTTGAGAGTGAATTGTTCGGCCACGAGAAAGGCGCGTTTACCGGTGCGCATGAACGGCGCATCGGCCGATTCGAACAGGCCAATGGTGGCACCCTTTTTCTTGATGAGATAGGGGAAATCGATCCGAGCACGCAGGTCAAATTGCTACGCGTCATGAGCGAAGAGCGTGCGTTCGAACGCGTCGGCGGCAACCAAACACTGCGTGCCGACGTGCGCCTGATCGCAGCCACAAACAAAAATCTGCAACAACTCGTGCGCGAGGGAAAATTCCGCGACGACCTTTATTTTCGCCTCAACGTTGTGCGTGTGGTTATGCCGCCGCTGCGCGAGCGAAAGGAAGACATCCCGATTCTTGTCCGCGGATTTCTGCGCCACTTCTGCAAGGAAAATCAAAAGCCGCTTCTCGACCTCGCGCCGGACGCCATGGACGCGCTCCTTGCGTACGATTGGCCCGGCAACATTCGCGAGCTGCGCACCGCAATCGAGCACGGTGTCGTGATGGCCACTGGCAAACAAATCACATTACGCGATATGCCTGCGGCCGTGCGTCAGGTGACCACAGCAAAGTTACCCGGCGGCGTGTCACCAACTGAAGCGTTTGGTGAAAAGACCAGCCCGCTCGATCTTCACGAGACCGAGAGAAGACTGATTGCGCAAGCGCTGGCTGCGACCAACGGCAACATCACCGCCGCTGCCAAAAAACTCGGCATTAGCCGCCGCACACTTCATCGCAAAATTAACGAAATGAATCTTGCAAAAAAATCTACCAACGGCGTGGACGCAACCTAGAGGAACCGACAAACATCATTGGTGCCTACTTTCCATACTTGGCAATGATCTCGCTAGCCGTTGGCTTCTGCCTTGCGAAATTTCGCGTTTACGAATCCCGCTTTGAGCGTTTCAATTAGCCCGTGACCCAGCAGAAGAAAATCTTTGGCACGGACGGGGTGCGCGGCGTCGCGAACGTGGAGCCAGTGACGGCGGAGACGGCGCTGAAACTTGGACGCGCTGCGGCGTATGTGTTCGCACAGATGAATCCGCGCAGGACGCCTGACGGCGCGCGGCCGAAAATCGTGCTCGGGAAAGACACGCGTCTTTCCGGTTACATGCTGGAGAACGCGCTCGTGGCCGGAATCACTTCACTTGGCGTGGACGTCTTGGTCATCGGGCCGTTGCCGACGCCGGGTGTTGCGTACATCACACGATCGCTGCGTGCAGATGCTGGCATCGTCCTCTCGGCGTCGCATAACGCTTATCAGGATAACGGTATTAAATTTTTCCGGCACGACGGTTACAAGCTGGACGACCAGATCGAGGAAAAAATCGAAAACCTCGTTTTCACTGGTGAGATCGATTCTATTCGGCCGACTGCGAACAACATTGGCCGAGCCACACGAATCGATGACGCACTGGGCCGTTACGTGGAATTTGCAAAGGCGAGTTTTCCCAAGGGAATGTCACTCGAAGAAATGCGTGTCGCCGTGGATGTAGCAAATGGCGCAGCTTACAAATCAACGCCCTGCATTTTGCGCGAGTTAGGGGCGGAGGTTGCTCTGGCCCACAATGAGCCGAACGGGATCAATATTAACGACGGCTGCGGCAGCATGCATCCCGCGGAAATCCAGCGGATTGTCGAAGTCAGCGGTGCAGATGTGGGGATTAGTCACGACGGCGACGCTGATCGCGTTCTTCTTTGCGATGAGGACGGCGAGATTGTCGATGGTGATGAAATCCTCGCGATCGCAGCCCTGGATTTTTTGGAAACGGGCCGGCTGGAGCAAAACACTGTCGTGGCAACGGTCATGAGCAATTTCGGTCTGGATGAAGCGATTGCTGCGCGAGGAGGCAAAGTCGTGCGGACGAAAGTGGGCGATCGTTATGTCATTGAAGAAATGGTGCGACAAAAATTGAATCTCGGTGGCGAACAAAGCGGTCACGTCATTTTTCGTGACTTCACCACGACTGGCGACGGCATCATTACCGCGCTTCAAATTCTGCGTGTTATGCACAAGAGCGGTCAGCCGTTGAGCAAGCTCAAATCGTGTTTGCAAAAGTATCCGCAAGCCCAGCGCAATCTCGCGGTGAAAGAAAAGCGCCCGCTGGCGGAACTGGATTCTGTGATGAAGCTGGTAACGGAGGCCGAGAAAGAGTTGTCAGGCAAAGGCCGTGTGCTGCTGCGTTATTCCGGCACCGAGCCAAAAATTCGTCTACTGATTGAAGGGCGCCAGTTTGAAATGATCGACAAACAAGCAGACCGGATCGCGGACGCGATTCAAACCGCGATCGGAGCTTGATGAGCAGGGTCATACCGAGCGGAGTCGCGGAATCGCGTTGCGACAACTTGGAGATAATTTCACGAGATCCCTCCACCCCGAAAGCCTTCGGGGCTCGGGATGACCATTAATATGAGCTTGGACAAGGTAATCGAAGCGCTCCTATTCAGTGCGCAAAAGCCGCTCTCTGTCCATGAAATCAATGCAGCCATCAAAGGAGGCGAAAGCGATCAAGCGAGCGAGACGCCTAACGAGTTTTCGCGTGTAAAGAATGCTGAAATTGCCGCTGCACTCGAACAACTGAAGGTGGAATACATTCAGCAGAACCGCGCGTTTCAACTGATCGAAAAAGCAGAAGGCTGGCAACTGGCCACGGATCCCGCCTTCGCAAAATGGGTCCGGCAGCTTTTCCCCGCGCCGAAGCCGGCACGTTTGAGTGCGCCCGGATTGGAAACGTTGGCAATCATTGCGTATCGGCAGCCGATTACCCGCGCGGACGTTGAAGCGGTGCGCGGCGTGAACATCGATGGCGTGCTGCAAACATTGATGGAGCGTGGTTTGGTGAAAATCTCTGGGCGCGCCGAAATCCCGGGACGACCACTCCTTTACGAAACGACACAATTTTTTCTCGATCACTTCGGGCTGCGCAATCTCGACGAATTACCAAACGCGGAAGAGTTGCGAAGACGTTATTTGCCGGTGGCGCAACCTGCCGAATCGCCCGCATCGACGCAGGCAGGAAGTACAGACTCCGGGTAGCACACGCGTCTCGCGTGTTGGTTTCGGCGTCGCGCCGAAACGCTCTTTTCTCAAGCAATATCGTGTGAGTAGTGCGGCACCACAGGAAAGTTCGCGATCGCGAGGCGGCGCTCGCCAGCATGCGAGACGCATGCGCTACCCAATCTATTTCGCTCTCGCGATCGCTGTGAGACCGGCGTCGTTACCAGCCGAAATTAGCGTTTCCGGTTGCGCGAACGCTGCAAAATATTCCGAGAGCAGGCGTGGCAGTGCGGTGCTGGTAATGAAAAACGGCCGGACAATTTTTGAGCATTATGCAAACGATGGGTCTGCGAACAGACGGTGGCCGATCTTTAGCGGGACAAAAAGTTTTTGGGGAATTGCCGCGCTGGCGGCTGTGCAAGAGGGCCTGTTTAAACTTGACGATCCGGTGTCGGACACGATCACCGAGTGGAAAAGTGATCCGCGCAAATCACAGATCACGATTCGACAACTGCTTAGCCAAACCGATGGAATTGAGGGCGCGTCGCATCTTCAGCGGCCTTCGATTAGTGATCGAAACGCGATGGCGATTGCATTGCCCAGTGTGGCTGAACCTGGTTCGGCTTTTATCTACGGCCCAAGTCATCTCCAGATTTTTTCCGAACTGCTGCGCCGGAAACTGGGAGGGCGCAACGTTATCGGCTACTTTGAGACGCACGTCTCGAATCGGCTTGGATTGCACAATCTCAATTACAAAAAAGATGCGCGCGGCAATCCGCTGCCTGCGACCGGCTTCGAATTAACGGCGCGCGAATGGGCGCGATTTGGTGAGCTGGTAATTGGAAACGGCAATTACCATCGACGCCAGATTGTGCGCTCGACTGTCTTGCGAGAAGCGTTTGTTGGTTCGCAGGTGAATCCGGCATACGGACTTACGTTTTGGTTGAACCAGCAGGCACCGAACGCCCGCGAAGCCGATATGGAACGAATGCTCGATCTGCCCTGGCAAAACGCGCAATGGGCGGGCGTTTGCATCTGCAAGGATGCGCCCGCAGACATGGTGGTGGCGCTTGGATCGCATTATCAGCGACTCTTCATTATTCCGTCGTTGAAAACAGTCATTGTCCGCCAGGGATCGGGCGGAAACTTTTCAGACGCGCAGTTTTTGCGGCTGGTGCTCGGGCGAAAGGAATGAACAGCCAGGTTTGACTTGGTCGTTGGTCTGGCAAACGATCAGAGCGTCATGAGAGATCGTTCGCAGGATGAGCAGGCGCTCATGAAGATTCAGCACGAATGGGCGGAAGCGCGCGTCAAAGGTGATAGTTCGTACACGCGCCGCATTGAGACGGACGATTGCACTATCGTTTGGCCAGACGGCAGGATCGTAAATAAACGAGCCGATCTGGAAACCATGACTGGCGACATCGTTTTCCGAGTTCAAGATTCAGAATCTTCGGATCCGCTTATATGGCGATACTGGAATCGTCATCGGCGAGGGCATCAAAGCGAACGAAGGAAAGCAAGTTCTTCTCGGCAGAAAATTTGTGTGGACCGACACATTTGTGAAGGAGAGCGGTCAATGGAAGGTGGCCGCTTCCCAAATCACTCCGGTCATGGAAAAGTGATAGCTCACAGTTAAGCATATTCATATGAACAAATTCGCGCTCGGTTGCGGCGTCCTCATCGCCATTCTGCTTGTCATCGTCGTAGTTGCTGCTGTTGCACTTGCCGGCAGCTACAATCGTCTCGTCCCCTTGCAACAAGCTGTCGATCAAAGCTGGGCGCAGGTGCAAAATGTCTATCAGCGTCGCGCCGATTTAATTCCGAATCTCGTGAACACGGTTCAGGGTGCGGCCAATTTCGAGAAATCAACGCTTGTCGAAGTGACGAATGCCCGCGCCAGTGTCGGTCGGGTCCAACTCGATCCGAACAAAGCGCCGACCGACGCGGCACAATTGCAGCAGTTTCAAGCCGCACAGGGGCAGTTGAGCACCGCCCTGTCGCGTTTGCTTCTGGTCTCGGAGCGCTATCCGGATTTAAAAGCAAACCAGAACTTTCTCAGTTTACAGGCGCAATTGGAAGGAACCGAGAACCGAATCTCTGTCGAGCGCGGCAACTTCAACAAGACGGTGCAGGACTACAATGTGGCGGTGCGTAGTTTCCCGACAAATTTGATCGCAAGCATGCTCGGTTTTCCGCCGAAACCGTTTTTCACTGCGCAACCGGGAGCGGAAAAGCCGCCGCCGGTCCAGTTCAATTTTAGCTCGCCCGCACCAGCGGCGCCCGCGACCACGCCGTAGTGGTACGCGAATGGTCGGGTATCAACATCGCAGTGCGCTCCCCAGAACGCTGTGTTCCATCGTTGTGGGACTTTACGTCCTATTTACGTCGCACTCTTTTGCCGCGGAAGTAATTCCGCCAACGCCTAGCGCGTACTTCAATGATTACGCCAGTGTCGTTTCGAAAGACGCGGCATCTCGGTTCAATGAGCAGCTTGCTCAATTCGAGCGGGAGACTTCCGACCAGGTGGTGGTTGCGGTTTTTCCCAAACTGCAGAGTGACTCGGATATCGCTGACTACACACAGCGCGTGGCGCAGGCATGGGGCATAGGGCAAAAGGAGCGGCGCAATGGCGTGGTGCTTTTTGTGTTCATCCAGGATCGCAAGATGTTTATCCAGGTCGGATATGGCTTGGAAGGTGCGCTGCCGGACGCGACCGCATTCGACATCACTGAGCGTCATATCAAGCCGCTTTTTCGGGCTGGCAATTACGAGACTGGGCTCGCGACAGGAATTGATCTGATCTGCAAAGCGATCCGCGGCGAGTACAAAGGATCAGGAAAAACAATAGCGGAAGGCAAGGATGGGGGCGGCGTCTTTAGTCTGTTGCCCTTCATCATTTTTGTCATCGTGCTGATCATTATTTCCCGGATATCCCGAAAATTAGGCGGTTACGGCTATTCGTCGCGACGAGGAGGGCCGGTGTTTATCCCAGGCGGCGGAGGCTGGTCGTCCGGTGGCGGCGGCGGAGGAGGAGGATTCAGTGGATTCGGCGGTGGCGGGGGCAGTTTCGGTGGTGGCGGCGCGGGATCGAGCTGGTGATCAAATGCGAACGCGAGAATTCCTCAGCAAACTCGAGCACGATCGAATCATTCAGGCGATTCACGAAGCTGAATCGAAAACGTCGGGCGAGATTCGCGTTTTGATCCAGCGCGGGAAACTAAACAGTGATCCTCTCGTTGCGGCGCAGAGGAAGTTTCGTCGGCTCGATATGCACAAGACGCGCGAACGCAATGCGGTACTCATTTTTGTCGCGCCGCGTGTTCATAAATTTGCGGTTGTAGGGGACAACGCGATTCACGAAAGATGCGGCAATGAATTTTGGCAACGCGTCGTGGAAAGAATGCGAACGCATTTTCTAACTGAGAATTTTAGTGATGCACTAGTCGAAGCGGTCAACGAGATCGGGACGGTGCTGGCCAGCCATTTTCCGAAGACGTCGGACGACACAGACGAATTACCCAACGACGTGATCGAAACTTAATCGGTTTCATTAACAACTGCCTTCAGGCAGGTGTTACGCCGGTCTCGCCTACCTTGGCCGTTTCAGATTAGGCGAGCAGAAGCACCGGTCGAAAGACCGGTGTGATGAAATGGATGTTAAATCAGGGGGAAACCAAACGTCCTGCTTGCAAAATGCCGGATCGAAGCTTTATTCAGACCTCCGCAGCGAGTTTTTGAAATTACGCCGTTGGTCCCTGGGTCTCCGTCGCTGGATGTGAGATCGCGCTCGCCAGGGGAAACCCGGTGATAGAAGGAATTCGATTTAAGATTTCCGAATTTCGGTTGTCCGGTTTTTGCCGGTGTTCAATCGCAAATCGCAAATCGACATTCGAAAATTAAAAGATGCCTATCCGTTACGGTCGTTTTGAAATGCCGAAGACTCTCAGTAAAGACGAGAGCACGGCCACAGATACCTATGCAAAGTTCATCGCCGAGCCGTTTGAGGCCGGCTACGGTCACACCGTTGGAAATTCTCTGCGGCGCGTTCTGCTTTCCTCACTTGAAGGCGCGGCGATAACCGCGGTAAAAATCGCCGGCGCGCAGCACGAGTTCGCCACATTGCCCGGCGTGGTTGAGGACCTGACCGACATCGTCCTGAACCTCAAGAAAGTGAAATTCAAACTGGACGGCCAGGACCATGAGCCCAAGAAACTGTCGCTCATCGTGAACAAAGAAGGAGAGGTCACTGCCGGCGACATTCAAACGATTCAAGGTTTTGAAGTACTGAATCCGAAGCAACTGATCTGCACCCTTGACCGAAAACATAAATTCGACGCAGAGCTCGAAGTCCGTGTCGGCCGAGGATTTGCTACGGGCGAGGAAAACAAACGCGCTGATCAGCCGATTGGCCTCATTCCCATCGACTCCATTTTTTCACCGGTCACGAGGGTGAAATACGCAGTGGAAAACACTCGCGTCGGTCAGCGCACCGATTACGACAAACTCATTCTCGAAATGTGGACCGACGGCCGACTATCTCCGGATGATGCGCTGCTCCAGGCTTCGGCGATTCTGCGGCATCACCTCGATGTCTTCGTCCACTACAACGAAGAAGTGATCGAATTCGACCAGACGCCGGCTGGCGTGAGCGAAGAAAATATCAAGCTGAAGAAGCTCCTCAACATGAGCGTCAACGAGATCGAGCTGAGCGTGCGAGCAGCTAATTGCTTGAACAATGCGAATATCACCACAGTCGGGCAGCTTGCCCAGAAGACTGAGGCTGAAATGCTGAAGTATCGCAACTTCGGCAAAAAATCGCTCAATGAGATCAAGGATAAACTGCAACACCTTGGGTTGGGTTTGGGCCAGAAGTTCGAGTCGGGCCTGATCGATTTGCCAATAAGTGCCGATGGCGCTGCGCCAGTGCCCGCACCTGCTGCTGGCCAAGAGTAAACCTCTGTGCGAAAGTCGCGTTTCGCCGCGTATGAGACATCAAAAGAAGACGGTCAAACTGGGGCGCACCGCGGACCACCGCCGGGCGTTACTTGCCAATCAGGTCTGTGCGTTAATCGAACATCAGCGAATCAAGACAACTCTTGCCAAGGCCAAAGCGGTTCGTCCTCTTGCTGAACGAATGGTGACTCTCGGTAAAAACGGCTCCATTCACGCGCGTCGCAGGGCCCTGGCCGTGTTACGGCAGAAGAGCATCGTTAAGAAATTATTCGACGACATCGCTCACCGTTCCGCCGAACGAAATGGCGGTTATACCCGCATCGTAAAACTCGGCGCGCGAAAGAGCGATTCTGCACACATGGCGTTCATCGAGTGGGTCGACGCAGAGTATATCGCCGAGGAAAAACCGAAGAAGGAAAAGAAGGCAAAACGGAAAGAGCCAGAGGCAGAATCAGAGGAAATCACGCCCGAGGCGGAGCATCCCACGCAAGAAGAGCCGAAGGCCGAAGCTTCCGCTCCGACACAGGAGGAAGCCACCGCGCCAGCACCTGAAGAACCGAAGCCGAAAAAGCGACGTTGGTTCGGACGAAAGTCGGACGACAGCTAAAACTCGTTGTCGCGGTGTGCAGGTCTAACCGGTGCGACTGTTTGTCGTCCGCTAACGCTGAGCCCGCTCGGCATCGAAATATTAAGCCTCGAGTGCGGAGAGATCGGCGAGATCCTGTGGCCGACCTACCGCTCGCTTGTTCCGTATCAATGCGTCTCTGCCAAGGACGAAAACAGGAATGCCATCAATCATCGCCGACACTTTCGCGTCGAATGCTTCGTCGGTATTCACACCTGTGAGACTGGTCAGCAGATCAATTCGGTTGGGGATTCGCCCGAGTTGAATGATTTGCTCGGGCTGGAGAAAATCAGTTTCTTTGAGGCTGGATTGCTCGAACCCAAACTCATTCAGAACCGCGAGCAGTAGCCGCGCGTTGTCTGGAGTGGGCCGGACGAGAATGTCCAAGTCGCCGGTGTGGCGCGGACGCGCGTGAAACGCCAGGCTTTGCGCGCCGACGATGACGTAATCAGCGCCGCGGGAATTTAATAATTCGAGAAACTCTCTCCAGTCTTTGCTCAGGGTCATGATTGAGGAGCTCCACCAGAATTTGCAAACGCTCGTTGCCGGTCAGTCTTTTATAAAAATCGCGATCCGCCTTTTCAGCCGCAGAAAAGTTTGGAAACTTTCTCGCTGTTTTGTTCACATCTGACTATAAGCTTGGCAGTGAGGACTTCCGAGCGAATTTGATCGCACACTGGATGAATCCGCATCCGTATTTTTTCATCATTATTTTCATTGGTGTCGCGTTGGTGTTTCCGCTGGGTCCGTTGGCACTCGCGTGGATGTGGCGGCGATTTTTCCAGCCGGCAAAGCCCGGCCCGGACAAAACTTCCACTTACGAATGCGGCATCGAATCGATCGGTGATGCGCAAATTCAGTTCCACGCACAGTATTATCTCTATGCCATCATGTTTTTGATCTTCGACGTTGAGGCCATCTTTCTGGTGCCGTTTGCGGTCGCATTTACCGGATTGCCGTTCGGAGCATTTATCGCAATGCTGGTTTTTCTTTTGCTGCTCATCGAAGGGCTTGTCTGGGCGTGGGGCAAGGGATGTTTGCAATGGCAGCGCTAGCGCGCCCACGCGGTGGTCAAAAAAGCTAAAGGAGTTACATTGCTATGGCGCAAGCTTCCTGCCGCAACGTAAAGCCAAGCCTTCTAACGAGAATCCATGAGCCAGATCGACGAACAACTGCGCACCGAACTGCAACGGCAGGGAGTCTGGGTGACGTCGATGCAGGATCTTTACAACTGGGGACGCAGAAACTCGATCTGGCCGCTGCAGTTCGGATTGGCTTGTTGCGCCATTGAAATGATCGCTACCGCCGCATCGCGCTACGACATCGCACGCTTCGGTGGCGAGGTGTTTCGTCCCTCACCGCGGCAAGCGGATTTGATGATTGTTGCTGGTACGGTCACGAAGAAAATGGCCCCGCAAATCGTCCGCCTTTACAACCAGATGGCCGATCCAAAATACGTGATCGCGATGGGCGCATGCGCGATCTCAGGTGGGCCTTTTAAGCAGGGTTACAATGTTCTCAAAGGAATTGACCGCTACATCCCGGTCGATGTTTACATCCCCGGTTGCCCGCCGCGCCCGGAAGCGTTGCTTCACGCGTTCATGGAATTGCAACGCAAGATCGACGATCAAAAGTTGACCGGTGCAAATAAGGCCGAGTTTCTCAAGCCAGAGCAACTAAGTGAATTCCCAGTGCCGGAGTTTGGTAAGCACGACCTGGAGCCGCGCGCTAATCCAAATGTGTTTCAACCACCTGTAATCGAACGATGATTCCCGCGTTGTCATTCCGAGCGGAGCAACGCGGAGTCGAGGAATCCCGTGGCGGAAGTTTCTGGCAATATTACGGGATCCCTCGACTTCGCTCGGGATGACGGCTTTTTCGTCATGGAATCGTTGGAGCAAATCAAATCGCGGATCGAAGCGGCGGTGCCTGGGGCGAAGATCGAAATTGTGCCGAACGGCAGCCCATCGCAGCAGCATTCATTGCTGATAGATAACGAGCATGCGGTCGCAATCGCGAAATTTTTACATGTCGATCCGGCGCTGTCCCTCGATTTTTGCTCCAACGTCACCGGCGTCGATTGGCCGGACCGCGTGGTGAAGAAAACAACCAAGCTAAAGAAGGTCGTCGATGGCCAGGAAAAAGAGATAGTCGAGACCACAGAGGAGAAAATTCCCGGATATCTCGAGGCAGTTTATCACCTGTACTCGATGACGCATAAACATGGCCCAGTCATCATTCGCATGCGCACGCGTGATCGTGCAGAGGGCGCGCATTTATCATCGCTCACGCCGATCTGGCGAAGCGCCGAATTCCAGGAGCGTGAAATTTTCGATCTGTACGGCATTCACCTCGACGGTCATCCCGATCTGCGCCGGATTTTAATGTGGGATGAGTTTGAAGATTATCCGATGCGGAAAGATTACCGCGAGCCGGACGATTACGAATGGGAGCCGACGCCGCACGACGACGTGCTGGAGAAAGCGAAGCAGCATTACACGCCGCGTCCAACTGAAGAGGAATTAAAACCTTCCTGACGTGCGAACCGAAACATCTCTGGCCATTTCTGAATGACAGAGCGTAGGAATAATCAAAGATCCTTGGCCGCCTTCGTAACTCGCGATGACAATTTGAAATGAGCGCAACGGTTGAAATAATCGAAGCAACAGAGAGGCCGCCTGTCAGCATGGGCTCGCGGCTCGAAGGCGAACTGCTCGAGATCTCGATGGGACCGCAGCATCCATCCACGCACGGCGTGTTTCGGATGAATGTGGCACTAGAAGGCGAAATCGTCCGTAAGCTCAAACCTGTCTTCGGTTACCTGCATCGAAATCACGAGAAAATCGGCGAGAACACCAGTTACCTCGGCTCGATGCCCTATACCGACCGGCTCGACTATTTCTGCTCGATGACCAACAACTGGGCGTACGCGCTCAGCGTGGAGAAACTCGCTGGAATTGAAGTTCCCGAACGCGCCGAGTATCTGCGCATTATTCTGTCCGAGCTGACGCGGCTGCAGAATCACGCCTCACTTTTGGGTTTTTTGCTCAGCGACATGGGCGCTTGGGGTACGCCGTTAATGTATGCGTTTCGTGAGCGCGAAAAAATTCTCGACCTCTTTGAGTCGTTAGCCGGTTCGCGAATGATGTGCGATTACATGCGTTTTGGCGGCTGCCGCGTGGATGCGAGCGATGAATGGCTCGCCCGCGCGAAGCAGATCGTCGACCGTTTCCCGAAGTTTCTAGATGAATTCGAGGAACTGATTCTTGGAAACGAGATTGTGATCGGTCGAACCCAAAATGTCGGCAATCTGTCGCCTGAACTGGCGATCAGCGCCGGGATCACAGGTCCGATGTTGCGCGCGTGTGGTGTGAATTACGACATTCGTAAAGTGGACGGCTACGGGTTTTATCCGCGCTTCAAATTTCGCATCCCGCTCGGGGAGCACGGTGACACCTACGATCGCCTGATGATGCGCGCGTTGGAGATGCGCGAGAGCATGGAGATCCTGAAGCAGGCGTTCGCGCAAATTGCACCGGGCCCTATTGTAAATCCAAAGGTCAAAGTGCGTGCATTTCGTCCACCCGTTGGTGAAGCGTACGGTCGAATCGAAGGACCAAAGGGTGAGCTCGGATTTTATTTGATCAGCGACGGAACTCCAAACCCATATCGTTACCGCGTCCGCCCACCAAGCTTCATTAATCTCACTGTGCTTGAAGATCTTTGCCTCGGTCACACAGTCGCCGATGTAATGGTAATCCTCGGCAGCATCGATATCGTGATGGGAGAAGTGGATCGGTGATTCGGCGCCAGCCGAAATCACGGCCGAATTCCCCGACGCTACTCCGTTGTCATCGGCGCCACCGAACTAGATGTCGCCAGGAAGTAAAGTGGACCGCTAAAATCCTAGCGGAGCCACCCACCAACAGCCTGAATCGGATCAATTTGATTCGGCGCTGTGATCCAGGCCGCAATCGCGCCGGCGCGCGAGTCCTGATTGAAAGCGAATTCGGTCTTTCCACCTGAAACTTTTTCTTTGGCGAGCGACAGGACAACAAAATCCTGTTTCAAATTGCGGCCGCTGTTTTCGCCGGCACTGATTTTGGTGTTTAGATCAAAGCCGAGCGTGGCAACATGAAGATCGAGATCCTTCGTTTCTCCATTTGTTGGTTTGAATTGAGCAGTAATCTTCTCGTTCGCGATCGACAACTTCAGCGCTCCCGGCTTTTCACTGGATGCCGCCGGCACGCGTCGGTCGAGCAATTCGCGACCGTCGAGAACAAACTCGGGGGTGTAGACGCTCTCGCTTCTCCAATTCGCGGAATACAAATACTGTCGCGCGGTCCATTCCTTTGCCGCGAAAGGATCGCGCCAGCCGAGGCGGTCCCAATAATCGACGTGAAACGCGATCGGCACGAAATCTTTCCAAAGCCGTGGTTCGGATTTCAATTTGGAGAGCCACGCTTCCGCTGGTGGACAACTGCTGCAGCCCTGCGATGTAAAAAGTTCGATCAGATGGACTTTTTGCGGTCCGCTCTCGAAAACCCGGTCGCCGGTTTGCGCGGCCAACGCGCCGATCGGCAAGAGCAAACAGAGAAGAAGCCGGTTCATGAGTAACTTTTCCTTGTGAATATGCGGCCTAATCAGCGAGATTAAAACTCCAATGGTCGGCACGGGAATTTTGAAGGGAATGGCGGTAACGCTCCGGAATTTTGCCGGAAGTTATTTCGAGAAGGAACGGCTGACTACGGTGCAGTACCCCGAGGAGCGCATTCCTCTTCCGGAAAATTACCGAAATTTTCCATTCCTGATTTACGACGACAACGATCCGCACGCGGGGTTGCGCTGTGTCGCATGCAAGATTTGCGAGAAAGAATGTCCACCGCAGTGCATCTACATCATCAAGAGCGATGACAAGAAGCCGGATTACATGGGCAAACCGCAGTTTTATCCCAAGGTGTTCGACATCGACATCTCAGTTTGCATGAGTTGCCAGATTTGCGTGGAAGTTTGTCCATTCGAGGCGATCAAGATGGACAAGGAGTTCGAGCTGAGTCAGCGCGAGCGATTCGATCATTTGCTTTTGCGCAAAGAGCACCTTTCCAAATCGAACGGGTACTATCACAAGATCCATCCCGTCGAAGCAGAGGCGGTTGATAAGAACCTCGCCGATGCGGCAGCCGCCGCGGAAGCGAAGAAGAAAGCTGCAGCTGAAGCAGCGGCAAAAGCCGCGGCTGCAAAGGCAGCTGCCGCTGCAACCGCTGAGGCGACAGCTTCGGCGGACAAGCCGTCGCCGTCGCCTGCTTCTTCCTAAAAACCCCGGACGCGGAGCAGCATTACGGCGCTGGAATGTTTTCGCGCGCGTACCGCAGAGCGCGCGACATCCAGACAAGCTCATTTAGAAATTTTTTCACGCGATGGGTGTAAGCTTGATCGGTGATCTTGCCCGTCGCTGGATCGAAGAGCTTTCCTGCCGTGCTGAAATAAACATCCCAAAAAATGGTAACCAGGCCGAGCTCCCGCAGCACTGGAACTAAACTCTGGATCATTCGCGCACCACCAAACGGTCCCGCGGACACGCCACAGACGCCAACCGCTTTATGCACGTATTCCTTGAGATTTGTATCGAGGACATGCTTTAGCAGCCCCGGGAAACTATGATTGTATTCCGGCGCTACGATGATCAAACCGTCAGCGCGCTCAACCGTAGCGCAGAAGTGGCTGTCCTTTAGCGCTTCGCCGGCATCATCCGTGCGAATCGGAATCTCCCTGATGTCGATCAATTCAGTTTTGATATCGGTTCGGTTCGATGCTTCTCCAAAAACAAACTTTGCCGCGGGTTCAGTGAGCCGGCCTTGGCGCGGGGTACCGATAATGACTGGGAGGAAAACGGGACGACTAAACTCTGGTTCCGGCATCATTCGATTTCTCGCAGCAATCGGAGCAAGCTTGCAAGCGCTATTTGCCCGAACCGACTAACAAAGCGACCTTCGTGACTATCGCAATTAGCCAGGGTGGCGAAATTGGCAGACGCGCCAGACTTAGGATCTGGTGGAGCAATCCTTAGGGGTTCGAGTCCCCTCCCTGGCATTCACAAAATGGCCACCGCCAGCGACATCAGAAAATAAGGCTTTCCCAAGGGCGCAGACCTGTAATAATGCGGGATGCCGTGGGAAGAAGTTGCCAGCTAAGAGCGGGCATTCGTGTGGTTGTAGGAAACGCAATCGCGACAATCACATCGGCACTAATTTTTGCATCCGATACATTTTTCTCCGTTACCCGACAGAGCGTTCCCCTCGAAGTTAACAGTCAATTGAGGTTCGCTGAAGATGAAGGGTATATCCGCATCGTTTGAAGCTGCGAACATTCAATCAGCAGCGCGG
>DASYSX010000184.1:0-4974 GCA_036002955.1 Candidatus Udaeobacter sp. | reverse complement strand
ATTGCTTCCGTCGCCGTGCGCGTGACTTTTGGTCGAGCAGGAGTGGCATCTGGATCGAGCTTCATCACTCCAGTAAGATTGGCGATCGCTTCGACGCCGCTCAAAGCGAGGATCACTCCGACAAACTGCACCCAAACTGTCTCTAAATTGGTATGACGCGGCTCAAGGTGGGCCAAATTTAAATGGGGCGCGCTAAAGGCGATGATCGCCACAACCACAATCACCGCCGGCACAGCCAGCCAGATGGAGACGCTACCGCTGTGTTTTGGACCGAAATAATTGAGGATACCGAGAGCGAGAATGACTGCCATTGTCGCTTCTGGCGCATACTTCGTCGGGACACCAAAATAACTGACGCCCGCCCACCCGCTCAATGCTGCGGTAACGAGAAAATTTGCGATGAGCAAAAGCGCCCCGACCGATGCCAGAAAGCGGCTCTGTTGCCGCGCGGCAGAGTAGACGCCGCCGCCGTCCGGAAAATGGGCGCAGACAATAAGATAATTGAACCCGACGACCGCTGTCAGAACGCAAACCGCGAGGATGATCGGACCCGACGCGAAGCCAGCTGCTACAAACGCCAGCCCAAGCACGTATGCCTTGCTCGTTCCCCAATCACCATAAAGCAGCGCCGCGGCGCGCTTCCAATCGACGTTGCGCGGCCGATGGACTCCTGCGGAAATAATCTCGGCCATCGCTGTGGGTGCAACTTTCAATTGCCCCAGCGCGTGCTGGCAAGTTCTTTCTCAAACGCCGTCGGCCTCGGCTTTGAATGAACTATTTAGAACGTTTGCCCGCCTAATTGGCTCGACTCAAACTTCCACACGCGCTCCTAATTCCACCACGCCGTTCGGTGGCAGACAGAAATACGAAGTCACATCGCCGGCATTTCGCGTCATCCAGGCAAAGAAGGAGCCGCGCCACGAAGAGAGACCACGTTTACGCGTAGCAAGGATCGTCTCACGGCCAATAAAGTACGTGGTACGCATCGGATCAAAACGAAGGCCGGCTTGTTTTACGCGGTCGAGCGCGACAGGGACATTTGGTTTTTCCATGAATCCGAAATGGATCTGTGCGCGCCAGAATCCTTCATGCAGATTCTCCAACGCGACGCGGTCTCTTGGGTTGGTAAGATAAGGAACCTCTTCCGTGCGGACGGTGAGCAACACCACTTCTTCGTGCAGAACTTTGTTATGCTTGAGATTGTGGAGCAAAGCCAGCGGCGTTCCAAATCGATTTCCTGACATGTAGACGGCTGTGCCTGGCACACGTCTGATCTTCTGGCTTTTCAGTTCCGAGAGGAAATCATTGAGTGGAATGCACATCTCGCCGAGTCGACTTCGAAGGACACGGCGTCCCTTCCTCCACGTTAGCATCAGGAAAAGAATCGCCGCTGAGACGAGAAGCGGGAACCAACCGCCGTGCGCTATTTTGAGCATGTTAGCGCCGAAAAATGCGAGGTCGATCGTGATAAAAAATGCAGCGATCGGCAGCGCCGCCGCGGCAGGCCAGTGCCATCGTCGACGAGCCACGATATAAAACAAAATTGTAGTGATCAGCATCGTAGTCGTAATCGCCACGCCGTAAGCCGCCGCGAGATTACTCGACGTTCGAAAGCCGAGGACAAGCGCAACGCACGCGATCATCAACCCCCAATTCACCACCGGCACATAGATCTGTCCGATAACGCGCTCCGAGGTATAGATGGCCCTCAGACGCGGGCTGTATCCAAGCTGGATGGCTTGCATGGTTAGCGAAAACGCGCCGCTAATGATCGCTTGCGAGGCGATGACCGCTGCAGCTGTCGCCAGCACCACCAATGGATAAAGCGCCCACGGCGGCGCCATTCGGTAAAAAGGATTAACCGCTGCGTCTGGTTCGATAAGCAGAAGCGCTCCCTGCCCAAGATAGTTCAGTGTTAGCGCCGGCAGTACGACCGCAAACCAGGTCAGGCGAATCGGCGCCGTTCCAAAGTGGCCGATGTCGGCATAGAGCGCTTCGCCACCCGTAACGACGAGAAACACTGCGCCGAGCACCACGAAGCCGCGCCAGCCATTGATCATGAAAAATTCGAATCCGTGGGTGGGATTAATGGCAGCAAGCACTTGAGGCGCGCGGATGATATGGGCAATTCCAAGCACGCTAATCGCGACAAACCAAATCATCGTGACTGGGCCGAATACTGAACCCACGCGAGTGGTGCCGTGCGACTGAAAGAAGAAAAGTCCAATCAGGATGACGACAGCAATCGGCACGACATAGTGATCGAACAAAGGTGTGGCAACGTGCAGGCCCTCCACTGCGCCCATAACAGAAATCGCAGGGGTGATCATCCCATCTGCGTAAAGTAACGCTGCCCCAAACAGACCCAGCAAAAACAGAAATTTTCCGCGCCGCACCACATCGCTCACCAGCGTCGCCAAGGCGAGAATTCCGCCTTCACCGCGATTATCGGCCCGCAAAATGAGGGTCAGATATTTAACCGAGATAATCAGGATCAGAGACCAAAGAATGAGCGACAGAACACCGAGCACGTTCGCGTGGGTTGGAGGAACGCCATGCTGGCCATAAAAGCACTCTCGCATGGCGTAGAGGGGACTTGTGCCGATGTCGCCATAAACAATTCCAAGACTGCCAAGACAGAGTAACGCGAGGCTTCTCTTCCGCCGCTGGGAGGATGCGGGCAGTGGAGAAACACGAGCGGACCTCGCAACGGGAGGCAGTAAAGATGGGGGTTCAGCATTCACCTGTTGCTAGAGACATTAAAATTGCACACCAGCCCGGAATAATTAAAACGGTACTAAAATTTGAAGGCCGTATTTCGCGCGGATTCGAATGGGCTACATTAGTCCCCGTGATCGGGCCCTCCATTTCGCGAGCCGGCGGAGAGCTATCGTCAGAGCCTCCAGATAAGACGGCGACAGACGGCGAGGAGCACGCGTTATCTCCATCTGCCTTTGCCTCCCTCAAAGAATATATTACGGCAGTCGTTGGTGTAAGCGCTCTCACGATCGCGTGTTGGTTACTAACACCACTGACCGGATACGCAGCGATCTCGCTAATCTTCCTTCTCGGTGTGCTGTTGGCTGGAATGGTTCTCAGCCGGGGACCGGTCCTGCTGGTCGCAGCGCTCAGTGCAGTTTCCTGGAATTTTTTGTTCATACCGCCGTTGTTTACGTTGCACATCGCGAAGATCGAAGATGCGTTGACGTTTGCGGCCTACTTCATAATAGCCATCACGGTCGGCGGGTTGACTGCACAGTTAAAGGCGCGTGAGCACCTCGCTGCCCAAGTCCAAGTGGCGCAGGAATCGGAGCGGCTCCGCAAAACGTTGCTCGACTGCGTGTCACACGAACTGAAGACTCCGCTCTCAGCAATCGCAGCCGCGAGCCAGGAACTGTTACGCCAGACAGCCAACGTTCAGGATTCACAAATACTCAAAGAGTTGGCGGATGAAATTCGTGACGGATCTCACCGACTCAATCGGGTGGTGAACAATCTGCTGGATATGAATCGACTTGAGAGCGGAGTAATCCGGCCGAAGCGCGAATGGTGCGATGTTCGCGAACTACTCCAGTCGGCCGTGGACACCGAGCATGAATCGCTCAACGGACGAGATATCAGGCTAGACGTCCCGGACGAAATTCCGTTGGCGCTCGTGGATCATGCATTGATCGAGCAGGCTGTCGCCAAACTGCTGGCCAATGCCGGAAGTCACACCGCGCCCAACCTGCCGATCGAAGTTGATGCCGAGTACACGAACGAAAATCTGCTGATCTCTGTAAGCGATCGTGGACATGGGATTCCACCGGAGTCGACTGAACGCTTGTTCGAAAAATTCTACCGTGGCGATGATCGCAAAACAGGTGGTCTCGGTCTTGGATTATCAATCGCACGAGGACTAATCGAAGCGCATGGTGGAACACTTACAGTAGAGAATCGGGATGGCGGCGGAGCGCGCTTCGTTATCAAGTTGCCAGTTCGCGTGACGAACATGAATGGAATGGAAACAACTTGATGAAATCAGTTCGCAGCGCGCTGATTATCGATGACGAAAAGCAGATCCGCCGGCTGCTCCGCATCGCCCTTGAAGGAGCAGATCATAAAGTCTACGAAGCCGAAACTGGACAAGCGGGCTTGACCGAAATCGTCAACCGGCGCCCCGATATCGTTTTGCTCGACCTTGGCCTGCCGGACATGGAAGGCGCAAAGGTGCTGCGCCGCTTGCGAGAGTGGTCAGACGTGCCGGTGTTGATTCTCTCCGTCCGCGACGACGCGGATGAAAAGGTCGCCGCACTCGATGCCGGCGCGGACGACTACGTAACCAAGCCATTCGACACCGCGGAGTTATTGGCTCGGATTCGCGCAGCACAACGCCGCTCGCTCACGGAAACTGGTGATCCGGTTTTTAACTCCGGATCGCTTTACGTCGATTTTGCAGCGCGACAGGTGAAGGTAGGTGGCGTGGAGATCAGGCTAACGCCGACCGAGTACTCATTGTTGCGTGTGCTTGTGCAAAACGCCGGAAAAGTCGTAACTCATCGGCAATTACTTCGCACCGTTTGGGGAGAGAAGGCTGAAAGTCAGGCCCAGTATCTTCGCGTCTACGTCACACACTTGCGCAAGAAGCTCGAGCCGCGCGACGATGTTCCCCGGCTCATCAAAACAGAAGTCGGAATCGGTTATCGGCTCTCGACCGAGACATAACAAGCCGGCGCGGAGCTCGCGACGTTAACAATCTTTTAGCATTTCCGAGGGGCATTTTAATTACCGGTTCATGCGAAGCTCAGGCGACGCTTACGCATGCAAACGATCGTCATATCGGTCCAGACACGTGATGTCGACCTGGTGGCAAGAGAACCACTGGTGATCACGATAAACGAAGGCGTTCGAGACCTTCCACGTCCCAGAGAAACAAACGGCGCAGGCGCGTCGAATGAGGTGGGATCGCCACTTTGGACTTGGTTTATCGAAAAC
>DASYSX010000183.1:0-14865 GCA_036002955.1 Candidatus Udaeobacter sp. | reverse complement strand
GACGTATTTTTCTGCGGTGTACGCACGATGCATCGCTTTCAGGATTTTGTTCGATCCCGATTGCAATGGCAGATGAACGTGCTCGGCGAGTTTCGGTAAACGGGAGATCGCTTCGATCAAGTCTTCGCGGAAACCGATCGGATGGGGCGACGTAAAACGAAGCCGCTCCAAGCCTTCGACTCCATGAACCGCTTCGAGCAACTGCACGAACGGCGACTTATTGTCGGCCTTTGGAAATTCATGACGACCGTAAAGATTTACGATCTGTCCCAGTAACGTGACTTCTTTGACGCCGCGCGAAACGAGATCGCGCACTTCGGCCACGATCTCCTCGATGGAACGGCTGCGTTCCGCCCCACGCGTCTGCGGCACGATGCAGAAGGTGCAGTGCATATTGCACCCTTGCATGATCGAGACAAAAGCCGTCGCCTGTCTTGGCTTCAGTTGCTGCTCGCGAATTGTCGATTGCGAACTGGCTTCCTCCTCGACATCAACGATCGAAAATCGCAGATCGTCGATCGCGGGATGCGGCGCGTCCGGCGGTCGCGCCCTACCATTCTTTTTTGCGATCAACTCATCGACGTAATCCGCCACGTGGTGAAACTTTTGTGTGCCAACGACCAGATCGACGTGCGGCAAATCATTCAGCAGTGACGCACCCCGCGCCTGGGCCATACAGCCGAGGAACCCGAAAACCATGTGCGGCCTTTCTTTCGCCAGTCGCCCGAGCATTCCCATCTTGCCAAGCGCTTTTTGGTCAGCCATGTCGCGCACGCTGCATGTGTTCAGCAGCACAATATCAGCTTCCGACTCGTGCCCGACCCGCTCGTATCCGTGTGCCACGAGCGAATGCGCAACCTGTTCGGAGTCGCGCTCGTTCATCTGGCAGCCATAAGTTTTGATGAAAAATTTCGGCATGGAAAATGGAAATGATACACGTTCGATTCGCCTTCGCTACAGATACAGTTTCATTAACACCGGCCTTCAGGCCGGTGGATTCTGGCAGTAAGGCCGTTAGCGGTTTCAAACGGCCGCCGCATACCGGTGTAGCGCACCTCTAAACAGGACGGGAAAAGCCGTTAAAACGGCTAATAGACGAGGGGCACGCGTAAGCACCGGGCTAAAGTCCGGCGTGAATGAAAGGATCTGCTTTCGTTCAAGGTCATGTGATTCGTGACAATTCGTGCGATTCGTGACTTAAATCTCGGCATGCCTCAAACCAACGACGACCCTCCGGCAATCGGCATTATCGGTGGCAGCGGTCTCTACCAGATGGAGGAGTTGCGCGAAACGGCTGAACACAAAATCGACACACCGTTTGGACCGCCTTCGGACGTGCTTGTTGGTGGAAAATTAAGCGGACGTCAGGTCTATTTTTTGCCGCGACATGGCCGCGGCCATCGGATCCTGCCGCACGAAATAAATTATCGCGCCAACATTTACGCGCTTCGGGCATTGAACGTCCGCTGGATCATCTCGGTCGCGGCGGTCGGTAGCTTGCAGGAAAGATACGCCCCGCGAGACGTAGTCTTACCCTCGCAATTTTTCGATCGCACCAGTCAACGGACTGCGCATACATTTTTTGGTGAAGGCATCGCGGCGCATGTTGGATTTGCCGAACCAATTAGCGCGAACCTGCGCAACCTGTTAGCGGAATCGACCAGGTCCTTAGGATACACCGTTCACAACGGTGGCACTTACGTGAACATGGATGGCCCGGCATTCTCGACGCGTGCGGAATCTGAATTCAATCACCGTAATGGGTTCGACGTAATCGCTATGACCAATCTTCCAGAGGCAAAGCTGGCTCGCGAGGCGGAGATCGCGCTCGCGACGATGGCGATGATCACTGACTACGATTCTTGGAAAATCGAAGAGGAACCGGTCTCGGCTGAGATCGTTCTCAGTCATCTTCTCGCAAATGCAGAGACAGCACGGAAGGTCATCGCAGACGTCATCCCGCGAGTGCCTAACGAGGCGAACTGGCCGGAACATTCTGCGTTGGATACGGCGCTAGTCACCGACCGGAAATTATGGCCCGAAGCCACTACACAAAGGCTGAAACCGATTTTGGCGCGGTTTATCGCGCAATAGCTGCTGTCAGTATCTTGGAAAGACTGCGTCACAGCCTGCCCTGAGCGAGGTCGAATGGGTGCGCGCCGATCTTTGCGATCACGCGGTTGAACTGCCACGCTATGCGATTAAGAATCACAAAATGAAAACACGTTGCTTCGATCACATCGATTTGCGGGTGACAAACATGGAAGCGGCAACAGAGTTCTACGCAAAAATTCTGCCGCAGCTTGGGTTCGTTCACGAAAGTCCGAGCGACGATTATTACACCTTCTATGCTGGCGGTGGCGAACGGCCGTTGGAATTTTTCTGTCTCAGCGAGGACAAGAACCATCGCCCCAACGGCACGCGAATCGCGTTTTGGGCAGATACCCGGGAAGAAGTGGATCAGATTTCGAAACTCGTGCGTGACGCTGGCGGGAAAAACCTTGAAGGTCCCGAAGTTTGCGAGGACTACAGTCCGGGTTACTACGCCTTCTTTTTCGAGGACCCCGATGGCAACAAACTCGAAATTTGCTGTCGCGAGAAACCGGTGTTTGCGGATTAACCTCAGAGGCAGCCGCGGCGGCTGCGACCATCCCCGATTGGCAGGCGACACATCTACCGCTACACTTGGCGAGTGGCCGATTTAAGAACGAAGAATCCGGCGCATCACGAACCTGCCATTTTGCAGGGCGCGCGCCGTGTTCGATATCTCAAGTTGATAGCGCTTTTCAAAATCGGCAAAGGCGCACTGCTGCTGGTGGCAGGCGCTTCACTGCTTTTTCTGAACACGCGGGCTCTCTGGATGGATGCGTTGTCGAACTGGACGGCAGATGAAATCCTGCTCGAGCACAGCCGCACCGTCATCTGGCTGCTTCACAAACTCCAAGCCACCCTTGCAGACGGTGCAGTGCGGGCCACGGGTTTCCTGGCGTTGTTTTATGCGGCGGTCCTTTTCACCGAAGGGATTGGCGTTTACATGCAGCAACGCTGGGCAGAATTGCTCATGATTTTCGCGACCGCGAGTCTTATTCCAATTGAGCTTCGGCATCTCTGGCATCGGCCCGGTTTGGTGGGCGCGTTCATATTGCTGGCGAATTGTTTCATTGTCTGGTTTCTATACCGGGTGCTCAAACCCGAGAGATCTAATGTCCAAATCGTGCCTGAGCCCGAATTGGTCGAGACCGTTTAGGCGCATCGATTTGTTGCGAGTACCGACGCACTCGGCACGACAGCGAGGATCGAACACCTTAGCGGAACACGGAGATCTGCTGTCTATGCAAAGGCAGAACGTTGATGAGGACCTGACTTTGCTGACGGACGTCGGTAAAACTGAAGCGATCGACAGCGAGGTAACGCTGTCGACGGTGTTGCCCGCATAATGGTAGGGTCGGCGCGCTGCGCCGACCGGACGCCGCAGCGCGGCGTCCCTACCACCTGACTTCACAATCCGCAGGCTTGCTTTCGGCACCCCTTTGTCCTGTGATTAAGCTGTGGCCGCCGCTCCCGATCACGTGACTTCGCACGCCGCGAGTAGTCCGGCATCTATCGGACCCGCAGCGTTTGTTACAACGCACTGGAGCGTGGTGCTGCAGGCACAAGATGAATCGCCAGCGGCACAGAAGGCGCTTGAAGATCTTTGTCGCACCTACTGGCGGCCTATTTATGGCTTCGTTAGGCGAGAAGGTGCCAAGCCAGAGGAAGCGAAGGATATAACGCAGGGGTTTTTCGCGCTCATTTTAGAGCGAAAAGATTTCCAGTCGGTCCGCAAGGAAAAGGGACGCTTGCGTTCTTTTCTTCTCGCCTCACTCAAGCATTTCATGGCAAACGAGCGCCGTGATGCCGCGGCGCTCAAACGTGGTGGTGGCGGAACGTTGATTCCGCTCGATGGAATCGCGGAGGACGATCCTAGCGACTTCGATCGCAGCGAAATGCTGAGCGCGGATCTGCTTTATGATCGCAAATGGGCCTTCACCGTGCTCGACCGGGTATTCGCGCGCTTGCGCGAGGAATCTCAAGCATCAGCTAACACGCCGTTGCTGGAGAGGTTGAACACATTACTCTCCGACGAACCAGATCGACCGTCACAAGCGGAGATTGGGCGCGAGTTTGGCATGACCGAGAACGCGGTCAAACAAGCATTTCATCGACTGCGACAGCGCTACCGGCAACTATTGCGAGAGGAAGTCGCGCAAACGGTGGCGACGCCGGCCGAGATTGAACAGGAACTGCGTCACCTCATTGTCGCATTGCGCTCGTAACCTTTGGAGAATTTCCGTGCAGTATCTAAACGAAGGGAATGCGCACGCGATGGGAATCACAGCGGTCAAATTTTGTCGCAGATGTGGAGCAGCCATTCCACCGGGCTCACCTCAGCACTCCTGCGGCGCCTGTCTGCTAGAGACAGCGCTAGGCCCTAACGACGCTGAGCGCGAAGAAGCTGGATTGGCTTTCCCGAAGACGATCAACGCGTCCGGCCTGCCTGCCGAAGCCGGCTACTCCGCCGAAGCAGCTGCGAAGGCCGGATCGGCGAAGGCGGGAGAACACGTTCCACCATCGCCGATGCTGATGGATTTCGGCGATTACGAACTACTCGAGCAAATTGGCCGCGGCGGACAAGGCGTAGTATTTCGAGCACGCCAAAAAAGTCTTAATCGTATCGTCGCCTTAAAAATTATTGGTCTTGGCCAATGGGCCACCAAAGCGCACCTGAAACGCTTTCGCCTCGAAGCAGAAGCCGCAGCCAGGTTGGAGCATCCCGGTATCGTTCCAATCCACGAAGTAGGCGAGCGCGATGGCTCATGTTATTTCAGTATGAAGTTCGTCGAGGGCGGGCAGCTTGACGAAGTGCTGAGACGCGAAGCGATGCCGCCTCGGCGGGCTGCGGAATTAATCATGAAGGTCGCACGCACCGTGCATTACGCGCATGAACATGGAATTCTGCATCGAGACATCAAGCCGGGCAATATTTTGCTCGATGCAAAAGGCGAACCGCATCTTACCGATTTCGGCCTGGCGCGGTTAGCCGAATCTGAAAGCAGTGTTACCCAAACATTGGATGTGTTGGGGACGCCGAGTTACATGGCACCGGAACAGGCCGTGGGGAACAACACGGCTGTTAGCAGCACTACAGACGTCTATGGACTCGGTGCAGTGCTTTACCAATTACTAACAGGTCAACCGCCTTTTGCTGGAGGTACCACCTATGAGACAATTAGGTTACTCTTGGACACAGAGCCGCGGCAACCGCGGCTCTTAAATCCGAAAATCGATCGTGACCTCAGCACGATTTGTCTTAGATGCCTCGAGAAAGATCCAAAGCGTCGTTACTCTTCCGCTCTCGCGTTGGCTGAGGATCTTGGACGTTGGCTAAAGCACGAGCCGATTGTAGCGCGTCACACTGGGGTTTTCACGCGTGGAAGGAAATGGGTGCGACGCAATCCGACTAGCGCGCTGCTTGTGGCGTCTTTGATTGTGCTAGCAGCAGCTGCGGCTTGGATCATCTGGAAAAGTGACTTGATCCGGCAACCGCTGACAACTGGAATCGCCGTTCTGCCATTTGAAAATTTGAACGACCAGAAAGAAAACTCCGTCTTGGCCGATGGCGTGCAGGACGACATTTTGACCAAGCTGGCAAAGATTGCCGATCTAAAAGTTATCAGCCGAACCAGCGTGATGGAATATCGCGGCAAACGCAATGTGCGCCAGATCGGTGATGCGCTTCGCGTGTCTCACGTGCTGGAGGGAAGCGCACGCAGGAGCGGTGATCGGATTCACTTGAATGCGCAGTTGATTGACACGCGCACCGACACTCACATTTGGGCCGAGGAATACGACCGCGATTTGAACGATTTGTTCGCAGTCCAGAGTGAGATAGCGCAAAAAGTTGCCCAGCGCCTTCACGCCAGGCTGTCAGCTAGTGAGAAGGCGTCTGTTGAAGAAAGACCAACTCAGGACCTGGCTGCTTATGACTGTTACGTCCGCGCTGTCTCCATGATTTACAACGTCCAGGTGCCCCAAGGGCCCGTTGATGCTCCAGAGAAGGCTCTTTCCGAAGCTGTGGATCTGCTTAATAAGGCAGTTGCTCGTGATCCTAACTTCTTTCTCGCCTATTGCCAGCTAGCCTTTGCGCACGATTTGATTTATCAGCAGGGGACCGACCACACCCCGGCTCGTTTAGCCCTGGCACAGTCGGCCATAAATTCTGCATTTCGGTTGAAGCCGGATTCGGGGGAAGCGCACCTGGCGCTGGGGTGGCACCTGTATTGGGGCTATTCGGATTATGACCGCGCGCGCGCCGAACTTGCTCTTGCTCAACAGAGTTTACCCAATAACGCGCAGGTTTACGAGTTATCTGGATCGATGGACTACAGTCAGCGTCGCTGGGCTGACGCCATACACAATCTGGAGCGCGCATGTGAGCTCGATCCTCGAAACCTCCCTTACCTGATTAACCTCGGATCGACCTACGCGTGGTTGCACGACTATGACGAGTGGGCCAAAATTATGGATCGCATCGTTGCACTTAATCCAGGGGGCAGGCCAGGGTGGATTTTTCGCGCTCACGTCGAGCTAGAACGGCGAGCGGACAGCCGGCCTTTCCGTGCTGCAATTGAAAAGATCCTGACCAATGAACCTGGGTCAGAGAAAGATCCATTTGTGGCGGGCGAGCGCTACACGCTTGCTTTGTACGATCGCGACTGGGACGCGGCTGGCCGAGCTTCGGCGCTGCTTTCCCAGAAGAATTCGCTCGCGTGGTTCCCGCAACTTGGCCGCGACTTTTGGGTGGGTGTAGTCGCTGGTTTGAAACGAGACGAAACTTCTGCACGCGCTTCCTTTATGAGGGCACGCGCACAACAGCAAGAAGAGCTACGTGTTCACCCTGATGATGCGGTTTTACTTGCTGACCTCGGGCTGATCGATGCGGGCTTGGGAAGAAAAGAAGAGGCACTGACCGAAGGCCAGCGCGCAATAGAACTGGCATCCAGCGTCAAAGACGCAGACACTGAGCCATACGTAGAGCTTTGCTTCGCTATCATCTGTGCCTGGACAGGCGAACGCGAATTGGCGCTTGGGCAACTTGAAGCGCTCAGCAAAACTCCGGGCCGCCACACTTATGGCAACCTGCGCTTGAGCCCGCTGTGGGATCCGTTGCGCGGCGATCCGCGCTTCGAAAAAATCGTTAATTCGCTTGCCCCAAAGTAGTCGATTCGTCCTCTGGCCAATGGCGATCAGCTGATGCGCAGAAATCTGATTCGACAACTCGTAGCGCCGCACTTCATCTCGGCTTCTGTCGGCGGATTGTTTGCCTTACTTACCTGCTCGGTTTCCGCACAGAATCCCTTGCCGACACCTGAAATTCCCACGGAGGCCGAAGTGGAGCGTGTCATTGTCACTGGCTCGAACATTCCGACAGCAGAAGAGACCGGGCCGAATCCGGTGGACACCTATCGTCCGGAAGACATCGAGAAATTAGGCGTGCGCAACACAACCGACCTGCTGACTAACCTGCCGCAGGAAATGGGCTCGACCATTAACCAGAACGCCAATGGCGTTGCTGGCGGGGATGGCAGCGTCATACCCAATCTCCGCGGTTTACTGCCCAAAGAAACTCTGGTTCTCATCGATGGAAAGCGCGCGGCGATAATTGGTAGCGGCGGCGGGGTGGCCGCAGGTGCCTCGCCCGGCGTCGCGGGGGTGGACATCAATCTCATTCCCTTCCCAATGATTGATCACATTGACATTTTGAAGGATGGCGCCTCGGCCATTTATGGCAGCGATGCGATAGCCGGTGTGTTCAACATCTTTTTAAAACACAAATTCCGTGGTCTAGAGATCGGAGGCAGTATCGGCAATACCAACCTTGGCTCCTCCAATGACGCACGCGAGGTCGAGACGTGGCTGATTGGCGGGACGGGAGATGACAAGACCGATATCGTGATCATTGCCGATGCCTACGATCGGGCCGCCATTTATAGTCGCGACCGGAACATTACCAGTAACGCGAACCAAAACCCATGGGGCGGATTTGATAATCGCAGCACGGATTTCCCCGACTTCATCAGCAATCCCGAGGCTACATTAGGTTTTCGATTGATCCCCAAGTTGTTTTTTAGTCGGAACTCTCCGCCGCCGCATTCAGCCCCGAACGTCTCAACTTCGCCTTACTATACCAACAACGTCCCTTATCCAGATGGGGACTTCACGTTATATAACTCCGCGGCTGTGACCGCATCGATTCCAGCGGCGGATCGCCAAAGTTCCTATGGCTCTTTTACGCGCGATATTTGTGACAAGTACTTAACGGTGTTTGCCGACTTCAAATATACCCGCTCATTTTTTGATCGAGCCGGGGCGGCCACTGCGTTTTCCCCGGATCCATTCAAGCAACCGAATGGTGCTCCCTTTAGTCGTAGCGGCATCAGTGTGCCAATTGCAAATCCGTTTAATCCTTTCACCGTCGCGGATACGACTTTGCCCGATGGCACGCCTGTCACCACCGGAGTTGGTTTCCGTGGCATTAACGACACAGGGGGCGCTACAGCCAAGACTACGTTCCACGACATTCTCTTTGATGCCGGAGTTCGCGGTCAGATGGGAGAGTTTGGCGATTACTTCAAGAATTGGAATTGGGAATTGGGGTTCCGTTATTCCCGGAACGAAGAGGAAACCCTCACTAGTGGCGTGGTAAGCGAGACGGGCTTACGCGACGCGCTGTTGGATACGGACCCGGCCACAGCGTTTAATCCCTTCCTGGGATTCCTCGGTCGCAACACTGAGGCCGCGATTAGCCGGGTGTATGTTACCCTGCATAACACCGGCGAGTTTGAGTTGCCATTGACCTATTTTCATCTCGATGGCGATCTGTTCAATCTTCCCGCCGGGCCAGTCTCCTTCGCGGCCGGGCTCGAGTATCGCGGGGAGAGGTGGACGAACAATCCTGACTCGGAGAACGCCAGTTTTGACGCGATCGGTACGTTTAATTTCCAAGCCTCAAAAGTAAACCGGGACGTTTGGGGAATCTATCAGGAAGTGCGTATTCCGGTGACCAGCCCGGCGTGGAAGTTGCCAGGAGCATACAGTCTCGAGTTCGACATCGCAGAACGCGAAGAATGGTACAGCCAGAATACATCTGCAACTTCCGTTTTGCCTGCGGAACACTCCCGGTTTGATGCGCAGAAGCCGAAATTTTCTGTTCGCTGGCAGCCGCTTGACCCTAAGTGGATTGGCGCGCTCACCTTTCGTGGCTCTTATAGCGAAGGGTTTCATGCGCCGACACTACCCGACCTTACGCCGGCCGCGGCGGAGATTTTCCTTGTCACACCCTCTGAAATTCGCGATCCAACGGGGAAAACACCCGACGGCACCACGATTCGGGTACTCTTGCCAGGGAATCCCTTCCTGAAGCCGGAGGTTGCCTATGAATGGTCTTATGGAGCGGTTTACAATCCGAAATGGATCAGAGGTCTTACCCTGAGCGCTGATTTTTGGCATATTGACCTTCGATCACTTGCCGCGTTGCCAGATGGGCAATTCATCCTCGCTCATGAAAAATTATTTCCGCAGGATGTAATTCGTGATCCAACGACTGGCGCAATCACGACCGTCATCAATCCTACCTTAAACCTCACCCAGGCCGTAGTGGAAGGTCTCGATTACGAAGCGATCTATATCCTGGATTCCTCTAGCTTTGGTCATGGCGATTTGGGCAGATTTACCTTTACCCTCAATGGAACCTATCTATCCCGGTTCGAGCTTCAGATAAGTCCCGACACTCACCGATTTGGGATCTCGGGTACGTATGTATTTCTACCAACCTTAACCGGCTCGCTGCCGCACACTCGAGCCTTTGCCAGCGCGTTCTGGGACGGGCCGGCCGGCACCTGGCTCGCCGGCGTCGATATTGGCGCGACCGTTCACTACACCGGCCAGTATCAAGATAACAATATCCTCCTCGCGACATCGGCAGGGGGTCCGGGCGTCCGCAAAGTTCGGGAGTGGACCACGTTCGACCTGATCGCTTCTTATACGTTTAACTTGCGGGCGCCGCTGGCTCAGCAGGAAGTCGCTGGTTACGCCAAGGATGGCGGAAAGAACGTGAAGATGCCCGATGGCAAGGAGAAAAACGTCGTGGCCATCTCCACCGCCGGGTACGGTGCTTGTGGATGGCGTACCTGGCTGAATGGCACGACGATCACGCTCGGAATGCAAAACGTGTTCGATTCCGACCCGCCATTCCTGGGCGGCGGCTTCGGGAATGGCTACGACCCATCCCTTGCCGATGTCAAAGGCCGGTTCTGTTACGTCCAGCTAAAGAAAACATTCTAACCAAGCTGGAATAACGTACCCGACCACGGATCACACGGATAACACAGATAGAAAACGGTAGGGCGTTCAGCGATCGCTGGACCCGGCGCGTCGAATCGAGCATCCAATTGTAGGCATCCGCCGTGACGGACCCCAGCCAAGGCTCCATCCGCGTCATCCGCCGCCTGCCCGCCGTAGTTCGAATGCGAAGGCGGGTAATCCGAGGTGTCTCCGCTTCAACGCTTCAACCATTCGCGCGACGAAGCCAACTTTCCGCATAACCCAGCGCTGGTTTCCGTTCTGTACTCGGTGAACGGCCAGAAATGACAACTCAATGACGAGGAAAAACCAAAACAAGCAAAACCAAATCAACCAAAGGAACAAAAGATGAAATCACTCAAATTCTTCAAACCCGCTCTGGCGACCACAGTCGCAATCGGTTCCTGGCGCCTTGCCCTACTCTTAGCAACGGCTGTTTCTCTTATCGGCTATCCCAACCCAGCAAGCGCAGCGACATTTAATGTATGGGTCGGAGCGAGCCATCCCCTCATCGGTTATTTTTTCTCGCCTTCGTCAGTAACGATCCACCCTGGCGATCAGGTGATGTGGACTTGGGCTTCGAGCGGGCACAGCACAACGTCAGGCCGGCCGGGCATGCCCACTGACATATGG
Source organism: Candidatus Udaeobacter sp. (assembly GCA_036002955.1). GTDB lineage: Bacteria > Verrucomicrobiota > Verrucomicrobiia > Chthoniobacterales > UBA10450 > Udaeobacter. The sequence goes on along the minus strand of DASYSX010000183.1, from coordinate 3,831 downwards.
GATTCTGGAGTTCGTAGCCAGGGAGCGACTTTCACTCACACATTCAACAGCGTGGGTACGTTTCCGTACTATTGCAAAGTCCCGCCATATAACGAGGTAGGCCAAGTAATAGTGACGATTGCGACGCCAACACCGACACCAACACCTCCTCCAGTAACTGGGCCTCCCGTCGCCATCACCAATCCCGCAACCTTGATCGCAAGCTTTTCAGCCAACCTGAATGGCTCGGTGAATCCGCACGGATTGACTACCAGCGTGTATTTTCAATATGGAACAACGAACAGCTACGGACTCACTAGTGCCCCGCAAAGTCGCACCGGGAACACCGCCTTAAATATCAGTGCGCATATTAGCGGCTTGACTGCCAGCACCACTTACCATTTCCGGATCGTAACCGCTAATAGCGCGGGCACCAGATACGGCAGCGACACAATCTTTACCACGCTTCCCGCTATGGGATTTCCAATCGTCACAACCAGACCGGCGACGAATGTGGCTGCTTCTTCGGCGACACTCAATGGTTTACTCGATCCGCATGGGTTGAGCACGAGCATTTATTTCCAATATGGCACCACGACCAGTTACGGGCGCACCGCAGCTGTGCAGAGTCAGACTGGAAACACCTTCCGGAATATTGCTGCCAACATCGGTGGCCTAGCTAGCAATACTACTTATCATTTTCGAATTGTAGCTACCAACAGTGTCGGCACCAGGTACGGCAGCGACAGGACCTTCACCACGCAGTAGCACGAGTGACAATCACGAGAGTGGCAACCTGAGAGGAGTTATAGATCGGTTGTGATGCGCACCGCCATTAAACAAAGTCATACACGCCGCGAGTAAACAACCCGCGCCGCAGGTGCTCAACAATTCCTAAAGCAGCATTTCGCAATCAGCCGTCGTACTTCGCCGTGTGGCGGCTTTTTGTTTCACGACGTGTTAACGCTTACCACGCATGAAAGCTCCAGCTGCCGTGTGCCGCTCAAGTGGAATGGAGGCGCAAAGAGAACCGAGAGGGTCTTTCACTCCTAACTAACCAAATAGAGTTTTCCCTGCTTTTTGTTTTCCCTTGGTCTGACAAAATTCCCACACTTGGTCGTAACCTCACGCTGGTTTCCGTTCTGTACTCCGGTGAACGGCCAGAAATGACCCACTCGATAACGAGAGTCACGGAAGGCCAAAACAAGAAAGAAACTTAGTAATGAATAACATCAAAAGAATCAGCTTAATGACAGCAATCTTCCTGACCATGGCGCTCGTCAGCTCCGCGGTGGAAGCGGGAGTGATACGAATTAATGGTACTATCGTAGGGACCGAAAGTGGCGCACCTTTTCCCAATCCAGCGGAAGGGATTTATGTCAATGGGAGCGTCACGTCAACCGACACGGCGCTTGGTCCATTCACACTGGTTTATTCGATCCCAGTGGAGTTCGCTTTCGCGAATACGCCACCCGGGAACCCCGGGGCAAGTCGTTTGATAATGGGAGACCCCGCCAACGGTGACAGCATTTTGGCGTGGTTTTTGGGAGTTAACAGTGGTTTATGCGACAATGGCGATCTTCGCCATGTGGATCCCTGGACCATTATCGGCGGAACGGGCCGGTACGCTGGCGCCAGAGGCAGCTTCACCACGGACCAATGCTCCAACCTTGATACCGGCGAGACCAGTGGTGTCATCAGCGGCACCATCGTCGTAAGAGGACGGTAAGCGTTGGCAGGCCTCTGCCAAACCGTGGCCGGGCTTAGCGCTTGATCCCGTTGATGGGACAAGCGCTACCTCGGCAAGATAAGGCCAGAACTGAATAAAAGACCAACCGGCCTGAAGTGAAAGACAACTTACAAAGCTAAACAGAAGCATGCGGGGGTCTGGCGCGTTCTATCCGCGCCCCGTCCACTTTACAAACAACATTTGTAGCCGCGGGCGTTGACCGCGGCTGCCGGAGTCATCCGCCTTCGCTAACCAGCCTTCGCGCAAAGGCTACGGCGCGTCGAGAAGCTACTGCGGAAAAGCCAGCCTCCGGCTACACGTCGTTCACTTTTATAAGGACCGCGCCGGCGCGTTTCATGTCCTCGAGCGCGCGGTCGATGTCGCCGGGCTGTGGCTCGATACCGCGGCATCCGTCCAAGATGACGCATGTAGTTAACTCAAGTTGGCGCGCGTCGAGCGCACTGTATTTGACGCAGTAATCCAATGTTAGACCATAAGGTAGATGTCCTTGATCGATCGCTTCTCCAAACAATGCGCAACACCGGTCTGGTCCATGGGCGTTGTCAAAAAACATGCTGTAGCTGGCTATACACAACGAAAAGTTCGCGATCGTGAGGACGCGCTCGCCAGGTCGTCGCGGCGACCGCTCCCAGATAACCGCTTGCTGCTCGCGTTTCGTTGCTTAATAGAGAGTACCTTAGCCGGAACAATGGAGCGCAGCTTCCCATTTCTGCAGATCAACGAGCGCGAACGTAAACCGCGGAAGCGCGGTCTTACGGAAATCCGCGGATCGTATTATTCGGTCGCTGGCCGAAGATACCTGGAAGATCTGTTCGAAATGATGGGCGCCTACGTCGATTCGGTGAAGTTCGCCGGCGGCTCGTTCACACTGATGCCGGAACCAGCGCTGCGAGACATCATTGAGCTTTGTCACAAGCATGACGTGCTCGTTTCTACGGGCGGATTTATCGAGCGTGTACTCGTTCAGGGCAGCGATGCGGTTCGAAAATACGTGCTGGAGTGCAAGAGGCTCGGATTCGATGTCATTGAGATCTCAGCGGGATTCATTTCTATCTCAACCGACGACTGGCTGCGGCTGATCGAATTGGTGCGCAAATTAGGATTGAAAGCGAAACCGGAGGTTGGAATTCAATTTGGCGCTGGCGGCGCAACAGCTGCCGCGGAGTTGCGAGCAGAAGGCACACGCGATCCGGACTGGGCTATTGCACAGGCAAAGCGATTCCTCGAAGCAGGCGCGGACATCATCATGATCGAGAGCGAAGGAATTACCGAGAATGTTGATCCGTGGCGCACGGATGTACCGGCAAAATTCATCAATGAGATCGGCATGGATAAGCTCATGTTCGAAGCGGCCGATCCCGATGTTTTCGCATGGTACATCAAAAATTACGGCGTAGACGTGAATCTCTTTGTCGATCACAGCCAGATCGTGCAGTTGGAGTGTTTGCGCGCAGGCATCTGGGGAACCAAGAGTTTGTGGGGCAGAGTGGTGACGTACGAGGAATGACGAATGACGAATGACGAATGACGAATGACGAATGACGAATGAAATCCGAATGCTCGAATGACCGATGACGCGACGAGGTAAAAGCGCGTCGTCCTGAGCGAAATCGAAGGATTCCGCGGATTACCTACAGATTTCGCTACGGGATTCCGCGACTTCGCTCGGAATGACCGATCACTGCGAACTGCCGAGACGAAGTGAAAACCAATCGCTTGCCAGCTTCGCCACTTGTTCCAGTGCACCCGGCTCCTCAAACAAGTGTGTTGCGCCCGCAATAATTTCCAGCTTCACGTCGCAGCGTATCTGATCGCGCGCCATCTCGTTTAGCTCGATTACAACGTCATCGTTGCCGCCGACGATGAGCAATGTCGGCGCCTGGACTTTTGGCAACGCATTGCCAGCAAGATCGGGACGCCCACCACGCGAAACGACCGCACCAACGTCCTGTGGAAGTTCCGCTGCTGCGACGAGCGCCGCCGCGCCGCCTGTGCTTGAGCCGAAATATCCGATTTGCAGATCGCGCGTTTCCTCTTGTTGGCGGGCCCATTTCGTCGCGTGCACCAGCCGCTCGGCCAGCAAACCAATGTTGAAGCGGTGT
>DASYSX010000182.1:0-4978 GCA_036002955.1 Candidatus Udaeobacter sp. | reverse complement strand
TGGCCGAAGCGGTGACGCAGTTGGCAAACAAACAGTACGGCGCACTGATCGCGATCGAGCGCGACACGTCGATACGCGTTTACGAGGAAACAGGCGTAATCATCGATGGCGAATTTTCTGTCGAACTGATTCTAACGATCTTTCATCCAAAAGCCGCATTGCATGACGGCGGAGTGATCATTCGCAACGGACGAATCGCAGCTGCGGCATGCATCTTTCCCGTGAGCCAGCGGGAAACGTTGGACCGCAGCCTGGGACTACGTCACCGCGCCGGACTGGGAATCACCGAGGAATCGGATGCGGTCGCTGTCGTTGTCTCCGAAGAGACCGGTGCAATTTCCATTTGTCATCGGCGGCGAATCGAGCGCAATTTCACTCCAGAGACCTTCCGTCAGCGCATCGCCGAGATTTTATTGCACAGCAAATATGAAGAGAGTGATTCTGAAGAACTGGCACGCGAAGTTGATCTCGCTTCTCCTGGCGACGACGCTTTGGTTCCTGATCAAAAAGAACGTAGCGACGACGCCATCGCCGTCTGAAAGGCCCTATCGGCCGCCAGATAACGGAAGTGCGATAAGAGCTCTGCCGTAACCACAGCCCTATGGGCCTTCGTCCCGGGAGAGTGAAGCGGGAAGATTCACTACCTCAAAGCCCGATCCCTACGACCAACCAGCGCGGATTGTCACCGCAGGAATCGCGACAGATTCGCTTCTTCCCAGCGCCGTGCGCGCCGGTAACCGGGAAATTCACGCTCGCGACGGTTGAATTCTTCCGTGTGAACTCGTCGGCGGTTTCGTGAGAGCGTTTCGTCCGGCACAACTGAATGCAGCATCTCGTGATAAAGCACGTATCGCAAAAACCACGCCGGAACGAAGGGTTGGTCCAGCGCAGGATTAATCCGAATCACCCGATCTTCTTCCTGAATTGTACCAAAAACGAATTGTTCTCTGGGTCGATGTTTTCGGCGGCGTCCCCAGACCACTTGGTAGCCGCGAAGACGATTTCGAAAGTGCCGCTGGTTTAAATCATTAAAGATCGCGCGCAGATCGAAATGCGTTCCTTCGTGGCGCAAATTTAATTGTTGCTGCATCGGCAATTGAGGGTGCGCCAGTTTCCGCTTCGTAGTTTTCTTTCTCCTGCCCATTGCCATGCTCCGATAATTACCCGCGACAACCTAATGTAGTGGCCTCTCAATGTGGTGACAAGCGAAGCACCCATTTTGGCTTCAAATTGTTATAACTTATTAGTGTCCAAACGGTTAAATGAACAGGGTGGAGCAAAGGACGCACGAGCTCAGCACTGCTTCGCTAAACTTGAGCTACCGAGGAATTTTACCTCTGCGGCTAAACGATTACACAGGTCGCGCGTTGCCCGCTATTGAATGTTTTGCGGCAAACGCAAACGGCGTATAATCGTTCGAAGTTTCAGGAAAAATCACGGAGATCGATCAAGACAGCAAATGACGCCTTTTCTTAGAAAATTGCTCGGTCAAAACTGGCTTTTATTGCTAGTCATGCTGGCCCTCGCTGTTTTTGGCGTCGTGGCGATCTATAGCGCGACTTCCTCGCGCAGCGACCCGTATGCCGCCGACTTCTGGCGGAAACAAGCAAACTGGGTGGCCGTCGGGGTCTTCGCGTTCATGGTAACCAGTTTGGTTCACTACCGGTGGATTCGTTGGGGCGCCCTGCCGATGTACCTGGCTGGGATCGTGTTTCTAATCTTGACCAAGTTTATGGGCGTCAAAGTTTATGGAGCGCGCAGTTGGCTGCATCTGGGGCCAATCAATTTTCAGCCTGCGCAGCTTGCCGTTGTAGCAGGGATTATGGTCTTGGCGCTATTCCTGACGCAATTTCGCCAAATGCATCCGGCACTGCGATTACTGCTCTCGGGAGCAATTGCGGGCGCACCATGTCTTTTGATCCTGATGCAACCAGATTTGGGCGAAGTCATCATCTGGGTCCCTGTGATGTTTGCATTGTGGTTCGTCGCCGGTCTGCCGTTGCGATATTTGCTTTGCATCATTCTCATCGCAATCGCGTTCATCCCGATTGCAATAAACTTCGGCCTTAAACCTTACCAGCAACAGCGGATCACTGCTTTTACCCATCCCGACATCGACAAGCAGGGTTCGGCGTGGGCAATCAATCAATCGTTGATTGCGATCGGCTCAGGCGGCTGGTCCGGAAAAGGATTTAAGGCGCCGAATACCCAGATCGAGCTTGGCTTTCTTCCAGCGACAGCTGTGCATAATGACTATATTTTTTCGGCCGTCGGCGAACAATGGGGGTTTATCGGCGGAATAGTTCTCATCGGCGCGTTTGCCTTGCTCTTGTTAACATGTCTTTTCGTCGCGTTTTTCGCCGGAGACCAATTAGGTCTTCTTCTCGTCATAGGCGTGACTGCGCTTATCTTCACGCACATCTTCCAAAACATAGGAATGACAATCGCAATGCTGCCAATCACCGGCGTGCCATTGCCATTAATCAGCTACAGCGGTTCGTTCGTGTTGGTGATCATGTTCGGCTTGGGCCTCGTGAACAGCGTCTGGATTCATCGCAACGCTACCGCATAATCAGGCTGATTAGAGCCCGACCCGCCGGTGTGCGTCGTGACGGTGGGTAGCCGCGTTGAAACAATTTACTTTGGTTCGTGCTTGCCTGTAGAGTCGGGCCGCGCAGAGATGGACGCCGACTACAAAGTAAAACTCGAGGTCTTCGAAGGTCCGCTCGACCTGTTGTTATACCTGATCAAACAGGACGAGATTGACATCTACGATATTTCGCTCGAGCGAATCACCAGCCAGTACCTCGAATATCTCCAAGCGTTCAAAGAGCTGAACATTGAGCTGGCGGGCGAATTCATCGTGATGGCGGCCAACCTCATTTATCTGAAGAGCCGGAGCCTGCTGCCGCGCGATCAGCAACCGCCTGAAGAAGATGCTGCGGAGGACGATCCTCGTTGGGAATTAATTCGGCAACTGATCGAGTATAAAAAATTCAAGGAAGCCGCCGCGGAACTCAATCTACGCGCGCTGGAACAAGAAAGGATCTTTATCCGCGAAGCTAGATCGTCATCAGAACTGCAGGAACCGCTGCGCCTGGGCGAAGTCGGCATTTTCCAGCTCATCAGCTCCTTCCAAACCGTGATAAAACGAATGGAAGCGCGCCAGGACATGCAGGAAATCTTCAGCGAACGTTTTAGCGTGTCGGAAAAGATCGATTCGATTTTGCAACGCGTCGCGACAGGCACTTGCTTTCGCTTTTCTGATTTGTTTAGCGACGCTACGTCTAGAATAGAAGTGGTTGTCACCTTTCTCGCGCTCCTCGAGTTAATCAGGCTCAAACAAGTTCGGGCGTTTCAGAAAAACGTGTTTGAAGAAATTGAGATCACGGCCGCCACAGCTTAACCCGAAAGCTCCTGTAGCGTGCGCTGTCCTCCGCGCATGGGGCATCGCGCAGTGGATAATCCGCTGAGGGCAGCGGACTCTACACGATCATGCCGCGAATTTTGATCGCAGGATGTGGTTATGTCGGCGAAGCGACGGCCGATTTATTTCATTGCAACGGCTGGGACGTCGAAGGCTGGGTGCACTCGAACGAATCAGCAGCGCGACTTTCAGCAAAGCCTTATCCGATCCGCGCGATCGATGTCTCCCAACGAGGTGAGGTTGGTAAACGCGCAGGGGTATTCGATGCAGTTGTCCATTGCGTGAGTTCCAGTGGTGGTGATGCAGAAGCCTATCGTGAGATTTACCTAAACGGCGCGCGTCATCTGCTCGAAACTTTTTCCAAGGCAAAAATTCTGTTTACAAGCAGCACGAGCGTTTATGCGCAGCGCGATGGTTCAAGAGTAACTGAAGAGAGCGAGACAAAACCACTTCGGGAAACCAGCCGGGTCCTCTTAGAGGTAGAAAAGTTAATCCTCGGAAAAGGCGGCATCATAGCGCGGCTCGCTGGGATCTACGGTCCGTTACGTTCTGCCATGTTGAGCAAATTTTTAAACGGCACGGCCACCATTGATCCAAACAACGAACACTTTGTTAATCAAGTACATCGGGACGACATCGCGTCCACGCTCTTTCTTTTGTTAAACCGGAAAGCACTCACATCCGGACAGATTTATAACGTGGTTGACGACCAACCAGTTTTGCAAAGCGAATGCTACCGCTGGCTTGCCCAGAGGCTGAATCGGCCTATTCCGCCGACCAGAAAATCCGAGCAACCACGCAAACGTGGCGACACCAACAAACTCGTAAGCAACACCAAACTACATCAGTTAGGCTGGACGCCGGATTATCCGACATTCGGCGACGCAATGGAAAAGAGCGTGCTGCCAAGCTTCGCAGGGATCATCGGCAGCGCATCCCATTAGCACCGGGCTTCAGCCCGGTACACAGGCTCCTCGACTGACAGCAAAAACCGTTTCAACGGTTTTCGTGACTCGGTGAGCCGTTGAAACGGCTGGAATGATCAGGTGACGGTACGATCCACCGGCCTCAAGGCCGGTGTTAATGAAACTGCGTGTTCTAACTTACGTGCGCAGCTTGCGGTGCTGCGACGTTTGTTGCGCGGCGCTCTTCATGTGTTTCACCGAACAGCTGACGGATCACGTCTTCTACCGGTACTTCCTGAACGTTTATGTCGCTAACGTCGCAGGCCTCGAGAAGTCGCCGGCAGGTTTCGGTGACCTTTGCGCGTGGAACCTTTAATTGCACCGAGACAGGTGTTTGTTCGATGATTTCGCCAAACATGGATAAATCACGTGTTCCTTCGGTTTCAAAAGTAAGACTCAAGATCTTGTAAATTGAAAAACGATCGACGATCGCTGCCAGCGGGCCGTCGAAAAAGATTTTGCCGTGGTCGATCACCAACACTCGGTGACATAACTCCTCGATATCCTGCATGTAATGGCTGGTAAGCAGTGTGACGATGCGATGTTCTTCATTGTAGATGCGCAAAAATTCGCGGACTCGTTTTTG
>DASYSX010000181.1:0-26897 GCA_036002955.1 Candidatus Udaeobacter sp. | reverse complement strand
CTGGTGAATAAGCCGGTCGATTCAAGCACCACATCGACGTCCAGTTTTTTCCACGGGAGATTCGCTGGATCGCGATCCTTCAAAACCTTAATTTTATGACCGCGCACGATGATATTTTCGTCGTCGTACCCGATCTCGCCGTCGAACTTACCGTGCACCGAATCCCACTTAAGGAGATGCGCCAGGGTATGCGTGTCGGTGAGATCGTTCACCGCTACAACACGCTCCACTTGTTTTTGTGACATTGCGCGAAGGACGTTGCGCCCGATGCGCCCGAAACCGTTGATTGCAAAATTAGCCATAGAAAGAGTTGAAGGTTGAAGAGTTAAACCGTTACGCGGAAAAGCTTCAACGTCCAACTGTGAAGAAGCGACTGTAGAGCGGGCGCTTCTGTCCCGCCGTAGCAACCGGGGCGGTTGCCCTACGACGACCCGTAGCGTTTATATCTCCAGATGAAATACGCTGTCGCGGCGTTTCTAGCCATGATGTCCCTTGTTTTTGCGGAACACGCGCCTGCTGCCGAACCGAAAGCCATTCTGGTCTTCGGCGACAGTTTGTCAGAGGGATTCATGCTAAAACAGAGCGAAGCTTACCCGGCTTTACTTGCAAAAAAGCTGCACGCGGCTGGCTTGAACTTTTCAGTGACCAACGCGAGCGCCACCGGCGGGACAACTGACGGCGGCTTGGAACGTTTACCCCCGCATTTAAAGCAGAGAATCGACATCTTGATTCTGGAGCTGGGAATCAACGATGCCTTTCGCGGCGTGCCGATCGACCAAATTCAAAAGAATCTCCAGCAGATCATCGACAAGGTGAAAACGCGAAATCCAAATGCGCGCGTGGTGATCGCAGGAATTCAACTCCCGGGTTTCACGGCTGACGATTACGTATCCGCCTTTGGCCAGATGTTTGTCGATTTAGCAGCGAAAAATCGAGCGGCATTGGTGCCATATTTACTCGAAGGCGTGGCCGGCAATCCTTCATTGAATTTGTCGGACGGCATTCATCCGAATGCAGCCGGCCAAAAGATTCTTGCTGAGAACGTCTGGCGCGCACTGGAACCGGTAGCGCGCGAAGTAGCGGCACGACGGCTGCCATCTCAGTGACACCGGGTTTCAACCCGGTGCTCACCATAACCACTGTAAGGGAGCCGTTGAAACGGCTAATGGCGCCGACCGTGTCGCGGCACCTGGCTGAAGCCAGGTGTTAATGGAAAAGGATTGAGGCGACCACTGCGCGCGCCTGTGACGTTAGATAAAGGGAGGATTAAGACGCGATGGACCCTGCACGACCTTCTGATCCCGATCCGGCCGATCCATTTTTCCCGGAGCGCGCCGACGGGGCTGTTCTGGAAACGATCGAAATCGCCACTGAAGGTGAAGATTGCGATGAATGCGTGAGCAAACTACGACCGGTCCTGAAGAACATTGCCGGTGTTCAAGATGTAAAAGTTGATCTCCCGCACGAGCGGGTGATCGTCACATTCGATCCGCGCAGAACACATCCGCCTGATTTGCACGATGCCATCTTGAAGAGCGGCTATAAACCTGCGCCAGTGGCAGATTGAACGGTAGGGGCGGTTCACCGAACCGCCCGCGGGCGATTGAGGTCAATCGCCCCTACCTTAGACCGCCGGTTGCTGCTGCGTCAGGCAATGAGACGTGCCGAGTCCCCAGATTAACTCGCGGCAATCGATGCCGATGACGCGCCGATCAGGAAAACATTCGCGGAGGACTGATAACGCAGCTTCATCGTTCGGATCGGCAAATGTGGGCACGAGCACGCATGTGTTTGCGATGTAAAAATTCGCGTAGCTTGCCGGGAGTCGCAGTCCTTCGCGTACCATCTTCTTCGGCATCGGAAGTGTGAGGATGTCGAGTTTGTGATCGCCGATTTTTATCTCGCGCAGACGTTTGAGATTCTCCTGAAGCGGTTCGTAGTTTTCGTCAGCGCGATTTTCTTCAACGACAGTCGCAACCGCTCGCTCGGATACAAAACGCGTGAGATCATCGATATGCCCGTCGGTGTCGTCGCCAGCAATACCATCGCCCAGCCAGAGAATGTCGCAGACGCCGAGATAATCGCGCAGGCGTTGCTCGATCTGCTCGCGCGAAAGATCTGGATTTCTATTCTTGTTCAGGAGGCAGGATTCACTGGTGAGTAATGCGCCGCTGCCGTTCACATCGATGGAGCCACCTTCCAGAATCATGTGCGGATAAAAAACCGGGAGTTTCAGGATTTCGGCAACTCGTGTGGGCACGACTTCATCAAGATCAAACGGCGGATATTTGTTTCCCCATGCATTGTAATCCCAGTCCACGACGGCAAGTGGAGCAGGCTCGCCCTCGAGCCGAGGTGCATCGAGCGGCGCGAGGGCGCGCCGGGTCCGACCACGATCGCGTGTGAGAAAAATCGGGCCATGGTCGCGGCACCATGGCTCGTTGGTGGGAACACGATAAAAGGTGATGCCTTCCATGGGCAGTCCGGTCAAAACGGATCGCGCTTCTGCTTCGTGCGCGCCGTTGCAAACGTTGATGCAGACCTGCTCGGATTCGATCAACGCTTCGACCATGGCGCGCAACGCAGGCAGCACGCGATCGAACGACTCCGGAAAACTAATCCCCTCGCGCCGCGGCCACGAAAGCCATGTTGCCGTGTGTGGCTCCCATTCCGCTGGCATGCGATAGCCGAGCGCGGCTGGAGTTTGTGAGCTCATCAAACCAACGTCGAACGCGGCATGTTCAACGTCCAATTCTCAACTCAGAATTTCCTGAGGGAAGTCGGCTCAAGCGGTCAGCGAGACCGCTCCTTTACGTACATATGCGAAGTCGCTGGTTTGTAAATCGCGCCGACGATTGCGCCTGCGATTGTGAATTGGATCACCGCGCCGGCGATCCAGCCGCAAAGAATTTTGAACGTTAATGGTTGGACCGCGAACGAGATTAAATGTGGCCCTGCGTACACTAATCCCACCAGAAGCCCGAGCATCGCTCCGGCGCCTGCGCCTCCGGCAGGAACATAGCGAGCACACAGCAGCGTGAAAAAGAATGCCATGACGAACTGACCAAGCGAAAGCCACCCAAAGTAACTTTTCGCGTCGGCTTCCGGTCGCAAAAGCGTCGGCACTTCTCTATGCGCGTCGTGCATCAGCGTTGCGTACCAAACGAATCCGAACACGAAGAGGAAAACGAACGCCGCGATGAATGCGAAAAAGAATTTCTTCCAATTCATAACTTCTTTCTGTTGAGGTTTGCTGCGGCCCAACTAAACCCGCGTATTTCATGGCAAGAGCGCCGGCGAATGTCGACTTTAAACTTCCGGCCGAGCAATGACTGTCGACCGAGAGAAGCCGTTAAAACGGCTGGTGCCGATTTCGCGGATGAGAGCACCGGCCTGAAGGCCGGTGTTAATTAAACCACTAGTGGCCAGACGGTGACTGGCAGATTTGCGCGGCTATGCACTGGCGCGCTGTTCAATCGCAAATCGCAAATTGGCAATCGGTAATCAAAAATCAATTCACCCACCGGCCGTCATCAGAAACGAGGATCGGCAGTTCTTCCATCATGAATTGGGTTTTCCCGATGGCGCCAATCATGCGCGTCCCAGTCGCCGCGTACCACTTTTTGGACATTTCCTCGCCGGTGTGGCAGCCCCAGCTTTTAACGTAGGCGTGGCGGTCGAAAACCCGCCGATTGATTTTGGTCAGATCGTTTTCGTGCAGCCACGATTTACAGGCGCTTTCGATATTGTTGCTGTAATCGAACATGAAACACGCCCGGTTCGAATGCCCGAAATATTCGAAACCCGTGACCTTCATCTGATCTCGCGGCTGTCCGTTGTTCAAATAGTCAATGACTTCCTTGCCGGTGCTGAACCAAACGAGATTGATATCGAACTTGTCGCGGATGGTACCGATTAGACTGATCAGATCCTGATGCTCCTGCTTCGCGCGATCCTCGTAACCCTGCTTGTAGACAAGCCAGGTGATCTTCGTATCCGGCCCGAATTGGGTGCGCAACTGTTCGGTGCGCAGGCGCGCCGCGCGCACAAAGTTCGCCCACCAATGATCGTGCGGGAAAGCTTTGTATTTTTCCCATTGATACATCGACGGCCCACCAACCAGGATTACATATTCACCGCCGGCGGGCGGCGCGGCCCGCAGACCGACCGCGACCATCGACAAACAGCATACGAGTAGCAAACGTTTCATGATTTCCAGTGAGGATGACTATTTATGCAGACCACGAAATTCCGCAAGTGGTGGGGCGCGATCGCCGAGCGCGCCGCAATTTTCGCGGGCGCCCCGGCGGGGCGTCCCTACCAGTTTATATCCACCTCATCGCGCACCAGGTCTTCCAACGTTTGCCGCTTCCGAATCAGCGCGAACTTGTCACCACGAATGAGCACTTCTGCAGGCAGCGGACGCGAATTGTAGTTCGACGCCATCACCAATCCGTACGCGCCCGCACTCATAATCGCGAGCAACTCGCCTTCGCGCAGTTCGGGCATCTCGCGATCGAGCGCAAAAAAATCGCCCGACTCACAAACCGGCCCAACGATGTCGATTTTTTCTGTTTCGTTCTTACTCTTACTCTTACTCTTGCTCATGCACTTGCTCGTGCTCGTGCGATTCGGTGAATCGCCCCTACCTGCAGCGGTGCTCGGCTCAATGATCGGCACGATTTCGTGATAGCTCTGATATAGCGCCGGCCGAATGAGATCGTTCATTCCCGCATCGACAATGGCAAATTTTTTACTGCCGGTTTGCTTAATGTAACGAACGCGCGTGACCAAAACGCCGGCGTTGCCTATAAGAAAACGGCCAGGCTCGATAAGAATCCGAATACCCAGGTCGCGCAATGGCGGCACAATTGCTTCAGCGTAATCGCCGACGCTGAAAGCGGAGGGTTCGCCGCCATGATCGCGCCACCATTTGCCTGCTCCGCTTTCCAGTGCGCGCCGATAAATGATTCCCATGCCGCCTCCGATGCTGAAAAACTTGATGGCATACTTGGATTTTAGTTCGCGCACTAATGGCGCCATTTTTTTGATTGCGGTCGCGAACGGCTTTGCCTCGGTGATTTGAGATCCGATGTGCATCTGCACACCGACAATCTCGATGTTGCTCATTCTGGCGGCGCGTTCATAAACCGCCCCGACTTCATCGAGCGCGATGCCAAACTTGTTCTCGTGGGAACCAGTCGAGATGTACTGATGCGTGTGCGGATCGACATCGGGGTTGACGCGCAAGGCGATTGGAGCGCGGATTTTCTTCGCGCGGCCCAAGCGCTCGATCGTCTCCAGTTCGGCCCCACTCTCAACGTTGAAACTGTGAACGCCTCGCTCCAGCGCGTACTCGATTTCGTCACCTGATTTACCTACACCGGCGAATGTGCACTTAGCCGGATCGCCGCCCGCAGCGAGCACACGAAACAACTCGCCACCGGAAACAATGTCGAACCCGGCGCCCGTTTGTGTGAGCAACTTCAGGATCGCGCGATTTGAGTTTGCCTTTACCGCATAGCAAATCAGGTGATCCAGCGGGGCGAGCGCGGCGTTGAGTCTTGCATAGTGATCGAGAATTGTGCCGGCGCTGTAGATGTATGTCGGCGTGCCGAATTCCGTCGCAACGTGCGTTACGTCGACATCTTCGCAATACAGATGACTGTCGCGATAATGAAAAAGATGCACGCGCGAATGTAGCGACAACGAGCGGCGATTTCCAAATCGCAAGTCGCGCGTTTTTCTGGGTAGCGCACGCGTCTCGCGTGTCGGTTTCGGCGTCTCGGCGAAACAGGCTTTTGATGAACAACGCCGCGTTTGTGGTATCGAGTTTGAGCAAGTTCCCGATCGCGAGGACTCGCTCGCCGGCACGCGTCAAGGCGTGACGGCTGCCCAGCCGTCAACAATCGACGGCTGCTCAAGCCGTCGTTCCTTGCCAGGTTCTCGCGATCGCACGGACGCTCGCCATCCCGCGAGACGCGTACGCTATCCAAGCACTCGCAGTGCAACATTGAGAACGGCGATTAGAGCAATCCCCAGCGCAAAGCTGGTCAAAACCAGCTTCTTTCCGTGCTTCAACATTTCTCCGACCACTGCGTGTGTGGCCAAATAGATAAATCCGCCGCCAACATGGGCCATGATTAACGCGAGCCACAAAACAGAGATGTTCGTCAGGAAAAAATAACCGATGAAGCCACCGAGGAGCGTTGTGGCTTCGACCGCTGCTACCCACCCAATCGCCGCCGCGCGTTGCAGTCCTGCGCCGATCAAAAGACTGCCGAGCGCGAGACCTTCCGGAACTTTGTGGATGCACAGAGCAGAGAACAGCGACCACTTTGCCGCACCGGTCGCAGGCGCTTCCCCTTGGATTCCCAAGGCCAAACCATCAGTCATACTGTGAATTGCCAACGCGACGATGAGCGCGTTAGCGATTTCGCTGAAATGTCGCGTGGCATCAGCATCGAAATGACTGGCCGCACAAGCAGGGCAAACATGATGGACGCGTTTGCTGATGAACAAGAAAAGCGCGTACCCGGTGATTAGCGCCAGCAACACCGCCCACCATGGGCATGCGCCAAAACTCTCCGGCAAGATTGCAAAGATTGTGACGCCCAGAAGCGTTCCGGCCGCGAAACTGATGAGCGCGCAAAGCGGCTTATGCTCAAGGCGCAATGACGCGCTGATCGATCCGCCGGCGACAGCGAAGATGTAAGCGGCGATGACCTGCCAGAGCGTGTTGGCCATTTAGGCGCTCGTGGCCGACGCGTGGTCTTCGGGGCAATGGTGTGTCTCGATTGTCACGTGGACGAGTTCGTGATGTCCGCGCAGCAGCGCTCGATACGAATCGCAGCTCTTCGGTTCATGCGCCACGATCGAAACCATCGCGGCAAATTTTCCGATGCCCACCTGCCAAACATGCAAATCGGTTACCGTCGAATCGCCATCGCTCTCCACCGCGCTGCGAATTTCGTCAGGCAAATCTGACGACTGCGGCGTACGATCGAGCAGAATCCCGCCAGTATCACGCAACAGCGTGTAAGACCACGAGAAAACCACGCCACTGCCGACAATCCCCACGACCGGATCAAGCCACCCCCAGCCGAAAAATTTGCCGCCCGTTAGGGCTGCGATCGCGAGGATAGAAGTGAACGCATCGGCCAGCACGTGCATGTATGCTGCGCGCAGATTTAAATCGTGATCATGTGCGCTGCCGCCGTCGTGTTCGTGGTGGCGATCGGCCAGTAGAACTGCGCAGCCCAGATTCACCAATAGCCCGAGGCAGGCGATTCCGATCGCCTCGTTGAAGTGTATTTCCAGTGGACTAAAGAGCCGGTGCACTGATTCGCCCGCCATCAGAAACGCCACAATCGCGAGCACGATCGCGCTGGTGAACCCGCCTAGCACCCCGATTTTTCCGGTGCCGAAACTGAAACGCGCATTGCCGGCTTGTGTTCGGGCGAAATAATACGCCGCGGCCGTTATGAGGAACGCGAGGACATGCGTGCTCATGTGCCAGCCATCGGCCAGCAAAGCCATTGAGTGCGACATGAGGCCGGCCACGATCTCGACGACCATCATCGCGGCAGTGATAACGATCACGACGCGCGTACGCCGTTCCGCGTGCGAAAAATCCGGCACGAAATCGTGTCGCTTACGGAAACGGGAATGATCAACCCGGTGCATCAGATGAAACTATCGCGATCGGAAAACTTCTCGTCAAAAATCGTAAGCGAGTGTTCCGTAGAAACCACGCACCTGACGGAATTGTGGTGCGTCCCACAGTGTTATTGTGAATCCTGCATTGCGCCGGAACGAGCTCGACAATGTTGCCACAACGCAACAAACGAAATCAAAATTAGTATCGCTCCAAATGTGCAGACGATCGCTGCGCCCGATGGCAGGTCCCACCAGAAGGAAAGGAACAGGCCAGCGATTCCACCGAGCCACGCGATGATCCATCCGATGAGCAACCGGCGACTGATCCTCGTCGCCAGATTGATTCCGCAAACCGCTGGGACAATCAGATAACTAAACACCAGCAAAACGCCGGCAATGCGAACGAAGCTTGTCACCACCAGACCGAAGACTGCGTAGAAGACAAAATCCCACCAGCGCACGCGCAGACCTTTATCGTAAGCCGCACCGCGATCGAAGGAAACCAGCAGAAAATTGCGCCGCAAAAAGAAATGGAAGACACCGACAGCGACAAAAAGACCGAAGCATTTCCAAACTTCATGTGGCGTTACGAGCAGAATATTTCCGACAAGCATGTTCTTGATTTCCTCGTCACCTTCCGCCGCGCGACTTAAGAGCAAGACCGCAGCCGCGGCCGCCACAACATAAGAAATTCCAATGACCGCTTCCTGCGGGATTTGGCTCGAACGTTTTCCGGTCACAGAAAAGATGGCTGCTCCGATCAAGGTAAATCCGAGCGCGATGCCGAAAGTGGCCCAGCCTTGAAGGTCAAGATGGAATAGAACGGCGACACAAATTCCAAGCGACGCCATTTGCGCCATGGCGATGTCGATGAAAATAATGCCGCGCTGCACAACGTGCAGGCCGAGATAAACCAGTAACCACGGCAAAAGAATGCAGGCCATGATCGGCCAGAACATTACTTCCCACATGGCTATGATAGGGATCCCGCAGTCGCGGGAAGCCGTGGCTGGTTGTTGACGATTACCCGGCGCGCCCGGCGGTCGCGCCCTACCAAAGAATGCATTTTCATTTCAGCGCTGCTGCGAGTCGCGAGACAAGGGTATCGATCAGCTTTACGTAGCTGTCCGTTCCCGGTAGACCACCGGGGAATTGTGAAAACTCTACAACTTTGGCGCCGGTCGCGCTCGCCACTTTTTCAGCGATTCGCCGATCGTGAAACGGCTCGACAATGATTGCTTTGATGTGCTGTGCTTTCATTTGGGCAATCACTTCGGCGAGATGTGACGGTGAAGGCGGAATTCCAGGCTTCGGCTCAAGAAAAATATCGATGTTCACACCAAAACGGTGAGCGAAGTATGGCCACGAATCGTGGTAGGCAACGACGTGTTGCCCGCGAAATGGCAGCATTGCGGTGCCCCATTCCTGCAACTTCGCATTGACGGCCGCCTCAAATCTTTTGTAGTTCGCTTCGTAAAATGCGGCGTTCGGCGGATCGAGAGCGGAAAACGATTGCGCAATATGCTGGGCGATCGCCTTCGCGATGATCGGATCCGCAGCAAAATGCGGATTGCCAAGCGCATGCACGTCACCCGCGGCTCGCGTGACGTTCGCCGGCACGTTCATGAGATGAATGCCCTCCGACGCCTGCACACGGCCCGGTTTGCCGATCTCGATTTTAGGATTCCTGGCGTTTTGGAGAAGCGGTGGTAACCACCCGAGTTCGAGCTCTGCGCCGCCGTCAATTAGTACATCGGCATTGCGCAATGAGACTACAAAGCTTGGTCGCGCATCGACAAAGTGTGGATCTTCAGTGGGTTTTGCCAGGACCGCTACGTTGACCTTATCGCCACCGATCTCGCGAGCGAGTGAGCCGAAATCCGGCAACGTCGCGACTACGTTCAGTTTGGCCTGCGCCGCGAAAGCGCATGTGGTAATTGCAGACAATAAAAGAATTTTTTTCATGAGTTAAAACTTGTGGGCGCCGTGGGCGCCGAGGATGAATTCCCACTGCAAAAAGACCGACTCGACCTCTCGTGGGGAAAGGAAAAAGTTCTCCTCCGTGAAATCCTGGTTGTACTGCAAACGGATTTTTGAAAACTCAGTCGGATACCATGTCAGGTTAGCGCTGAGCCTCCAGCGTGATTGCCGGTCGAGGTCATCGGTATACATGGAATCCTGCATGTGGACGTAGTCGCCACGAACGCCAGCGACCCATCCTTTTTTAAATCCCCACAGCACCTGCGAGTATAGACCCCAGTCGTGAAATGTTTCCGCGACAGGAAAAGAATCATCGGCGCCATGGCCGGCTTGGAAACGGCGATACATGACTTCCGTTTGCCATTTTACAAAGGGAAAACCGCCTTCCGCATGCGAGCTTTTCCATTTGTAAAGAAGGTCTGCGCCGTAGATTTGAGTTCGCGAATTCGCGCCGGTTTCGTTGGAGCCGAAAGCTCCCGAAACTCCCCCCAACACCGTTTGGGTGTCGCTCAGGTTAAAAGAATTTTCAAAGCGCGGGAGCCAAACGAAATCCTGCAAGCCGCGCGCCTCGCGATCGGTTGTTTCCCGATCGAAAAACATTCCATTATCACCGGGGTTCCGGAATGAAAATCCCGTCTCACCGCGTCCGTTTTGCGATGCGAAGACCAACTGCGAATACCACGGCAAAGGCAGCGTCCAGGAAGCTTGTGCTCCGACGCCGCGCAATCCGTCGGGGCCCAAAAACAACCCGTTGACGAGAGGCGTGTCCGCGAAGTCCCAGGTGTGTGGGTGCGTCGGGTTCAGCCGGCCAAAGTCGGCGAAGAACTGTCCACCTTTCAATTGCAGATTGTAGGGGAGGCTGCTGGTTTGCAGGAAAGCTTCCTCGAGTTCGACCTCGGTTTGGTTATCGTTGTCCAACAGAAAAACCACGTTCGCAAATCCTTGGAAGTAGGGATCGACTGCGCCGTCAAACGCCAACTCGGTGTTCCGCGCATTGAAGCCGCGCTGTTGCGGGTCGTGGTCGCCGACCTCGATGTCATTGAGATTGGCGGCGCTGGAATAGGCCAACGCGAAGACACTGTCGAGTGAGATGTTCATGTAAGCTTTGCCGCCGCCGATAGTGATCGGCTGCGTTAACGATGCTCCACCTCCCGTGCTTGAGATTGTTTCCGGTGCCGATGTTACAACCGAGGTATCGGTTGTCGGAAAACTGCCGGGTAATGGGCTTACGCTCGCACCTGCAGCGGGCGACGCAGCTGGCGCTGTTGTCGATGCAACAACTGATGTGTCCTCGGTGGGAAAACGCGATGCCACGCTCGCGGCGGGAGAAGGCGAGGCCTCGGCACCCGCAATGGGAGAAGGCTCCGGATTTTGTGGAAGACCCGACTCGCCCGTGAGATTTGCCTTTTCCAATGCAGCTTGCTGATCTTTCACTTGTTGTTGCAATGCCTGGACGGTGTCGGTGAGGGATTGCACCTGCTGGCGCAATGCTTCGACGTCCGCCGCTGTAGCGGGCGACTTAGTTGAGGCTGGCGATGAACTGGGATCAGGCGTGGTCGTCTGCGCGAATCCGACCGCTACCGTGAACGCCATTAGCACGAATAAAATAATTCTTGTCATTCAAAACTCCTGATTCAAACCCTCGGCGAAATGCCGAATAAATTTTGCGTCTGCGCACGTTGATTCAGCGACGTGAGAGACGCGCTGAACGCCTCTGCCCGCAGGAAGCGGGAAGAATCAACGGATCAGGACTGCGCGGGTGGCGCGTGCGCGAAGATGTGCGCACTAAGAAAGAGTGACTTAACCCACGTCGGGGTTAGCGATGCCGCTGCGGTGAAACAATCGTGAAACTGTGGGGGATTGATGACTGGCGGCTGACCCGCATGGTGATAACTGCCAGACGCAACTAGTGTGATCGCGCAAATGTGGTCACTGCGATTCGCATCATCGTGAATGCATCCATGCAATCGCGGCGAGATGCTAACGAGAAGTGTCCAGGAAAACGCTGCAAACAGAACGGCCGCAACAAGAGCACGCAGGCGAGTTCTTGAACGGCCTGAACTGTTCATCGGCCTCGGAGCTTGTGACAATAGCCGCGCGCACGCAAGCATTTTCCGAGGCGCGCTCGCCAATCAAGCAGACGAAAGCTACGCGCTACATCCCGGACGATGTTCAGTAAAGTTCGCGGAGAGGCGCCACGAACAGCACGCGACGCGCGTGCGCTCCCCAGAAGCAGCTGTATCGAAACAAATGTTACTCTCCGGCTTTCGCATCCGGTGCAATTCTCGTTTGGAGCGCAACACCATGATTGGCCCGGAACGTTTTTGCTGCTGCGCGTGCGCGGACCTTTTCCGCCCATTTCGGGTTCTCGTAATATGGGTCCTGATCCGATGGAACGAGATTCCAACGGAGATGTCCAAAATGACGCCAGCACTCGAGAATCATGCCGTTCTCAAACGGCTGTCCTTTCGCCGTAACCACCAGGCAATTGTTCTCGCGGTACGTGTCCCGGTAAGTGTCAGCCCAGTGAAGTTCAAGCGTCTTAAGTTTCAGTGTGTCCAGAGCAAGAAGCAGGTCCTCGGTCCATTGGTAGCAATAGCCGCGTTTCCTCCAGCCGTGATAGACGAGGAAATTGTTAAAGATCGGAGTGCCAAACATCCGATACTCCTTTCTTAGCCGCGCCACCGTAGCATAGGCGAAATCTGCCAGGAGCTCCGCTTCGTTTGGATCAACTCGGCGTGAAAGCCTGGTGAGTTGATTCGCCAGTTCATCGGCCTCGGCAGACTCCTTTGCCGGTACTTCGAAGCGCGGCCGTTCCTGATCAGCGCTGACGACCACGTTCGAAATGACAAGCGTGGCAATCACGCCGACTGCAAGTCTCGTGTGCATTTACCAAATCCTACGCGGCAACAGCGTCTGTCGCGGGTATGAGGCGCAAACTGCCACCCAATTTTCGCAAAATTCCCACAAATGCTCGGTCGCCGAAGCTGCTTCGATCAAATTAATCTCCGCGATTCGACTTGCGATCACAAGAGAATGAAACTTGGCAGCAATGCGGCGAGGCGCTTTTTGATTCGCGGGCTTGCCGATTCAGCTTGCAAAGACGAACACTTTTTCAAATCGCCGCGGGGGTCTCGATGAAAACCAAGTCCACGAACAAACGGGTTCGCTTAATTCTCAATGGCAAAATAGCCGCGAATGATGCCCTCAAGGCCGCAGTTGGCCGGCAACGAAAAGCCGGACACCGCATCGAGGTGCGCGTGACTTGGGAAAGGGGAGATGCGAGGCGATTTGTATCGAAAGCAGGCACGGTGGATTTGGTGATTGCCGCCGGCGGAGACGGCACTCTGAACGAGGTCGTTCACGGCTTGATGGATCTCGCTGAAGGTTCGCGGCCGATTCTGGGAATAATACCGCTCGGCACCGCGAACGATTTTGCGTTTGCATGCAATATTCCGCGTGATCCGGCGAAAGCTCTGGCGCTCTGCATGAAAGGTGAGGCAGCGACAATCGATGTCGGCAAGGCCAATGATCGCTGGTTTATCAATGCAGCGAGCTCTGGCTTCGGGGCCGAAATCACTGCAACCACATCACCGGATCTCAAACGATTGTTTGGTCCTGCTGCTTACACTGTGATGGGCGCAATTCTGGCGATCAACCTTCATCATTATAAAGGAAAGCTGATCTTGCCGGGTCGGGAAATTATCGGCAGCGGCCCGGTGGCAATCGTTGGAAATGGACGGCAGACGGGAGGCGGTCTTCAAGTCGCTCCTCGCGCATGCATCGATGACGGGTTGCTCGATGTGCTTGTCATTCGTCAGATCTCGCCTACGGCGCTGCTCGCCGCCGCGCGAGAATTGCAACAACTTCCTTCTGATGGCGAATATATTTCCTATTGGCAAACGCCATGGCTCGAGGTGCATCCTGAAGAAGCAATTCCAGTCAACCTCGATGGGGAACCATTAAGCTTTAGAACTGTCCGATATGAAGCCGTTCCAAAGGCGATTCACCTGGTTGTTCCGCCCAATTGCCCATTGCTCTCGCAGAGCCCTAAACTGAAGGCTTAACGCCGTCAGTCCGCGGACGGGCCTAACAAATGTCCGGCGCTTTGCCGGGAAAGCCACGCTCCCCGAGCCATGGGAAATGACGTCGCAGGTGAGCTACGCGTTTAAGCCCAAATCGCTCAATCGCCTTCGTGCGAATGTGCGCGATGGCTTCTTCAACAGAATCCGTCGCGAAAATCAGGTGCAAATCCGAGGGGCTGATTTTCCCACGCTGCGCCATCTGCTCGATAAAAGCGATCAATTGCTTCCAGTAGTCGGTTCCCATGATCACAACTGGAAAATCTTTGATCTTCTCGTTTTGAATCAGCGCAAGCGCTTCAAAAAGCTCGTCGAGGGTGCCGACGCCGCCGGGCATAACAACGAAGGCGTAGGAATATTTCACCAGCAGCGCTTTGCGGACGAAAAAATAATGCATCCGGACACAACGATCGAGATACATGTTGGATACCTGCTCGAATGGCAGCTCGATGTTGCATCCAACCGAGTGGCCACCGACCTCTTTTGCGCCGCGGTTGGCCGCTTCCATAATGCCAGGGCCGCCGCCAGTCATCACTGTGAAGCCGAGCCGCGCAATCGCCGCGCCCATTTTCCGCGCCAATTCGTAATGCGGATCGTCAGGTTTGATCCGCGCTGAGCCAAAGACGGTTACGCAAGGACCAACGAAATGAAGAGCACGATATCCACGTAGGAAATCGCGCATGACTCGCAGTAACGTGCAAAACTCTGCGAACCGCGAGTTTGGCCCGTCCAGGAATATTTCATCAGCGCGCTCCGGCGGAGTAATGACCGCAGCTGCCGGCGAATCCTGCGACCGCTGTATCGAAGTTTCACTTGCCATTAACGCTCAGCGGCCGCTCCACAAAATTCAATATTTCCGCCGCATATGACTTGGCAGAATGTTTAGCTCGCTGCGGTACTTGGCGACGGTGCGTCGCGCAATGGGAATACCACGCTCGGTCAAGATTTCGACGATCTCCTGATCGCTCAAGGGCGCGCTGCCGCTCTCATGCTTTACGAGGTCGAAAATGGATTGCTTCACGCTGGTGTTGCTTAGCGATTCACCAGTCGCGGTTTGATAGCCGCCTGTGAAAAAATATTTCATCTCGAATACGCCCTGAGGCGTGGCCATATATTTGCCGGACACGGCGCGACTGACCGTTGTCTCATGCACGCCGACAGCCTCTGCGACTTCAGCCATTGTGGTTGGCTTCAAATGAGATGGACCGTTCTCGAGGAAATCGTGCTGCCGCGAAACGATCTGCTGCGCGATATTCATGATTGTTTGCTGCCGTTGATGGATCGAGCGGATCAGGAATTTGCCACTGCGGATTTTATCCCGGATGTAATCTTTGACGTCGCCGCTCTGCGAGTCACCAGACGCGATGATGTCCTTATATAGATTGCTGATCCGCAGATGCGGAATCTGTTCATTGTTGAATGAGATCTGATATTCGCCATCCACCTTTTCCACGACCACGTCTGGCAGCACATAATTCTGCGGCGCCGCGGCGAAAACCTGGCCGGGCCGCGGATTGAGTCGCGCGATGTTGTCGGCGGCCCTTTGCACTTCCTCGACGCTTGTCGCGATTCGCCGCGCGATCTCCGGAAACCGATGCCTGCCGAGGTCATCCATGTGTTCGGCTACGATCCTGTACTCGACGCTCTGTTCCTTCCCCTGTCGCTGCAATTGGATCAGCAAACACTCGCGTAAATCACGCGCGCCGACTCCCGTAGGATAAAAACCCTGGATTAATCCAAGCATCCTTTCGAAATCTTTCTGTGGGATTCCGGAGTTCAGCGCCATTTCCTCCGGTGTGCTTTGAAGAAATCCGTCGTCGTCGATGTTGCCGATGACCAGCTCAGCAGCTTTGCGATCGTCGGCACTAAGCAGGGTCTGGTTCAGTTGTGCTACGAGATTTTGCTGGAGCGTTTCCTGGACTGGAATGGAATCGAACAGGAACTGGCGCTTTTCATCTGCTTCCTTCGAACCGTGCCGGCCATCGAAGCTGGAGCTGGCCGACTGCGCCATGTAATCACGCCATTCCTCATCCAAGCTCGCCAATTTTTCGAACTCATCTTTAAAATTCTCATCGGGTGAGGCTTCAGCTTCACTGCGCTCGTTGGCGCCTGAATCCTCCGACAACTCTTCCAGTACGGGATTTGTTTCCATCTCCTGTTGAACCAGGTTGCGCAGTTCCAGCAACGGAGTCTGGAGAATGAGCAGGCTCTGTTGCAGCTGCGGCGACAGAACTTGCTGCAGGGCGAGGCTTTGCCTTTGCTGCATTCCCTGTGCGACCATACCGCGAGTTTACGGGCGTCGTCACCGGTGGGCAAGCTCAAGGAGCGGCGGCTTGGGCTGCCGCCGATGTGAGACTTGACGACTGGGAAGCGGTCATTCCTTGAGTGCACTACATGTTCCCGTTCACCACCGTCCAGCTAACCGGCGCATCGAAGGCGAGGATTTGCTCGAAGATATCCGTGGAAGTGGAGCAGGGAACCGCGATGAGATCTGCAACAAAACCGGGCTGTATTTGGCCGAGCGCATTTTCCTGTCGCAACGCGCGAGCGGGGTTCACGGTCACCATTCGAAAAATTTCCTCCGGTGAAACCTGCGGGAAGTTCTTTTGAAAAACCCGCATCTCAGCGAACAAGCTAAGGCTTTCGTTACTAGCGAGGCTGTCCGTGCCGAGGCAAATGTTAAAGCCGAGCGAACGAAGGCGATCGAACGCGAATGGGCTGTGACCAAAATAGTTGTGACTTCGCGGACAGTGAACGACGTGAAATTTTGAGTTCGATCGCTCCAACAATTCGAAATCGGTCTCACTCAATTCGTTCAGGTGAGCCACGATCCAATGTGGTAGGGCGCGACCGCCGGGCGCGCCGACGAATAATCCCAGCGGCGTTTCATTCCCACAGTCATCCATCGATCGGCCGATACCCTTCATGAACTCATAGAGCGACCCCGAAGCATCGCGGAACATCTCCATCTCTTCGCGCGCCTCGGCCAAATGCGTCGTGAGCAGAATCTGTTGTTGTTTGGAGATCTCCTCGCACCGATGAAAAACATCTTTCGATGCAGTGAACAACGCATGCGGCGCGAGGCCCGAATGTTGCGTTTGGAGTGCGGCGACATGTCGCCGCTTTGAAAGCGCGGACATGTCCGCGCACTCCAAGGCGGATCTCAGTGATTCCATTGCAAAGTCGACAAGTTCATTTGCGCGGTTTGGCGCGCGAATATCGATCAGTTCCGCAAACCAGCAGGTGCGAATCGCCGGCTGAATTTGGGCGATTAATTCAGGAAAGGCGGTCAAATTCGCAATCGTAGTTGTGCCAAATTTTTTCGCCTCTTCGAATCCCTCGTTAATTGAAGCGACATAATCCTTCGGCGAGAGTCCCGATTTCTTCGCGTTAATCGCCCGGATCCAATCGGTGAAAGACTTCTGTGGCGCGATCTTTCCGCGCAAACAGGTGTAATCAAGATGGCAATGCGCGTTGATCAGTCCCGGCAGTAACGCCTGTTCGCCGAGATCGACAGTGTTGCCAGCGTTCCGCGCTTTGACGTCATCAAATGTGCCAATGTCGACGATCCGATTTCCCGACACAGCGACCGCACCGTTCTCGATAGGCGCACCGTGCATTGTCACAACAATGCGCGCGCGAATGATCATCTCTGAGCTGTAGCGGCGGTCGCTGCCCGCCGTCAAATCTGGTCCTGTAGCCACGGCGCTGTGCGCCGTGATCATCGGGACAATACTGAACGCGATAGCCCGCCCGCAGGGCGGTGGCTACAGATTAAGCGCTTTCGGCTTTCACGACTTTGCGGCACTCGGCGACCAGAAGATTGCACGCTTCCTGGCAAAGCAATGGAACTGCAGCCGCAACCGAATGACTGGTAGGGACGGCGCGCTGCGCCGTCCGGACATCGCAGCGCGATGTCCCTACCTCGGTGGGCGGCGCCACCGCCTGGTCCCAAGCAGGATCAAACTTTTCGTTTGGTAATTTCGTCGATGCGGTTGCACCGTTCCGATCGCGTTTCCATAGAATAGTTCTTAGGCATCCGCCATCGGACCGACAAAAGTCCGCTACAAGATCGTTGATTTGTTCGTCGGAAATTTTTGCGGCAACGCGGTACATTCCTGACTGACGATCCAGTGTATCGCGCAAGGCCGTCGTTTTGAGAGAGCCGCTTCTCCACGCCGCGAAAACCGCGAGCCGGCTTGGATAAAAACAATCCAGCGCACGTCTCAGTTCCGCGATGCAAGCGAGCTCCAGCCGCCAGCCATGGCGCAAGTCCGGGGCGGTTTTGAGCGGACGATAATGTCCAGCGTCATCGTACTTTGCGATTTCGATAGCGTTCTCCACGTCGTGATACGTCTGCAACCGATCGAGCGATGCGTCATCGCGATGCGACAGGACGAAGCCAGAACCCTCTCTCTTTGTGACCAGGATCTGTCCGAAGTAAAATGGCGCAGCGATGCTGTCGAAAATTTCCTCAATGAAATCCCGCATTGGTAGGGCGCGACCGCCGGGCGCGCCGACATCCCTTAATGCAAACAATGCGCTATCAAGCCGCCCGCGCGATCGAGAAACTGCAGGTCTTCGTCGTCGAAGGCATTCAATTTATCGCTCTCCGCATCGAGCATCCCGAGAACGTGCCGGTGATCATTGCGCATCGGTACAATGATCTCGGAACGAGTGGTATGAAACGTCGGCAGGTACCGGAGATCCTTGCTCACGTCGCCTACGATGACCGCTTGGCCAGACTCCAGGGCCGCTCCGCACAATCCTTGGCTAGTTGGAAAACGTGGATACGTCGCTGGTTCCTCTCCGCTCTCGGCCATAATCACGAATTCGTCCTTGATGATCTTGTAAACGCCAACCCACCGATAATCGCGCGCGGCACGAATCATCTCGACGAGTTGCTTCATTCGCTTTCGCGTGCACCCGCCAGCTAAGGCAAACGCTCCGATTTCTTGGAGTCTTTTGCACGTGATTTCCTTCATCTGCGGGAGAGCAATCTCGCGCATAAGAAACCTAGCGCCAGCACGATTTCAACTTTTTGCGGAGGCATTCGCCTGCTCGATAATGATGTCAGCGACACCTGGATCCGTACCGATGGATGGAGCGTAGAATAAATTGCGACCATCGATCTTGTACGGATTGCAGCGAAAAATCTCCTGCAATGAGGGAGGGCTTCCAAGCGGCCCACAAGGAGCGGCGGTCTCCGGACCGCCGGGGCGATCAGGAGATCGCTCTTCCTTGCTTCGACGGTTGGGAAGCCGTCGTTCTTTGATCCCCAGCAGCCTCGGAATGTCCTCATAACTATGTAATCCGTCGGAAATAAAAAATGGCACCACAACTATATTTTGGGTTTTCGTTAAATTCGGCCAGTCAGACACGAGTGGCGCTTCTTCCATGTAAACATTCAGCACGGCCGCGTATTTGCCGAGGGCCCTGATCTTTTCCGCTTCTCGCTTCGCTGCAACAGCGCTGTTTTCATTGAGATCCGTCCCATGGGCAACAATCAGGAAACTGGTTTCGCCGGGAGCTGCATTAGGTGCGACCTCGTATGCCCGCTTGAGCAGCAGCTCCGTCATCAGTGGATGATTTCCAACCGGCTCGGAATATCTCCAGAGCTGTCCATTCGATCGGGTTGTGATTCGTCCATCAAGCTCAAGCTCCCGCGGAACGACGGTCTGGGTGAAATAACCTTCGCTGATGAAATTCGGCACCACGAAAACTTCACGAATCGATTCGGGATCGAACAGAAACAGCGCGTCGCGCAAGCTTGGCTCCTCTTTCCAGAACGCGCATTCCACCTGCGCAAAGGCTTCTCGGCGCCGGATCTCCACCGCGTGCGCCAGAGTCGGCGCGCTAGAGGCGGGGTTCACAGTCGAGCCGTGCGCGACGATTAATAGCGCAACCTCACCCGTTCGATTCACGCTTGAATTCTACCACGGAGAGCGGGGAGGTTACACCGATGGAAATTCTCTCCGTGACCTCTGCGCTCTCTGTGTTTAAGTACTTTCATGCGGTTTCGGACTTACAAGAATACTGATCTAACCGTCAGCGAGGTTGGCTTTGGTTTGTGGACGATTTCCACCGGGTGGTGGGGAAATTTTACCGAGGGCGAAGCGGTCGCGCTAATGCACAAGGCGTTCGACCTTGGCATGACGCTTTTCGACGCAGCTGACACTTACGGAAATGGTTTGAGCGAAGAATTGATCTCGAAAGCTTTTCCGAATCAGCGGGATGACATCGTGATTGCGACAAAGGTTGGCTACGATTTTGTCCATCACGGTGAGGCGCGCGGACGCGGGCAGCGCGAAATACCGCAGGATTTTTCGCCGGAAGCCATCACACGCGCGACCGACGCGGCACTGAAACGATTGAAGACGGACCGGATCGATCTCCTCCAACTGCACAACATTCGGATGGAGCAGGTGTACGACGACGCGCTCTGGAAGACTCTCGAGAAATTAAAGAGCGAAGGAAAAGTTCGTTACTACGGAATTGCATTGGGACCGGCGATCGGTTGGCTGTACGAGGCAGTGAATTGCATTCGCGAGCGCGATCTCACCAGCGTCCAGCATATTTATAACATGATCGAGCAACATCCCGGCCGCGCATTTCATGACGCGGCAATGGAAGTCGGCAAGGATACAATGTTTCTCATTCGCGTGACGCATTCATCCGGAATGCTCGAGGGCAAATACACCGCGGAGACGAAGTTTCCGCCGACTGATCATCGCAGCCATCGACCGCGGAGCTGGCTGCTGAACGGAGTGAACAAAGTCGAGCAATTGCGCTTTCTTGAGAATGCCGAGCGCTCGCTTGGGCAAGCAGCATTGCAGTGGTTGCTGGCGGATGATCGCGTCGCTTCGACGTTGCCAAACATTTACAACGAAGAACAACTCGTGGAATTTGCTAAAGCTCCCGATACCGAGCCGCTAACATCGGAGGACATGACAAAAATCGAGGAACTCTATTCTGACAATTTCGGCATCGAAGAAGAACCGTCGAAATTCAAGGGGACGATGGAGTTACCGAAAGAAACGGCGGCAGCGGTATAGGTCGGGGCGGTTCACTAAACTGCCTTGCCCAATTGATCTACGAGGACAACAATCCAGGCGATTGAGGTCAATCGCCGCTACCTAATCTGATTCATCTTGTTCCTCGACCGGTTCGGCCCGGCGAATTTCGGGTTGATCCTGATCGCGTCGCCGCAAATGGCCAGCGATCATCTGACCTTTGTAAACGTCTTTGAACACCTCCGCGATCATCGGCGCGGCGTGTGAACCCCCGTGCACGGTCTTCCCGACATCGCCTTCGTAAACAACTGCAAACGCATATCGCGGTTGGTCAGCAGGCAAAAATCCAGCGAACCATGCCGCGGTGCGCTCTTTATGTTTTGGTCCCCATTGCGCGGTGCCGGTCTTACCCGCGACTTCGACATTTTCAAGGCTCGCCTGGTGTGCGGTACCGCTGCCGCCATTCACAACATCGACCATCCCCGTGCGCACCTGGTCCAGCGTCTCTGGCGATATATCGAGCGTTCGTTTCGCGCGCACTTGGTACGCGGTTACGATTTGATTGTCGAAAGTCTGCACCTGTTGAACGAGCCGTGTCTGATAGAAGGTCCCGCCGTTGGCGATGACGCCCATGGACTGCGCCATCTGTAACGGCGTAACCTGAATGTCGCCCTGGCCGATCGACATGTTTGCGATATCGCCATTAAGGATTTTGCGATCGTGCGTCGCTTTCATGTATTCATCATTTGGAATGCGGCCTTCTACTTCGCCGCGCAGCGGGATGCCGCATTTGGCGCCGAAGCCCAGCTTCAACGCCCAATCAATGATCGGCGCCGAACCGGTCTTTATGCCGGCCTGATAAAACCATGTGTCGCACGATTCCGTGAGCGCCTGCACGAAGTTTAGCGCGCCGCGATCGGTCTTTTTCCAGTTGTGGAACGTAACGTTGCCAATCTGAAGCGCAGGCACGCATTGATATTGGTCCTGCGGATAGACGGCATGGCTTTCCAGCGCCGCAATGCCCACGGCAACCTTGAATGTGGATCCCGGCGGATAGGACGAACGATATGCCCGCGGTAAAAGCGGAATGTCCGGATCCGACTGAAGAGCTTTGAGTTGATCGGGTGAGATGGAGGGAACGAATACGTTCGGATCGTACGTGGGCCAGGACGCCAGCGCGAGAACATCGCCGCTGTTTGGGTCGATGATGACCAGTGCGCCGCGCTTTGCTTTTGCTGCCAACGCTTTTTCGGCCAGTTCTTGCAGGTGCAAATCAAGAGTGGTCACCACGTTGTATCCGGGCTCCGGAGGGCTAACCAGTTTCTCTGATGTTTTTCGGCCGCTCTTATCGAAGGTGAGTTTGTATTCGCCGTTCTTGCCGGTCAGCATCTCGTTGAACGTCTGTTCGAGACCTTCGCGTCCCTCCGTTTGCGGCCAGATTGTTTCGTGGTTGTCGACAATTCCGTCGGGGTTGCGGCCCGTTTTTCCGGTGTAACCAACAATCTGACCGGCAATCTTTCCATTTGGATAAATCCGGACATAAACAGGTCGGACCATCATTTCGGGCGGCAGCTTATCCTTTATCGCTTCGTATTCCTGCGGTGTGAGATTCGGTGCGATCTCAAAGGGCATGATGCCCCGGTTGCGGTAATGACGAAGGATCGCCTGATCCGAAATCCGGAACATCCGTCCGATCAACTTCCCGGCCTGCTCGATTTTTTCCCTCGTATAGCTGAGCGCTTGCGCGTCGGAAAAGTTCAGCGGCGTTGGGAAAGTTATGGCCAGATTGTAGCTGAGCCGATTTTGCGCCATCGGCACGCCGTTGCGGTCGGTGATCTGGCCGCGTGGCGCTGGAATATCAAGCATGAAAGTGCGCGCGAGTTTTTGTGTCTCGAAAGTAGGGACAATTGTCTCCTCTTCCGGCGGAGCGCTTGGACTGGAAGCAGGCATTGGCATGAGCGTCTGTGCGTGCGCGATCGGAGAGAGGGCAAACAGCCAAAGCGGTATCCAGAGGTTCCGCAGATTTTGGCAGTGTCGAGTGCGAGTCATTCAAGTAGTCCCAACCAAAGCCTGTTATCTCACGCGAACTCGAGAGATCTCCTGGTACTCCTCGGGATTCCTCCACTCCGCTTCGCTTCGGTCGGAATGACAGCGAATTTCGGCGACACTGCGGACAAATCAATGCCGCTGCAAAAAGCGGTGCACTTCATCCGCCAACTTTCGGCCAATGCCTTCGGTCGATGCGATCTCGTCGACGCTTGCCCGGCGGAGCCGATTCACGGAGCCGAACTGCTGTAGCAACAAGCTTTTCCGATTCTGACTTACCCCCGGGCAATCGTCGAGAATGCTTTCTTCGACTCGTTTTTTCATGAGCAGTTGGTGATACGCGTTGGCAAACCGATGCGCCTCGTCTCGAATGCGCTGAAGCAATCGCAGAGCAGGAGAATCCATTGGAAGTCGCAAGGGCAGTGCACGGCCGGGTCGATAAATCTCCTCGTGTTCTTTCGCCAGACCAACAATCGGAAGACCATGCAAGCCCAGTCGCTGTAATTCGCGGCAGGCGGATGACAACTGGCCCTTTCCTCCATCAACGATGATCAGGTCCGGTAAACGAACTGCGACAAAGCTCTCGTCATTCCGAGCGGAGTCGAGGAATCCCGCCGCTTTACGTTGCGGTTTCGCTACGGGGTCTCTCGACTCCGCTTCGCTTCGCTCGGGATGATTGGAAATTCGCGCCAAGGCATCAGCCGCGTTCTCTTGCGAAAATTCCGCTGCGTCAGAATTTGCGACTCGGGCCTCAAGCAGAATCCGGGAATACCTCCTCCGGACGACCTCGGCCATGCTGGCAAAATCATCCTGCCCTTCCACGGTCCGCACGCGGTAGCGTCGATAATTGTTCTTGTCCGGAACCCCATCGCGGAAACAAACCATCGAGGCCACTACGTGTGTGGTGGAGATATTCGAAATGTCGAAACACTCCATCACTCGAGGTGCATCCGGAAGATGCAGTGCGTCAGCGAGCGCTTGTACGTCCGCCGTCGGATCAATGATGGTGGGTAAACTGCCGCGCGTGAATCGGCGTGTTGGCCTCGTCGTATTGCGCAAGTCCGCGACCATGTTGCGAAGCTCGGCAGCCTTCTCGAAATCCATCTTCTCTGCGGCGATGTGCATTTGTTCCTCTAGCGCGGCGATCATCTCTCGCGATCTACCATCCAAAAATTCGCAGGCTTGCGCTATGCGCTCGCGATATTGCTCGGCGGTGGTCTCGCTCAGGCGCACGGGCACCTGATATGTCGAAGACTTCAACTCGCGCTCTGTCGGCGCACCGCGCCCAAACGTGAGCACGCCAAATCTCTTGCGCATGAAGTTCAGTGTTTGTCGCAACGCACCGGCATGTGCATATGGGCCGAAGTAGCGGCTGCCGTCGTCCTTTTTAAAACGGGCGAGACGAAAGCGCGGCCACGCCTCCGACAGATCGATCCTGACCACGAGAAACCGCTTGTCGTCGCGGAACGAAATGTTGTAACGCGGCCGGTATTCCTTGATCAATTTGCCCTCGAGCAAGACCGATTCTGCCTCGCTTCGTACCGTGTGTGTTTCAAAATCCCATGTCGCGTCGAGCAGGGCGCGCGTTTTCGAATCGGCCTGAGCCAATTTCGAAGGCAGGAAGTAAGAGCTCACGCGTTTGCGCAGATCGCGTGCTTTGCCCACGTAGATTACGCGGTTGAACCGATCGCGCATCAAGTACACACCGGGCTTATGCGGCACCTCGTGCACTTTCTTCTGCAGATCAGGCTTCTCTTTCTTCGATACAACCACGGGCGGCAAATCTACCCGAGGATTGTGTGTCCGTCATTCTGAGCGGAGCGCAGCGGAGTCGAAGAATCCCGTCAAGTTACCAAAGGATTCCTCCACGGGATCCCTCGACTTCGCTCGGGATGACAATCGAGCGTGTCCACGCTGGTGGCGGCTCATTAACTCGACCGCGCGAGAACGATCACGCTAACCAGTTGAAGCGAAGCGTGGATTGTGCAAAAAAAACGCCCGGCGAAATTTGTCGCGGGCGCTTTGAGTTCTAACTAAACAACAATCTCGCTACGGCTTTGTCGTCGTAGTGGTGGTGGTCGTTTCCTTAATCACAGCGGCAGGTTGCGCAGGTTGCGCCAATACTACTTTGCGCACTACAACGCGGTCGCCCACTGTTGAGTAGTAAACGGTAGCCGGCATGTCTGGACGGATTGCGGACCAGGTGACAGTGCGACCAGCCGGATCAACCACTGTCGTATCCTTCGTGTAGTAATACCGTACCGGCGCCGTACCCGACGCGGTTCGGAACGTAAAATAATCCGTGTCCGGGGTGTAGGTAACGATGTTGCCCGCAGTGCTGGTCGTCGTCTGTTGGGTGGTTGTTGTGCCAGTCACTGGGTCTGTGCTCGTCGTTGTCGTTGTGGTCTGTGCGAGCCCTAATCCCAGCGATGCCACAAAGACCAAGCTTGCCGCCAATATTTTTGTTAATCTGATTTGTTTCATATTTCTCCCTCTGCTTTGATTCAATTGATGTGCTCGATCGTGTATCTTCCCGGTCCTTCAACGCGGGAGTTTTTTCAGCTTCGACCTCATATCGTAACTTCGGTCTCCTGTGGCTGTGTCGGCGGTGATGATCAAAGCGGCTCTGCTCCAACAACGTAATACTCTGCCTATGCAGGCTTTACCTGGTTTCCGCGATTTTCTCCCCGATGACTGTGCTCGGCGGAATTATATTTTTGGCTGCTGGCGTGAGGTCGCGCGCCGCTACGGTTTCGTCGAATGGGAAGGTCCGCCTCTGGAGGCGACCGAGATGTATAAGAAGAAAAGCGGCGCCGAAATTGTCGAGCAGCTTTTCAATTTCAAAGACAAAGGCGACCGCGAAGTTGCTCTGCGTCCTGAACTCACGCCCACGCTTGCTCGTGTGGTCGCGGCGCACGAACGCGAGTTCAAGAAACCACTCAAATGGTTCTCGATCGGGCAATTTTTTCGATACGAGAAGCAACAGCGAGGCCGGTTGCGCGAACATTTTCAGCTCAATTGCGACATCATTGGCGAGAAGGATCTCGCGGCCGACATCGAACTGGTCGCGCTTTGCATAGATTTCCTGCGTGCGTTCGGATTCACCGAAAAAGATTTCATCGTCCGGATCAGCGACCGTGAATTTTGGATTGATTTCTTCCGCGATAAGAATGTGCCGGCTGAACGGTGGGATGATCTACTGCAAGCGATTGATAAATCCGCGCGCGAGTCGCGTGAGAAGACCGCAGAGAAACTCGGAGATCTTGCCGATCCCGTCTTCGCGGCGCTGGAAAGTGGCGGCAAAAGCGCAAAACTGGAGCAACTCGTCGATGGCCTGCGCGCTCGCGGCCTCGCTGATTTTGTCGGAATCGACGTGGGAATCGTTCGTGGACTCGCTTATTACACCGGAATCGTGTTCGAGGTGTTCGATCATGCCGGGAAGTTTCGGGCAATCGCTGGCGGCGGGCGCTATGACAATTTGATAGCGCAACTTAGCGACGGGACGGTTTCGATGCCTGCGCTTGGATTCGCAATGGGCGACGTCGTTCTCGGAGAATTGATCAACGAAATCCCGCGAGCATGCGAAGCGGTGCAGAAATCAATGGCAAACGAGAGCAGGATCGATATCTACGTCGTCGTTGCAAAGGAACAACGGCGTCCCGATGCGCTCGCACAAATCCAACACCTGCGCGACCGCGGCTATCGCATCGATTACCCGCTCACTCCAACGAAAGTCGGCAGGCAGTTCCAAGCCGCCGAAGATTTGGGGGCGCGTATCGCTCTACTTTTTGGAGATGAGTGGCCGCAGGTGAAGATCAAGAATATGGCAACGGGCGAGCAAGAGCTTGTGGCGCACGATCGTCTGCTTGCGCACTTGCAAGCGCAGTCCAGCTTGTCATCCTGAGCGAAGCGCAGCGGAGTCGAAGGACCCGCGGAAATACTCAGGGTTTTGCACCGGGATTCTTCGACTTCGCTGGGAATGACAGAAAACATGTTTCGCACACACGACTGCAATTCACTTCGCAAAAGCGATATCGGCAGACAAGTCACGCTTGCCGGCTGGGTGAATGTCACCCGCGATCACGGCGGCGTGATTTTCATTGATGTGCGCGACCGT
>DASYSX010000180.1:0-4772 GCA_036002955.1 Candidatus Udaeobacter sp. | reverse complement strand
TCCTTGTCATCGCCCTCCGCAACCTCCAAACCTTCGACTCGTTGCCAGAGTTGAAGCACTGCCTCGTAATCGTCGATCGAAAAATCTCGAGTAACGATCTTGCCACTCATGTCGCGTTACGAGTCTAGAAACCATTGCTGTCATGTCGAGCGAAGTCGCCTGCCACGCCGTAGCTTTATGCGAAGGCTGGAGACATCACGCGAAGTTACCATTGGTTGCGCCACGGGATTCCTCGACTGCGCTCGGAATGACGTTTATGGATGACCGAGCACGTTTCAACGCAGCAAATGTCTCGGCGTCCATCACGATTATGAAATGTAAATTCGCAGTTTATGTCTTGATAATTATGGCCACTCTGGACGCGAACGCGCAGTCGAAACCTTCGGCAACTTTGATTGTGACCAATGCTGCCGTTTACACGGTAGATAAACGGCAGCCGAAAGCTGAGGCAGTCGGCGTAATCGGAGATCGCATCGTCGCCGTCGGCTCGTTAGGTGATATTGATTTGTGGCGCGGTCGGGAAACTAAAGTGATCGACGCTGGCGGCAAACTGTTGCTGCCCGGATTTAACGACGCGCACGTGCATTTCATCCAAGGCGGTGCACAGCTCGAACAAGTTCAGCTTACCGACGCTGCAACGCCCGAGGAATTCGCGAAACGTATCGGAGCCCAGGTGAAAAAGACGCCCAAGGGCGAATGGATTTTGGGCGGCCGATGGGATGAAACCAAATGGGCCAAGCCCGAGCTTCCGACGAAAGATCTGATAGATCCAGTCACGGGTGACATTCCAATGTTCGTGGAGCGCTACGACGGTCACGAGGCGCTGGCCAACTCAGCTGCGATGAAGCTGGCCGGCGTTGACGCGAAAACTGCGGACGTTCCCGGCGGAGTCATCATGCGCGATGCAAGCGGAAATCCCACTGGCATTTTCAAGGATGCAGCGATGCCGTTGATTTATAAAGCTATTGCGCCGATGACCCATGAACAGCGGCTTCGTGCCGCTCGCGGCGCACTAAAACATGCGGCGTCGCTAGGCGTTACGAGCGTGCAGCACATGAACCCGGAATTCGCAGACGTCGCTGTCTATTCCGAGCTCGCGGAAAAAGGCGAGCTCTCTACGCGCATCTATGCAGTGCCGATGGAAACAGACTGGCGCGACCAGGCAAAGGTCGGAATTCGTCGTGCGTGGGGTTCGACCTACCTGCGACTTGGTGGCGTCAAAGGTTATGCCGATGGCTCGTTAGGCTCGCGAACCGCATACATGTTCGAGCCGTTTAGCGATGATCGCGGCAATCGTGGGCTATTGAGCGACGAAATGCATCCGCCCAGTGCCATGCGCAACCGGTTGATGCAAGCCGACGCCGCCGGATTGCAAGTGCGGGTTCACGCGATCGGTGATCGTGCGATCTCCATGATGCTCGATATTTTCGCCGATATCGAGAAGGAGCACGGCTATCATGACCAGCGTTTCGCCATCGAGCACGCGCAGCACATGGCGCAAAAAGATTTCGAGCGTTTCGCGAAACTACACGTCATCGCGTCAATGCAGCCCTATCACGCAATTGACGATGGCCGTTGGGCCGAAGGCCGTCTTGGTCACGAGCGCGCGCGCTACAGCTACCCGTGGCGCAGCTTCCTTGATCACGGCGTCACGCTCGCATTCGGCACCGACTGGCCCGTCGCTCCGCTCGACCCGATACTCGGCGTTTACGCCGCAGTCACCCGCGCCACACTCGACGGTAAAAATTCCGCGGGGTGGATTCCAGAGGAAAAAATCACCCTACCGGAAGCGATCGAAGCCTACACCATCGGTGCGGCCTTCGCCGAATTTCAGGAACGCGAGAAAGGGTCCGTTACTCCGGGCAAGCTCGCGGACATGGTGATAATGAGCGACAACATTTTTGATTTGAAACCGGAAGCCATTCGCAACGTAAAGGTGAAAACTACGATCGTTGGCGGCAAAGTGATCTACGGGGAGCGGTGAACGTGCAGTCTGACGATTCCATAAAACTACGAAGCTGCCGCAGTCGGCGGTGGAATCGGAGGAGGAACTCCAGCAGAAGTCCGTTTTCGCCAGCTGCCACGATGGAGAATCAGAAAACTTAGCCAGCCGGCGAAGGCGAATAAGCCGCCCGGAATACTAACAAGCATTAACCAGCCCATAACACCGAGCGAATACAGCAACTGGCCATAATCCTGGCCGTTGATGATGCAGGGGTGCACAGATCCTTCGTCTACTTTGCACCCGTACCTATTTGCAATCGCGGCGCATAAGATGACCGATCCTACCGGGGCAACCGTGAACGCACCAATCACCAGAAGTGCCAGCAAGTACCAAATCCACGGAAATCGTTTATGTCGCTTGCCGTTCATAACCCCGATTCCAAATCATAGGTTATAAGTCAAACGGTCTCGCCATGCGCATGGGTGTTCCATATTTGTGCGCAGGGATTGCGACGCGAAAAGGCCGGTAAATGCGCCTCTGGGTAGCGCACTCATTCTGAGTGCTGGTGATCGCATCTTGCGATCACGAACTTTTACATCAGGCCAACAATCAGAGATCACGTCCTAGCTCGTCTGTTTGAATGTTTGACTTACTGGATGTGCTGGATGATCCGGTGTTGCTCGGCCCAGTCCCACAGCGCGACGAATTCAGTTGGAATCGATTTGTGTGTGTTCTCAAAGTGCGCCCGATGATTCGTCAAGATCTTACCGAGCGTCATTCCATCTGAGCCCGCGCGATTTGGATCGGCGCCGCGTCCGAGTAAAAGCAGCGCATCTAAATACGCGAGCTTGTCGTCGACGCCCATTGCAGTTCTGTAAAGCAGCAACGGATAACCCGCCCAATCCGATTTGTCGTTAGGCATCGTGGAATTTACGTCAGCACCGTGATCGAGGAAAAGTTCAAGCCGGGATCGCGCCTGATCTTTGTAATACCCGAGATACCAGTTCATCAGAATCATCGGACGGCCAAACTCATCTCGAGTGTTCGCGTTTCCGCCTGTCTCAAGCATCGCGCGCAGAACCGGCGCCGACGAATGCCCCGCATCCGCCATCGCCAGCGAGTTCGGGTAGCCATTCGTGTGGTTCGGATCCATGCCCAGAGAAAGTAACGTTCTAATTGCCTCGACTGATTCCGGACGCTGCCATGATTGTCTGACAGCGAAGTCGAGCAATGTTGTGCCGTCCCTTCCGGGCGCTTGCAAATCCGACACGGTCTTTGCCGCCGCGCGAATCGCCTCTGAATCGTTCTTCGCGATACCTTGCGCGACAGCGAATAGCGACGGTTGCTGGCCAAAATCCCATCTTCCCGAGTCCAGCTCCGCTTGAAATTGACGACGATGTCGCTCGCCCTTTTCGAGCGAAATGAAACCGACTAGGAAAAGCAGGATCAGGATACCAACGCAGATGAGAACTATAATGGCGAGTACACCGGTCGTCCGTTTAAATACGGTTCGTCCTTTCACTGTTTCGCCACAGGTGAACATAGATCGAACACAGATTACAAGCCTGCCTGCAGCCGCTTAGGTATGGGGCGGGCGACCCAGGTCAGTTAACGACCGTCGACCACAGGGCGACGGCTACACTGATCCATGGCCGGAAGTTCAGTGTTCTTGCACGAACTTCTCAATCTCACTTACGACGCGATCGAGCTCGTCGATGAGATCTGAATGATCGCCATGTTTCCTAAACGCACTTACAAGGCTTCGGTAGTACCAAACGGTTCCGTCTTTTTTTCCACCGAAGCGCTCGAACACTTCCAGACCATGTCGTCGAAGCTCAGCCAAAATCGCGCGCGTGTTATGCAACTTATCCGAGGCTGATACCAACCGCGTTGAAGAATCGGAGTCTTTGAGATGCTCAATGTAAGAGCGTTTTCGTTCCAACCATGGCGGTTTTGGCGTCTCGTATGTGTCGGTGCATCCATCCACGATTCGTGCGACGTCATCGCCAAATTTCTCCCGGATATCGCGCAATCGTTCCACGCCACCGCAATCCTCCACCGTGTCATGAAGCAGCGCGCCGATCGCTTCAGTCTCACTCGCGCCGTACTCAAGCGCGATGGCAGTCACGCCAAGAATATGCGCAACGAACGGAATTCCGGTTTTCTTGCGCATCTGGTCACCATGCGCGCGCGTCGCATAAATCAGCGCTTCTTGGAACTTCTCCGAGAACTTCATTCAGGAG
Source organism: Candidatus Udaeobacter sp. (assembly GCA_036002955.1). Lineage (GTDB taxonomy): Bacteria > Verrucomicrobiota > Verrucomicrobiia > Chthoniobacterales > UBA10450 > Udaeobacter. Next base: position 584 of record DASYSX010000180.1, on the reverse strand, counting down.
CGTAGCATAGAGTCATTGCTACGAATGGGTCTTCTTGAACCCTTCCTCATAGCCGTGCTCGAAAGCCAGGTCCCAATTCTGCCTGTTACCCGATCCGTGTTGCTCGAAATATTTCTGAGCCATCATGTTTAATGCCGCTGGCGTGGCCAATTTTGTGTCGCGTGACTCTTGCTTTCCCGCTTGCTCGCCGATCTCATACGCCTGCCGTTCCTCCGATGTGCGACCATGCTCTGCGCGATGCGTATAGAACGCCGTGATGCCACACACGATAAACGCCGCGAATGCCATCAACACAAAGAACCGAACCGGTTTGAACTCTCTGGCCATGAGACCGAAGTAGCCAATCACACGCGATTGTTGCGGGCAAGATCGATGTCGTGTCGCCATCATCCTCGAAATGCAGCCCTCAATCCCGATCTCCGATGCGAAAAATGCAGCGTAGCCGTATTCCGCCTTGACGGATGCTGCTGAGCGCGGATTCAATAAGGTTCAGCGTGATCCGATGGCCGGCGGCAGAATTACAAGTGAAGAAAGATCAGCGATCAGCACGTACGTCGGTGCTGGAATCGCTGTCTTACTTGCCG
>DASYSX010000179.1:0-8610 GCA_036002955.1 Candidatus Udaeobacter sp. | reverse complement strand
TTGGCAAACCACTCGAGGCAAAAGCAGCGGACGTCCCAACAGTCCGCGAGGAGTTACTCAAGCTCGGCGAATTCTGCTTCAGCCGCCGTCCGTCATTGGAGCGGCATCTTGCCGAAGACTGCGTTCGCGGGTTAAAGCGCAGGCCCTTCGCCACAGCAGTGGTCGACGGAATTGATCACACGCAACTGAGCCGGGGAAAATTGCTCGGCTCAGCCGCAGCGTTCAGTCGTTATTTGCGAAAAGAATTTCCTGACGAACGGATCGCGATCGTTTTGCCTGCGAGCAAAGGATCGATGGTTGCCAACTTGGCAGTGATGCTGGCGAACAAAGTTCCCGTGGATCTAAATTTCACAATAGGACGCGCGGCTAATGAATCCTGCTGCAGACGAGCCAACCTTCGGGTCGCAATTTCCGCGACGCCATTCATCGAACGCGTCAAAGATTTTCCATGGCCGGAACGCCTCTTGAAGCTGGATGAGCTTCTGCCGCGAATGAAACGCCAGATTGTTCTGTGGTGGATCATCTCGACGATCCTACCCGCACGTTTACTTCTGCGCTTACTCAATATTCCCCCAAAGGGCGGACACGCCGAAGCAGTATTGCTTTTTACAAGCGGAACCACTGGTGAACCCAAAGGCGCAGTAATGAGTCACCGCAACGTCATGGGGAATGTTTCGCAATTCAGGGAACTGCTCGATGCAAAGAAAACCGACGCGATTCTGGCGTCGCTGCCGTTCTTTCATACGTTTGGATCGACGGTTACACTTTGGTATCCCCTGATTGAAGGTGTGCGCATCGTCACATATCCAAATCCACTGGACGCGGCGAAATGCGCAGCGCTGATCGATCGATACAAGCTGACATTCCTGCTGCTAACGCCCACTTTTCTGCGCCTGTATTTACGCAAAGCCGAACCCGAGCAGCTTAATAGTTTGCGCCTCATCATCACCGGCGCCGAAAAATTGCCGCTCGATCTTGCGAGCCATTTTGAGGAACGTTTCCACAAAAAAGTCTTCGAAGGCTACGGGCTTACCGAGACTGCGCCGGTGGTGAGCGTCAATTTGCCTGATCCGGAGCCGCCCAAGCCAGGCGACCACGTGCAACCGTCGAGCCGACTGGGATCAGTTGGCAGATTGGCGCCGGGTATCGCTGCTGAAATCCGTGAACCGGAAACTGATCAGAAACGTTCATTGTACGACAGCGGGATGCTTTGGCTGCGCGGCGTCAACATTTTTGACGGCTATCTGCACGACCCGCAGCGAACTGCCGAAGTCCTTCGTGACGGCTGGTTGAAGACCGGTGACATCGGCCGGTTCGACGAAGATGGCTTCCTTTATATCGAAGGCCGGCTCTCACGATTTTCAAAGATCGGCGGCGAAATGGTGCCGCATGAAGCGATTGAACACAAAATAATCGATCTGATGGGGCTAGCGGGACGAGACGAACGTCCCATTGCCGTTGTAGGCGTGCAGGATGAGGCCAAAGGTGAAGCGCTCGTGCTCCTTAGCGCTGTGGATATGGACATCGCCGAGTTACGCAAAAAATTGCAGGAAGCCGGTGTGCCAAACTTGTGGATTCCAAAACACCTCCAGCGCGTTCAAACCATCCCAGTCCTTGCTTCAGGTAAACTCGATCTAAAAAGATGTCAGGACTGCGCGGCTATGAATCGTCACGCGTTGACTAACTGAGCCATTCATTGCCGTGCCCACACTGCAGGGCGTCTGTGTCAGACGCCAGCAGCGAAACATATCTAGGCACGCCGCGTGCATCGCGGAACAAGGAAGGGGAATTCATGGAGGAACAAGGTGGAATTACGCGACGCAAAATGATCACGCGGCTCGGTGTCACCGGCGTTGCTCTGCTTGGAAGTTCTACTGGATTCGCCACGCAAGAAAGACAGGAACCTATGACTACTCAGAAATTGGAAGATCCTAGAAACAAATACCCGAAACCCCCTTTTAAAGAGCAATCGCAGCCGTGGCCAGGGCTTGCGAGCAAGATGGATCCACGGCCGGATCACGGTGAGAAGAGTTATAAAGGCAGCGGACGATTGGCGGGTCGCAAAGCGTTAGTGACCGGCGGGGACTCGGGAATAGGGCGTGCCGCCGCCATCGCATTCGCGCGCGAAGGCGCCGATGTCGCAATTAATTATTTTCCCACCGAGCAACCGGACGCGGACGAGGTTATCCCGCTGCTTGAAGAGGGAGGGCGCAACGCTGTCGCGCTTCCGGGCGATCTACGCGATGAAAACTTTTGCAAAAAACTCGTCGCCGATGCCGTCGAGCAACTCGGCGGTCTCGATATTTTGGTCTGCAACGCCGCCCGGCAACAAGCGCGTCAATCGATCCTCGATATTTCGTCGGACGATTTCGACTCGACGATGAAGACAAACATTTACGCGCCATTCTGGATTATTAAAGCTGCGCTCCCACATATGACGCCCGGTTCAGTGATCATCGCGACGACATCGGAGCATGCGACCGATCCGTCGCCGGATATTTACGATTATGCACAAACGAAAGCGGCGACGACCGACTACGTGCGGTCGCTTGCCAAGCAGCTCGCCAAAAAAGGCATCCGCGTGAACGGCGTTGCGCCCGGACCAATCTGGACGCCGCTCCAGGTAAGCGGCGGCGCAACGATGGAAAAATTAAAAGAGTTTGGTGCCAAAACTCCACTCGGGCGTCCCGGTCAGCCGGTGGAGCTTGCTTCAATTTACGTTCAGCTTGCCGCGAATGATGCGAGTTACACGACCGGCCACATTTACGGCGCCGCAGGAGGTTCAGGCCAACCATGAGCGAACAAATTCCACTCACTGAAGACAGTCGCGCAGACGATCCCGAGATTGATCGAGAGAACGACGACAGCACGCACGAGATCGCCGACGATCTTGCTTACAAACGGCTCGCGATCGTTAACGTGGTCTTCGTTGGGCACTCAAATGCCGGTGATCGTGAATGGGTTTTGATCGATGCCGGTCTGCCAGGTTTCGCAGGCGCAATCAAGCGCGCCGCCGGCAAGCGCTTCGGCAAGAACTCGCGACCCGCTGCCATTTTGATGACACACGGACACTTCGATCACGTGGGCTCGTTGGAAACTCTCGCGGATGATTGGGGCGCGCCGATTTACGCGCACTTGCTCGAGCAGCCTTACCTTGATGGACGCTCCGCTTATCCGCCACCAGATCCGAGCGTAGGTGGCGGTCTGATGGCAATGACTTCACCACTACTTCCTGCGGGTCCCTTTGATGTGGGGCGACGGCTGCGGGTTTTGCCGGTTGATCATTCGGTGCCGCATATGAATGGCTGGAGTTGGGTTCACACCCCGGACATACGCCCGATCACATCAGTTTTGGCGTGAGGACGATCGTTCCCTCATCGTTGGGGACGCTTTCGTTACCACGAGGCAGGAATCTGTCTACGCAGCGCTTCTTCAGAAACCGGAAATGCACGGACCTCCGATGTATTTATGCGTATGAGCCAGCGCACGCCAACGCGAGCGGCACCACTTACGTTCCACCGAAGAAATAGCCAGTCCGCGCGGAGTTTCACGCGCTACGGATGTATGATGGATTCTTCCTCTTTCATCCGCCACGGCGAGATCTTGTCGAAAAGATCACGCGTCGCACCCGCGATGTCTTCCGCTTTCGATACGCCGCTATCGATCAATGCGCGTCCAGTACTTGCCCAGATCTTTCTGACAACTAACGCGCCATTCTCGCGAACAATTCGACCGAGGTGCTGAACTGCTGCGGTGGTCGCAGATTTGCGGATCGCTTCAGGTGAATGGCAAGAAGTGAGTTCGCAATAGCGCCGTGCAACTTCGCCGACGCGTAATGTGAGGAATGCGTTCGCAGCGCCGTTTGAAATGCATTTGACCAGGAGCGCTGAGATGCCGCTCAAGCCTGGAATTCCGCTTTTCAATGCCGGAACGACCGACACCGCAAGCGGCGCGACCATTTCTCCGAGATTCAACGATTCGAGGCTGCTGGCCACGAAAGCTGTGCCGCCAACATTCGCATACAACCGCAGAAGTTCGCGAGGCGAAGGTCGCTGCACATAAATGCGCGCTATTCGGGCGACCATTTGAATTTGCGTGAACAGCACGATGAGCCCGTCGAGCCGGCCATTTTGCATTAACGCCGTGCTAAGAAAAACTGTGCTCGCGGTTCTCCGCACAACCAGGTCCGCTTCCTTGGACAGATGCGCGACGGCTGTCTCAATCTCCGTTGGTGTGCTCAGCGGCAACTCGCGAGTGCGGGGATTATTTGCCAGCCGCGTCTGCAATGTCTGCAAATAAGCCTCGTGCTTGGGCCCGGACGTTTCCTTCGGCGGCACGAGTGCCGGCGGCAACTGCGCGTAAGCGATCGCGCAATAGAGCGCAAGAAATCCCGCTGCCAGACAAAGCGCCCAGAAAACAACCGTACCGGCGACGGGGTGAATCCTGTCGGCTAACGAGATCAAGCTCGTCGCACCCGCAACGATCAGGGATACCATCGAAACCAGGCCAAGCGCGAGAAGCACCAGGATGATTTTCCTAAAACCCGAATTTTGATCTGCTGCACGCGCACTCATTTGTCAGATAACTGTCCACCTAGTCTGCTCCGCCGCAATTCGCTTCTTAAGGACGACGTAATTGCGAAATCAGGAATCGTTGAGCGTCTCTTCGAGACGCCAGACGTTTGGCACAAAGGCCTTATAACATTAACCTGCGGCAATTCGTGCAGATCTGCGGATAAAAGAACTCTAATCACATGTCCCTGAAGAATACATTCGTCGCAATCTCTTCCGCCGGCCCTAATCGTGATCGATCAAGGGGCACGCGAGAGCAGCCATTTTGGGACGAGCATGCCGCATTTATCGATCGACTCGTTGGCGACGGTTTTGTTTTGATGGGCGGACCTTTCGTCGATGAAGACGGTGCGATGCTGATCGTCCATGCCGACGACGAGAATGAAGTGCGAGAGAAATTAAAGAACGATCCCTGGATGAAGCATGGCGTTCTTAAACTGGAGAGCGTCAAACGCTGGCAAATCTTCATCGATGTCCGCGATAAGATAAGCGTTCGGGACTCCGGCAGCGCGTGAGATAGAATTTCCGGTTCGCACTGCACCCGATCGCGCGCGAACGTGGCCTGATGCAATTCCCTCGGTCAGCTCTCCGCTTTTTGAGTTTAGCCGCTCTCGGATTCGTATTCGCCTGCACAACGCGCGCTGACGAAAAACCAAAGATGCGAGCTGTGGTCGCCCACGAGTACGGCGCGCCCGATGTGCTCAAGATTGAACAGGTGCAACGACCCGAACCAAACGACGATGAAGCGCTCGTGCGCGTCATCGCCAGCAGCGTCAATCCAGCCGATCCGCTCACGCTCAGCGGAAAATATGCGAAAGAATTTGGCACGCACTTGCCGCTGATCCCGGGCTACGACATCGCTGGAGTCGTGGAGAAAACAGGCGCGAATGTTACCAAGCTCAAAGTGGACGACGCGATTTACGGTTATCCAACTTTTGGCGGCGGCTGGGCGGACTACGTTGCAGTGAAGGAATGGGAAGTCGGTCCGAAGCCAAAGTCTCTCAACTTTGTGGAAGCCGCGGCGGTCCCGATGGGGGCGTTGACTGCGTGGCAGGCCTTAGTGGATGTGGCGAAATTGCAGCCAGGGCAAACAATACTCGTTCACGGGGGCTCTGGCGGCGTCGGTAGTTTCGCTGTGCAGATTGCGAAAGCCCGCGGTGCACGGGTGATCGCCACCGCCTCGACCGCGAACCAGGATGTTTTGAAGCAGCTCGGCGCCGACGTGGCGGTGGATTACACCAAAACGAAATTCGAAGATGTTGCTAAAGATGTAGATGCCGTGCTCGATCCGGTGGGCAAAGAGACACTCGCGCGGTCTTATGTCGTGGTGAAGAAAGGCGGCATTGTCATGTCGCTGGTCGCGCGACCTGATCCCGCCGAGCTTAAGAAACATGATATCCGTGGCGCGAGCATTTCGGTTCATGCCGATGCGGACGATCTCACTGAAATCGCACAGTTGGTCGACGCTGGGAAAATTAAACCAGTCGTGACGGAAGTTCTTCCATTGGGTGATGCCGTAAAAGCGCAGCAACAAGCGGCGACTCATCACACACGAGGAAAAGTTGTGTTGCGAATCGCAGACGAGCCAAAAGGATAAGTCGCAGCTTTAAATCAGCTGCTTTGTAACGGCCCGAACTAACTACAAAGCGCCGTGGAGAACTTTTTCGTCTATCGCCAGATAATCAGTCCGCGGCGGACTAAAAGTATCGAGGACGCGCGTTGCCGAGAGAGTTTCCACGCCATGAGGAACATTGCTCGCCAGATAAAACGAATCGCCTGTTGAAAGCTCATGTGGCACACCTTCTACAATCAGCAGCATTTTGCCTTCGAGAATGTGAACGATCTGCTCCTGCGGATGCGAGTGCGCAGGCATGATACTCCCCGCCGCTAGCGTGGCGAGCATCTGATACATCGCGTTGCCGTGTGCGACGGTCCGGCGCGTGATTCCGGGACAAATTTCAATCGTCGGATTCTCTCGTTTCATGGCCCGAATCCTACGCGACAAGCATTAGCCGCGCGAGTCTTCTGGGAACCGCACGCGCCCCGCGTGCTGGTTTCGGCGTCTCGTCGAAACAAACTTTATTGTTTTGTTTTTGCCTGATTCGTTTCGCACTTGTCACCCGCTATCGATTACTGGCAACATGCCGCGATGAAAACATTTACGTCATTAATCACAATTCTGTTCGTGACAGTGATCGCGACTTCCTCATTCGCGCAAACTCCTGCCACATCACCAGCGACTGCCACCGGTTCGACCTCGGCCCAATCAGCAAGTGCAACCGGGCAGATGCCAAATCCTCAGGAGATGATGAAGCAGATGATGGAAATGTCGAAGCTCAATGAAAATCACAAGCTGCTTTCAGAGATGAACGGCAATTGGAATTTCGCTATCAAAATGTGGATGAACCCGGATCCCACCGCCAAACCGCAGGAATCCAAAGGGACTGCCACGCGCAAGGACATCATGGGAGGCCGCTACGTGATGATGGATGTGACAGGTAAAATGCAGATGCCCGGCGCAGATGGAAAAATGAAGGAGGTGCAATTCAAAGGGATGGGGGTCGAAGGCTACGACAACGTGAAGAAAAAATTCGTTAGCTCGTGGATCGACAACATGGGCACTGGCATACAGTTCTCCGAAGGCGACTACGATCCCGCGACCAAGACATTCACTTATACCAGCGAAATCGAAATGATGCCCGGGATGAAAACACCAGTTCGCGAAGTAATAAAGGTGTCCGACAATAACCATATGAGTCTGGAGTGGTACGAAACCCGCGGCGGCCAGGAAAAGAAAACCATGGAGATCGCCTACACACGCGCAGGCAAAAAATAGCGCGTCTGGTAGGGCGCGACCGCCGGGCGCGCCGTCTTTGCTGTAGAGGCGGCTGTGTCAGCCGCAAATCTTTTTGTACCGACGGTCTTCGCCCGCCGAAAACTGTAGCGCGTCTGCATGAGACGCCGTCGGTCTTCAGTCAGACGAAAGAACGAACCTATTTCCTTCGCTGTCCTTGAACATCGCGTAGGTGCCCCACGGCTGTTCTTGTGGCGGCCCTTCGAATTCCACGCCGCGCGTTTTCAATTCCGCGTACGTCTTATCGATGTCGTCGCAGGTATATGACATGTTCATGAACGAGCCGATCCGTTTTTCCTCTCCCTCCGGCGTAAACAACACCAGGCGCGTTTCCGCTTTCGGAATTCGTAACTCGATCCAGCGCTGCTTCTCATCGAACGGTTGATCGGTGATAATCGTGAACCCGAGCTTGTCTGTGTAGAAATCGAGCGCGCGGTTTTGGTCGGCTACAGGGATGCTGACGAATTTGATTTGCTTGATCATGATGCGCTGAACCTAAAGTGACCGATCTCTTCGCGTCCAGATGCGAACAGCAGTTCTCGTAAGAAACCGCTGTCCGTTTATCGGTATAGCTGGCAAATTCACTTCCTCCTTCCAGCTTCTTACTTCATCCTTTTGCTGTGCCTCGTTTCAAACGCACCGTTCTGATCGACGATTACGTGCTGGATGTGCTGATGCGTGATTTGATCGGGCACGATCAAACGCCGGCCGCGTTCATGGTGTACCTGTACCTTTACGGCCAGGCTGCACGAAATAAATGGCGCCACATTAACGCCAGTGTGCGCACCGTTGCGGAGGCAACAGGACTCTCCAAAAGCGCCGTCCATGCAGCGCTCGCACACTTGCGGCGCCGGCAACTAATCGCAACGACCGCGGATCACGCCACTGCTACTCCACGCCACCGCGTGCTGCGTCACTGGCGCATGCGATGATTAAGGCGACTGTGCCAGACGCCGCTCGCTAAAATAGTCCCAACGTTCTGAGGACAAATCCATTACTTCGATGAACGCAAACGCGCCAGCAATTGCGAATCGTCTGTAAGGGTTGCTGGGGAATCAACGGGGAGATGAAATGATCAAAGGAAGTCAATTAGTCGGACGTGCTGTCATCGACATGGAAGCCGCGGAGCGGCTCGGAAAAATCAAGGAAATCATCGTGCAACGTGATGGCGAGCGCGTGGCTGGT
>DASYSX010000178.1:0-3040 GCA_036002955.1 Candidatus Udaeobacter sp. | reverse complement strand
TGTGCCAAGAGGCGGGCCGGACGGCGGCGATGGCGGGCGTGGTGGTAATGTGATCCTGCAGGCGGATCGGCATGTCGATAATCTCGTGAATCTGTTCTACGAGCCCCTGATCAAAGCGAAAAACGGCGGCCACGGGATGGGAAAAAAAATGAGCGGACGCGCAGCCGTGGACAAAATCGTCAAGGTTCCGGTGGGAACGGTCGTTTGGCTGGACGAGAAAGCCATGCCGGTCATCCTGAGCGAAGTCGAAGAATCTCGTGAAACAACCTCAGCGGTAGCGTCGCGGGATTCCTCGACTTCGCTCGGAATGACCGGTGCGAAGCCGGTGGTCGACCTGACACATGATGGGGAAGAATTTGTGCTGTGCCGCGGCGGAGCAGGGGGGAAGGGGAATGTGCATTTCAAAAGCTCGCGGAACCGGGCCCCCCGCCAATACACCGAGGGTGAGGAAGGCGAACAAGGTCATTTCCTCCTTGAGCTTCGGACAATCGCCGATGCAGGATTGGTCGGATACCCGAATGCCGGTAAATCAACCCTGTTACGGAAAATTTCGGCGGCGCGGCCGAAGGTCGCCGCCTATCCGTTTACGACACTCCACCCGATTGTCGGCGTTATTGAATTTCCAGGTTATCGTCGCGCGACGGTCGCGGATATTCCCGGTTTGATCGAAGGTGCGCACCGCGGACTTGGGTTGGGTCATGAATTCTTGCGCCACATCACGCGCTGCCGCGTATTGGTTTTCGTGGTGGACATGGCCGGGAGCGAGGGACGCAACCCGGTCGAGGACTTGCAGAATCTTCGCCGAGAAATTGATCTTTACGATCCGACGTTGTCGCCCCGCGCCTGGTTCGTGGTTGCCAACAAGATGGATTTGCCCGGTGCGAAGGAAAATCTAAAAGCGCTGTACGAGAGATTCCCAAAGCTCCAGATACTTCCGACTTCAGCGGCCGAAGGAGAAGGAATCGATGCCTTGAAGCAGGCATTGGCAATGCGAACAGCCGATCCCGAGGAGATTGTTTCGGCGGCGATTTGATGTGGACAAGCCGAAGATCCCTAGCGAAACTGGGCGCTGTGTTATGGGCAGACGGGTTGTAGCGAGTTACTGTTCCAGTTTTCTGAAGTCGGAGATGTTGCACATCTATCGACAGGTAAAGGCGCTACGCGGCGTGCACACTTTTGTCGTCACTAAAGAAGTCCAGAATGCTGAGCGATTTCCCTTTGATGACATCGAAGTGATTCCGAAGAGGCGCACTAATCTGTTCGTTCACGGTTGGTTGAAGTTTGTCGAACGGCGGCCGCCGATTGTTTATCGCGGGGAGTATCAAACACTGGACTCGTTGTTGAGGCGCCACGGAGCGGATCTGATGCACATTTATTTCGGCCATACGGGCGTGCATCTGCTTCCGTTTATTGAGCAATGGCACAAGCCGTGCGTTGTATCTTTTCACGGCGCGGACGTCGCGCATAAACCGGAAATTAAAGATTATCCTGGCAAACTGCGGCGTCTTTTCAACGCGGTCCCGCTCGTGTTCGCACGTTCTCAATCCCTCGCCGATCGACTGACTCAGTTGGGGTGCCCGCCGGAAAAATTGCGCATCAATCGCACCGGAATCCCAATGGATGAATTCCCCCTGGTGCGGAGAGAACCGCCGCGAGACGGCAAATGGAAAGTGGTGCAGGCATGCCGGCTAATCCCGAAAAAAGGCGTGGCAACCAGCTTGCGCGCATTTGCAATTTTCAAGAAGGACTACCCTAATGCCGAATTTGTAATTGCCGGGAAAGGCCCGTTGCAGCCGGAGTTGGAGATGCTTGCCGGTGGCCTCGGCATAGCAAGGGACGTGCATTTTGTGGGCTTTCTTTCGCAACGAAAGCTGCACGAACTTTATGCGAGTGCGCATCTGTTTTTGCACCCGAGCGAAATTTCTCCCAATCAAGATCAGGAAGGTGTGCCGAACTCAGCATTGGAAGCGATGGCAACAGGTTTGCCGGTAGTTGCCACGCGTCATGGTGGAATACCCGAAGCAGTCGATCACGGACGCACCGGATTTTTGGTGGCGGAGGAGGATCACGTTGCGTTGGCAAACGCGATGCAATTAATCGTCGGTTCTCCCGTGCTGTTGCAGGAAATGGGAGCCCGCGCGCACGCAACGATAAAGGAACGGTTCGGCCAGGAAACGCAGATCGATCGTTTGGAGTCGTTTTACGAAGAAGCGATCACGATGAACGGGGCGGCTGAACACGTGGACGCGAGACCAATCGCGCGCATCGCTCCGCAGTTTGCGGAACGTTTGCCGGCGAAATAGGTGCGCGTTTAGAATTTTGTTTGTCATAAGGATAAAACGCGCTTTGGTATGCGCGTTCAAGTTGTAGCCGGGGCAGCTTTTTCGCCGTAGTTTGGCGAGTGTGGGGACGAAGGCGAATGATCCCGGCAGGCCGGTATCACCGATGCCGGCTACAGCTGTAGCTTATAAAATGCGCAATCGTTGTTTACTGATATCAATTCTGACATTGGCCTCCAGCGCAATGCTTGCCACATCGAGCTTTGCAGCTGAAGCGGCTGCGACTGAGCACGCGGGCGTCTCCTTAAAACCGCAGATGCTTGTTCAGTTAGGCGGCTTCGGAATTACAAACTCGATGCTGGTGACCTGGATCGTCGCCGCGTGCATCATCCTTTTTTCACAAATCGCAACACGCCGGGTTAAGGCCATACCAAGCGGGATTCAAAATTTTTGGGAATGGCTGGTTGAGGGTTTGCATAATTTTTTGGAAAACATCATCGGCCGTGACCTCGTAAAAAAGGGATTTTGGTTTTTTGCCACGGTTTTCATTTTTATTCTGTTCGTGAACTGGTTTGGATTGATCCCAGGAATCGGGACAATCGGCTGGGGTCACTACGACGGTTCTGGAAATTTCCATGTGGATCGGCCGTTGCTGCGGGGTGGCAATGCGGACCTAAACATGACGACCGCGATGTCGGCGATATTCTTCGTGATGTGGTTCGTGTGGGCGATTCAGGCCAACGGTGTCGGAGGATTCTTGA
>DASYSX010000177.1:0-11786 GCA_036002955.1 Candidatus Udaeobacter sp. | reverse complement strand
TCGATGTGATAGGCGGCTTCGAGCGAGAAACCCCACAGATTTTTACCCACATTATTTTCTGGATCGCCGTCGTTGTTCGCACGCAGATTGCTCGGAGTGCCCATAATCGCGTCAACGATTTCACCACGAAACTCGAAACCGGTTCTCGGCACACGGTACCGCACCTCGGTATCGAGCATCGTCACGCTGTTATGGCCTAACGAATGCCCGTCATCGCCATACGCACCGCGGGGCGTGACGTTCGGGGTAAAGAAAACACTCGAGCTTCCATTTAACCCGGGGAGAAACGGAGGCGTGTAACTCAGACGCAGTGCAAAGCCAGGCGCATTCTTGGTTTGATTGAAGTCGCCGATCGGCGTACGAGCGAGACCAAGAGCTTCGGTTCCGGTAATTCCTCCTTCGTAAAAAGAACCATCATCAGGGACTCCGCCGTTTTGACCGATGTCTTCCAACCCCGTGTTGATTTGGAATTGATAGTTCAGATTGTTGATGATCTTGCCGTAGATACTCGTGCTGCCTTCGAACCACGTCGTAGGAATTAATCCATTGTCTAACTCCGGCCGATTCACGCTATAGAACTGCGTCGGCTCGTGGAAAAGATTGATGAAGCCGAAAGGCACCACATCGACACCCGGCGAACGCCAGTTGAAATGCTCGTTAAACAAGAAGTCGACATAGGCTTGTTCGAGCTCTACGGCGCCAGTCAGCTTGTCATCTGCGTCGTCAGCGATGCCGCCGTGCTCGAATTCAATCTCGGCATTAAAGATAATGTTATCGGTGATTTGATATGTCGGCAGTAGCACAACGCGTCCGGCATCAAACCCGTCCTTCCATCCCCCTGACGCCTCCTGACCTCCGAACTTCAACTCGCCGTACGCCCCAATGCTCAAAACAGCATGACTGCGATAGCCAAGTCCAAAGAGTGGGCGACCCGGCGATGTAGTAATTTCTTCGGCGGTTGCGACCGTGTTGTTTTCGTCCGGGATCACTGTTGCCTTCTCGGACGATTTTGTTCTGCGGGAAGCGGCCGTTTTTTCGCTTCGGACGTCGCCATTTTCATAACGCTCCAGGCGCTTTTCCAACGAAGCTACTTTTGCTTCAAGCGCTTTCATTTCTTTGAGCAATTCGGCGTTAGCGGCAGTTTGCTGATCTGAGGATTCAGCAAAAGACAAATTGACGACAACCAGGATGGCGCAACAAACATTGAGCAATAGCTTCATTGCTCGAATCCTAACGGAACTAAACAAAGCTCGCTGCCGGAGCGTTGCTAATTTTTAGCGATCAATTGCAGCTGCAATCAGGAGCGTTTATGCGGGGCTACATTCTTCTCCGCGTACCGCGCGAGGATCCAACAAAGATCGGAAAGACGGTTCAAATAGCGGAGGATTTCCGGATTTGCATCCGTGGCCGCAGCCACGCGACGTTCAGCCCGGCGGCAGGTCGTGCGCGCGAGATCGAGAGTGGCAGAGGCCGTGTTCTTGCCCGGAATCACCCAGTCTTTCGGATAAAGCGTTTTGTCTTTCTCGACGTCGAAAATGACCGATGAAATACGGTCGACCATCGCAGAAGTCGTAAATTGAAATCCGTCTTTAATGTAACGCTCTCGATCGCAGGGCGCCGTTGCCAGTTCTCCCATCACAACGATCAGATCTTTCTGCGCAGCTAAGATTTCGTCTGAAATGAATTTGTCTGTTGCAATGGCGCGAGCCAAACCAAGCGCGGCAGTCAGCTCATCAACAGAGCCGTAAGCATCGACGCGCGGATCCGCTTTTGACAAGCGTCGTCCGTACATCAGCGATGTTTCGCCTTTGTCGCCAGTTTTGGTGACGATAGACACGAAGCCAAACTGTAGGGCGTTTCCCCGAAACGCCAATCCGTGAAATCGCGTCTGACACAGACGCTCTACAATAAAAGCTAACCGATCGCAGGTTGCGGTTCGGCTTCTTCCATCACTGGCGCGCCAACCGGCTCGCCTTTTTCCACCAGCTTGAGCTGACGATGTTCCGGGAACCCGGTTCCGGCAGGAATCAGGTGACCCATGATCACGTTTTCCTTGAAGCCGCGCAGCCTGTCGATTTTGCCCAGAGTGGCCGCTTCAGTGAGAACACGTGTCGTATCCTGGAACGAAGCCGCGGAAATAAAGCTGTCAGTTTCCAACGAAGCCTTAGTGATGCCGAGCAGCACCGGAACAGCTTCCGCAGGCTTGCCGCCTTTCTCCACGACTTTCTTGTTCTCTCCGTCGAAGTCGAGTTTATCGACCTGATCGCCCCAGAGCAGGGCGGTATCGCCGGGATCGGTGATCTTCACCTTGCGCAACATTTGGCGCACGATGATCTCGATGTGCTTATCATTGATCTCCACGCCTTGGAGCCGATACACTTCCTGGACTTCATTTACCAGGTGCTCTTGCAACTCTTGCGGACCGCACACTTCCAAAATCTCGTGCGGAACAACGGGGCCTTCAGTCAGTTGTTGACCCTTCTTCACGAAATCGCCTTTGAATACGATGATGTGCTTGGTTAGAGGAATGAGATGCTCTTCTTCAGCGCCCGTGTCAGGATCCTTCAAAACCAAGCTGCGTTTGCCGCGTACGGTTCCGCCCAGCTCGACGATGCCGTCGATCTTGGCAATCTCAGCCGCATCCTTTGGCCGACGAGCTTCGAACAACTCCGCAACGCGCGGCAAACCACCGGTGATGTCCTTTGTCTTTGCGACTTTGCGCGGGGTTTTCGCCAGTAATGCGCCTGCCCGTATCTTCTGACCCTCCTCGACGATGACGTGAGCGCCTGCGGGAATTGAATAGCTCGCGAGCACTTCTTTTTTGTCGTCTACAACAACCACCTGCGGGTGCAGGTCTTCCTTGTGTTCGATGACCATGGTGCCCATAAGGCCTGTCGCTTCATCGACTTCGCGTTTAATTGTTACGCCAGCAATCATGTCGCGGAATTCGATCTTTCCGCCTTTATCGGTGAGAATCGGCACGTTGTACGGGTCCCATTGCACAAACGTTTCGCCCTTCTTCACAGACGCGCCATCCTCCTTGGAAATCACTGAGCCGATGACGATGTTGTAGCGCTCCAGTTCGCGACCCTCTTCGTTATGCACGCTGATCGAACCATTTTTGTTCAACACGATCCAGCTCTTGTCGAGTGCCTGCACGGTCCGCAAATCATTGAACTGCACCGTGCCGTCGTTCTTCGCCTTAATGATCGGCTGCTTAAATGTCTGGCTGGCCGTGCCGCCGATGTGGAACGTCCGCATCGTCAATTGCGTTCCCGGTTCGCCAATCGACTGAGCGGCGATGATACCGACAGCTTCTCCGAGTTTCACGAAATCGCCGGTGGCGAGATTGCGACCATAGCACATCGCGCAGACGCCTCGGCCACACTCGCATGTGAGCACCGATCGGATTTTGAGTTGCTCGACGCCGATGCGTTGTAAGTCGGCTGCGATCTTCTCGTCGACGTATTGATTTGCCTTAACGATCTTTTTCTTTTTATCCACCGGATCGCCGATTGTTTCGCAACTGACACGCCCTATGATGCGCTGACCAAGATCAACGACTTCCTCGTCGCCCTCGTAAATCGAGCGAACCACGATGCCGTTTACGGTTCCGCAATCGTCCTTAACGATGATCACGTCCTGTGCCGCATCCACGAGTTTGCGGGTGAGATAACCGGAGTCCGCGGTCTTTAGCGCCGTATCGGCAAGACCTTTGCGCGCACCGTGGGTGGAAATGAAGTACTCGAGCACTGTGAGTCCTTCGCGGAAATTTGAGGTGATCGGCCGCTCGATGATTTCTCCGCTCGGCTTGGCCATCAGACCGCGCATTCCAGCGAGCTGACGTACCTGTTGCCGGTTGCCGCGCGCGCCGGAGTCGACCATTAAATTGATCGGATTATACTCTTTGCGATCCTGATTTTCCTCGATCTCACGGAACATCACATTCGAGATTTGATCGCCGGCGTGCGTCCAGATATCGATGATTTTGTTGTATCGCTCACCATCGGTGATGATGCCGCGGCGATATTGCTGGTCCACCTGTTTGACCTGCTTGTATGCATTCTCCAACTCGGTTTCTTTCCGTTTTGGAATGATCATGTCCTCAATGCCAATTGAGATACCAGCGCGAGTCGCTTCTCTAAACCCGAGCTCTTTCAGCTTATCCAGCGTGGTAACGGTAACTGCGGGGCCGGCGATTTGATAACAGCGCCAAATGATGTCGCTAAGTTGTTTCTTGCCCGCTGGTTTGTTGAAGAAACCAAGTTCTTTCGGCCAAATTTGACTAAAAATCACGCGACCGGCGGTTGTCTCGATAACATTGACATCGGAATTTCCAAAAATAGTTTGATGCCCGCGATCGGGGTTCTTGAACAAAATTCGATCATGTGTTTTGATCGTGCCGTCGACCATCGCGAATTCGACTTCGGCAGCGTCCGCAAATAGCGGCAGATGACGTCCATCCTTCTTCGGTAATCGCGGATTTTGCGTGATGTAATAACAACCCAGGGTGATGTCCTGACTTGGCGTGGTGATCGGTTTACCGCTCGATGGTGAGAAAATATTGTTCGGAGCGAGCATCAGCATGCGCGCTTCCAACTGCGCCTCGACTGACAGCGGAACGTGCACTGCCATTTGGTCGCCATCGAAGTCGGCGTTGTACGCGGTGCAAACGAGGGGGTGAATACGAATGGCTTCACCCTCGATCAATTGCGGTTCAAACGCCTGAATCGAGAGACGGTGCAAAGTCGGAGCACGATTCAAAAGCACAGGATGGCCCCTGGTTACTTCATCGAGAATGTCCCACACCTCAGGTGTCTGGCGCTCGATCATTTTCTTTGCGCTGCGCACTGTGTGGACGTAGCCGAGATCTTTCAGCCGACGAATGATGAAGGGCTCGAAAAGAACCAACGCCATCTTTTTCGGCAACCCGCACTGATTCAGCTTGAGCTCCGGACCGATGACAATGACTGACCGGCCCGAATAATCGACGCGTTTGCCTAACAAGTTCTGACGGAACCGGCCGCCTTTGCCTTTGAGCATGTCGCTCAACGATTTGAGGGGACGATTGCCTGCGCCAGTCACTGCGCGACCGTGCCTGCCGTTGTCGAACAAAGCGTCGACCGCTTCCTGCAACATGCGTTTCTCGTTTCGAATGATGACATCCGGCGTCTTCAGCATGAGCAGATTCTTGAGCCGATTGTTACGATTGATCACGCGACGATAAAGATCATTCAGGTCGGACGTTGCGAAACGTCCACCTTCCAACGGCACTAACGGACGCAAATCCGGAGGAATCACCGGAAGCACCTCGAGGATCATCCACTCGGGCCGGGCACGTGAGCTCTGAAAGCCTTGAACAAGCTTTAGACGCTTCGCCAGTTTCTTGCGAATCTGCTTGCTCTTTGTCGCTCCCATCGCTTTCTCGAGCTCTTTGTTGAGCTTGGCGAGATCGATCTCGGAGAGAAGTTTCTTAATCGCTTCAGCGCCCATTCCTGCGACGAAATCTTCGCCGTATTGTTCCTGGGCCTCACGATATTCGACTTCGTTCAGTAGTTGTGTTTTCTGCAACGGCGTCTTGCCCGGGTCGATGACGATGTAGTCCTCGTAGTAGATGACGCGCTCAAGCTGACGAGCACTCATGTCCAGCATGAGTCCGATCCGCGAAGGCATGCATTTGTAAAACCAGATGTGCGAAACCGGCACTGCCAGCTCTATGTGACCCATCCGTTCACGGCGGACGCGAGCGAGTGTGACTTCTACACCGCAACGGTCGCAGATCACGCCTTTATGCTTGATCCGCTTATATTTTCCGCAGGAACATTCCCAGTCGCGGGTCGGCCCAAAAATCCGTTCACAAAAAAGTCCGCCCTTTTCCGGTTTAAAGGTGCGGTAATTAATTGTCTCCGGATTCTTGACTTCGCCTTTGCTCCACGAGCGCATGGTATCGCTCGAAGCAATGCCAATTGCGACTTGATCAAAACCTACTGGGCGTTCTTCGCCCACTAACTCACGCCAGGAATGTTCGTTCATGATTTCTCCGATTAAGTGTCAAACTAAAAATTACGCGACGCTTTCCAGAAAGGTGGGCGCCTGACTGCCGACTTTCACGTCGAGACCAAGGCTTTGCATTTCCTTAATCAACACGTTGAAGGACTCGGGCGTTCCAGCTTCGAGCGAGTTGTCGCCCTTAACAATTGACTCGTAGATGCGGGTTCGGCCTTGCACGTCGTCGGACTTAACGGTCAGCAATTCCTGCAACGTATAGGCAGCGCCATAAGCCTCGAGCGCCCAGACCTCCATTTCGCCGAAGCGTTGACCGCCATACTGGGCTTTACCGCCGAGCGGCTGTTGAGTAACAAGCGAATACGGTCCCACCGCACGCGCGTGAATCTTGTCCGCGACAAGGTGGCCGAGCTTCATCATGTAGATGTGGCCAACCACGACTTCCTGGTCGAACGGATCGCCGGTGCGACCATCGAACAGGCGCGCCTTTCCGTTTTCCTGCACCCAGGTGAAGCCCTCTTTCTTTTTGGCCTCGCGTAGGTAATCGCGAATTTGTTTTTCCTTGATACCATCGAAGACTGGAGTGGCCACTTTGAATCCGAGTGCTTTGGCAGCAACGCCAAGGTGCGTTTCTAAAACCTGACCCACATTCATACGGCTCGGAACGCCTAACGGGTTAAGCACGATGTCGACCGGTGTTCCGTCAGCGAGGAAGGGCATGTCCTCTTCGGGAACGATGCGCGCCACAACGCCTTTGTTGCCGTGACGGCCGGCCATTTTATCGCCAACACTGAGCTTCCGCTTGCTGGCGATGTAAACTTTAACCTGTTTGATGATGCCCGGTTCGATCTCCTCGCCGCTTTCCACGCGGTCGGTCGCGCGATCCCGTTCGAGTTCCAACTCGGCAAACTTGTGTTCGTATCCGCCAATGATTTCGCGGATCCGATTCCGAATCGGGCTGGGATCGATTTCGATGTGATCGTGGGCAGTGGCCAGTTTTCGCAAAAGCGTTTTCGTAATCTTGCGGTTGGCCGGGATGATGATTTCACCGCTCTTGGCGTTCACGACATCGAGAGGAATTTTTTCGCCCAGCAGGACGTTCGACAGTGAATCGGTGAGCTGCTCGATGAGTCCTTCTCTCTTGCGCTTATGGTCTTCGCCAATGCTCTTGAGCTGCCGTTTGGTTTCCGCCGGAGTAAGTTTCTCGCGTGAAACTTCGCGGCGGGATGACACCTTCACGTCCATCACGATGCCGTACGTTCCAGAAGGCACGGTAAGTGACGTGTCTTTTACATCGGCTGCTTTCTCTCCAAAGATTGCCCGAAGCAGCCGCTCTTCCGGAGCAAGTTCCGTCTCGCTCTTCGGAGTAATTTTGCCCACCAAAATATCGCCCGGCTTCACCTCAGCGCCAACCCGGACAACGCCGTCCGGACCCAAGTTGCGTAAAGCCTCTTCGCTTACATTGGGGATGTCGCGAGTAATTTCCTCGGGCCCGAGCTTCGTATCGCGCGCGCCGATTTCGAATTCGTCGATGTGAATGGAAGTGTAAATATCTTCCTTCACCGTCTTCTCCGAGATCATGATGGCGTCCTCGAAGTTGTAGCCGTTCCACGGCATGAACGCGACGAGCACGTTCCGGCCCAACGCCAGTTCGCCACGATCGGTATTCGGCCCATCGGCGATGACTTGGCCGCGTTTCACATGCTGGCCTTTACGAACGATAGGTTTCTGATTCACACACGTGCCGGCGTTCGAGCGCATGAATTTCCGGAGCTCGTAAACGTAGATGCCCGACTCCGAATCGGTTTTGACCTTCTTTTTGCTCTCGGGCAAATGGCCGTCCTTTGTGACGATAATTTGGTCGGCTGTGACTGAAGCCACTTTGCCGCTGTCGATTGACAGAACGACTGCGTGTGAATCGCGCGCAACTTTTTCTTCGAGACCAGTGCCTACCAGCGGCATCTCCGAAACAATCAGCGGCACCCCCTGGCGTTGCATGTTCGAACCCATCAGCGCGCGGTTCGCATCGTCGTGTTCCAGGAACGGAATAAGGCCGGCCGCTACCGAGACAAGCTGCTTGGGTGAGACGTCCATGTAATTCACCTTCAACGGATCGACTTCGAGGAAATCGCCGCGATAACGCACGGAAACTTTTTCACCGGTGAAATGACCCCGCCCATCGATGGGCGCATTCGCCTGCGCGACAAGGAAGTTCTCTTCGCGGTCAGCAGTGAGGTAATCGATTTCATCGGTGACCCGGCCGTTCGTCACCTTGCGATAGGGCGTTTCGATAAAACCAAACTCATTGATGCGCGCGAACGTGCTCATTGAGCTGATCAACCCGATGTTTGGGCCTTCGGGCGTCTCGATCGGACAAATGCGCCCGTAGTGCGACGGATGAACGTCGCGCACTTCAAATCCGGCGCGCTCGCGACTCAAACCTCCAGGGCCGAGAGCGGACAACCGCCGTTTGTGCGTCAATTCTGCAAGCGGATTCGTCTGATCCATGAATTGCGACAGCTGTGACCGCCCAAAGAAATCTCGTATGACTGCGCTAAGCGCTTTGGGATTAATGAGCTTTTGCGGCGTCATCCCGTCCACATTGATGTCGAACAGAGTCATCCGCTCTTTTACGAGACGCTCAGTACGAGCAAGACCGACGCGGCACTGGTTGGCTAGTAATTCGCCCACGGTCCGCACGCGACGGCTGCCAAGGTGATCAATGTCATCCAGCGTGCCTTCGCCCCGTCGCAGATTGATCAAATACTTGATCGCCGCGATAAAGTCTTTGTCGGTCAGAATGCGCTCGGAAGAATCGACGTTAATTCCCAGCTTCTGATTGATTTTGTAGCGGCCCACCCGGCCAAGATCGTATTTTTTCGGATCGAAAAAGAGGCGCTTGAGTAGAGCACGGGCGTTGGCCACGGTCGGCGGATCGCCCGGACGGAGACGGCGGTAAATGTCTTTGAGAGCTTCTTCCTGGTCGTGCGCCGGATCCTTTCTGAGCGCCTTCACGACCGTATCGTCATTCGAGATATCGATGACTTTAGCCTCGTGAATATTCAACGCCATGATCTGTCGAATGGTCGCCAGGGTCAGAGGCTCAAACGCGCGGGCGACAGTCACCTCTCCGTCGCGAATATCTGCTGTGAGCACTTTGCTCGCGAGTTGCTCTTCATCGAGTTTGTCGCTCAACTTCAGAGTCTCGATGTTGTAAAAAAGTTTGATGACCTCCTCGTCAGAGCCATAACCGAGTGCGCGCAGGAAAGTCGTCGCGAGGAATTTTCGGCGGCGCTTGCGTCGGTCGAGATAAATGTAAAGCAGATCAGCCGTATCAAATTGCACCTCGATCCATGAACCGCGGTCTGGAATGATACGGAAGCTATAGAGAACCTTTCCGTTGACGTGGACCGTGGATTCGAATGCGATGCCAGGAGAACGATGCAGCTGGCTCACCACAACGCGTTCCGCACCATTAATGACGAACGTACCCTGCGGCGTCATAAGCGGGATCTCGCCCATGTACACTTTTTCTTCCTTCGTGCCTTTTTCCTCCCGTAACTGGAACGTTACATGCAGCGGTGCGCTGTATGTTTGCCCTTCGCGTTGGGCTTCGAGTGGCGACAATTTTGGTTCGCCGATATCGTAGTGGCTAAAATCAAGGACCGCCTTTTCATCGTAGCTTTCGATAGGAAAAACTTCCTTGAAAACCGCCTGAAGGCCCTGATTTTTGCGCTTCGAATACTGGACGTCTTTCTGCAAAAAATCGACGTATGAATTTGCCTGAACCTCAATGAGGTTGGGCGGTTCGATGGCTTCCTTGATACTTCCGAAGTAAATGCGTTCCGACATAGTGCTTAAGCTCACGAGCTAAAACCTCACACCACCTCCACCAAACGTTGACCCACGCAGGCAGATTTACCGGTTCTGGGATAGGCGAAGAGCGAAAAAATGCCACCAAAACGGTGACCTGTCAAATTGACGACCTCCGTCTCGTAGCCGGTAATGTGATTTGCCTTGTTAGCGCCGGGGTAAAAATACGTCTGGCGGACTGTAGTGGGTTGTAACCCTATTATGGATCCGGTGCCGCGCAACAGATTTTATGCTGCGACAGCGCCCAAATATAACTTGTTTATTTGATTTCGACCTTTGCGCCTGCGGCCTCGACCTTTTTCTTGATCTCATCCGCTTCCTGCTTGGTCACGCCTTCCTTGAGCGTTTTAGGCGCACCTTCTACGAGAGCTTTTGCCTCCGCAAGCCCGAGGCCCGGAACTGCGCTCCGCACCTCCTTAATCACTGCGATCTTGTTCGCGCCCATTTCTGTCAGGACCACATCAAACGTGGTCTTTTCCTCGGCTGCTGGAGCTGCTGCTCCGGCGCCTGCTCCTGCAGCAGGCCCTGCCGCGACTGCTACTGGCGCAGCGGCGCTGACGCCCCATTTTTCCTCCAGCTGCTTAACCAATCCAGCAATCTCCAGAACCGAAAGGTTGCTGAGTTGCTCTACTATTTTATCTGTGTCTGCCATTTTAGTTTTTCCTCCAGTTGCCGCCTCCAAAAGCCTTCGAAGAATTAAAGCCGATAGCCACCAGCTCGGACAATTTTGTTTGTGTTGGATTTGTCCGACAGACAAATCGCCTGTCGCACAAAATTCATGCCGCGGGCGCGCCCTCCTTTTCGGTCTTCGCGCTCAACAGCCGCGCTAACGCCGCAGCCGGTTCGTTGAATAGACGCACCAGGCGCGTCGCCGGGGACAATAGCAGTCCGAGCAATTGCGCCTGCAAAATTTCGCGCGGCGGCAATTCCGCCAAAGTTTCCAATTCCGCAGCGGAAAGCGGCGCGCGATCGACAAAACCAACCCTGAGTGCAGCCAGCTTAAATTCCGTCGCGAATGTCTTGAAAATCTTGGCCACAGGGGCTACATCTGCTTCTCCTGTAACAACTGCGGTTTGACCCGCGAATTGGTCAACAACTTGCGGGAAACCAGAATCCGTCATCGCAAGTTTTAGAAAACTATTCTTCACTACGTGCACCTCGGCACCGGCGGGCGACAGTCGATGCCGCAACTCGCTAAAATCGGCTACCTTCATTCCGCGATAATCGGTCACGAGCACGAAAGGCGAGCGCTTCAATGCCTCGGACAACTCTGAAACAATGCTGGCTTTTTCTGGTCGCATACTATCGAGCTAATTCTTCCGGTCCTACACTCCGCTCAGATATGGGCTTGGGTCGATGTGGACGCCGGGGGACATAGTCGCACTGATTGTCACACCTTCAAGGTAGCGGCCTTTAGCGGTCGGCGGTCGAGCGCGCATTACAGCCTCAATCACCGCATTTGCGTTCTCCACGAGCGCGTTTTCTTCAAAGGAAAACTTTCCAACCGGCACGGCAACGTTTCCATTCTTGTCGAGCTTGAATTCAATGCGGCCGGCTTTCACCTCCTGCACCGCTTTCGCAGTGTCTTCGGTAACGGTCCCCGTCCGCGGGTTGGGCATTAGCCCGCGCGGGCCGAGCACTTTCCCCAGCTTCCGTACCTCGGTCATCGCGGCAGGTGTAGCGATCGCGACATCAAAATCCTGAAAACCTTCCTGGCATTTCTGAATTAAATCTTTCATGCCGACGAACTCCGCGCCGGCGTTTGTGGCCGCCTTCGCCGCTTCACCTTCTGCGAACACGAGCACTCGGACCTGTTTCCCGCTGCCATGCGGAAGCGGGCACGTCCCCCGCACCATTTGATCGGATTGCTTGGGATCAACCCCAAGGCGAAATGACAGCGTCACGGT
>DASYSX010000176.1:0-6470 GCA_036002955.1 Candidatus Udaeobacter sp. | reverse complement strand
GCTTTGGTCCAATTCTGATCGAATTCTTCTCCAGCTTCGCGGCAGAGCGTCTGGAGATAAGAGCGCTGCGGGCCTGTCATGGGCTCATCTTTTGTTACCCACTCGTCGGGATCCTTCTCCGGATTGAGTGCTGCCGGCGGTACATCTGGTGGAATGTCGTCGGCTTTCATCAAAGGCAGATTCGTTTCCGGTTCTGCTGCTGGACTTGCCTAAATTAGCCAGTCACCACTACGCGCAGTGAGCCGCGACGACAGCAATTACACCGCGATACAGCTCCTCGCATCGAGACAGAAAGCGATCCGCCCAGAACTGTTCGAGCGCGCGATTTCGATTGCGTTGTCCAACGATGATTCCCATGCCCTAACGGTTTGCCCGGCGCTGATGCGAGATTAGCATGCACAAATCTCGATCGCGTGAGAACCCAAAATGTTGCCATCACTCGCTGGATAACCGGCGCGACTGTCGCGTTTCTGCCCGTGCTGGCCTGTTTTCTGGGCGGATCCACTCGAAAGTGGGAAGAGGGCATTGTGATCACGGTCCTCGCGATCTGTTTGCTGGTGCGACCGCCTCGATTTTCACTCGGCCTGCTCACGAATCTCGTTCTTCTTGCTCTCCTTATCCTGGCGGCAGTCGCCTTTCTCCCGTCCGGCTGGTTTTTCCAACCGGAGTGGCGTGCAACACTCGCAAACGACTTCGGTATTCAACTCCCATCGACACTCACTCCGCAGCCGTGGATCACGCTGGGCTACCTGGTTAGCTTCGCTGCCGGGCTGAGTTGGCTTTATGTCGTCTTCACGCAAGATCTCGAGCTTCGCGAGGTGCACTCTCAACTGCGCTTGTTTACAAGTGGAATTGCTGTCTTAGCCGCAATTACCATCGCGCTTTATCTCGCACACGGAACGCTCCCATTCTGGAGTAACAAGGAAAGTTTCGGTCCGTTTCCAAATCGGAATCAAACCGGAGTTCTTTTCGCGCTCGCCGCGATCGTGATTCTCGCCTGCGCTCAGGATGATCTTCGCAAACGAAGAAAACGGTGGATCGTCTGGGTCCTGGCGCTGGTCCTGGTTGGGACGGCGATCATTTTGAATTTTTCGCGCTCTGGAGTCGCGATGCTCATGGCGGGCAGCGCATTTTGGTTTGGCACGCAGGCGTTCAGACAGCGTTCTCCCTGGCGACTCGCGCTTGGAATCTCTCTTTGTCTTCTTCTTTTGCTATTCACGGCGGTGCTGCTCTTGGGCGGGCAAACACTCGCGCGATTTCATCTCCACGACTTCGGCAATGCTGATATCTCATCGAATCTCCGGTGGCAAATTGTTCATGACACGTCGCGACTCATCCGTAATTCACCCTGGTGCGGGATTGGTTTTGGAAATTTCGAACCAGTCTTTGCAATTTTTCGTGACGCTTCCGTCGGCAGCACGCGAGCCTTGCATCCGGAAAGCGACTGGCTTTGGCTTGGGGCTGAACTCGGATGGCCAGGGGTGGTGCTTGTCATCGCCGGTATCGCGCTGCTTGCCAGGCGGGCTTTTCCGCTGCGAGCGGGAACAAATCAAGGTTATCGTCTCGCCGCGCTTATCGCTGCGGTCCTGTTTGCGATCGATGGAATTGTCGACGTTCCCGGGCACCAGGTGGGTACGGCGTTTGCGGCAGTATTTTTGTTTGGCCTCTCAGCCCATCGGCCGCTGTCGTTAAAAAAGAGCCAGTGGACGCCGATGTTATTTCGTTTTGTCGGTTTGGTGTTACTTGCCGCGGGCCTGTCATTGGTCGTGGCTGCCCGCGGCGGAAAGTTTCTTCCCGGCTCAGTCGGTGTTGCCAGCGCAAAGCAATTATCGGCGGTAGCCGAAACCGAACGGAACTTTAGTGAAACAGTCGCACTGACGACTAACGCGCTTCGATGGGCACCGCTCGATTGGGAACTTTACTTAAAGCGCGCGATCGCAGAGGTCGAACTCAAACAGACGAAAAACGCAGTCGATGATTTCCGCCGGGCGCGCTTTCTCGAACCAATCGCTTACGAAGTTCCACTCGCCGAAGCAAATGCCTGGCTGTCGTACGATTCAGCTTTGGCCGTAGCAGCCTGGCGTGAGGCGCTACGCAGAGCCGGACCTTTGCGGCCGCAAGTTTACGCAAGCATGCTGAGCGACACTTCCCTCAGGAATCCAGAAGTCAGCCCGTTTCTTGAGGCGGTTGGACTGAGCCAACATGATTTAGCCCTGCCTTATCTCAGCCGCATTTCCGGTGCGCGTTTCAATGGCGCTCTCGCGCAACTGTTGAAAAATGATCCGGACTTACATTCGTTTGGTGAAACAGAAAAACTCGCGCTCTTCGCGTTTTGGTCCGAACGCGGTGACCCGGAGGAGATTTCCCGAGCCGTTGAAGAGCATCCCCACTGGCTTCGTTATGCCTGGCTTGGCATTGCGAAATACAAAGCTAGCAAGAATGATTTTCGCGCCGCCTACGAGTTGACCCAACGGTACGGTGAACCAGTCGCGCTGCCGCGCGTCACCACAAATTTTTCTCTTCAAGATTCGGAAAAGCGGTTCCGAGCCGCGCCCGACTTCTATCCGATTGGTTACGAACTTTATCGCGCGCAGATGCAGAACGGTCGCGTTGATGATGCGCTCCTTACCGCCCGGCATTTTAGCGAACGGACGAACTCACCGAACTATTTTCATTTCCTGGAAGCGCAATGTTGGGCCGCGAAACAAAATTGGGAACGCGCTTGGAATGCATGGCAGACCTTTCACGCCGCGCAGACAGCAGAAGCGAAATAGGCACTTCCGGCCGCGCCGCAGAAGCGCATCACGCGCCACCGGCAATTACGCGACGATACAGCGCCTCATACTGAGGCAGGATGCGATCTGCGGAGAACTGTTCGAGCGCGCGATCGCGACTGCGTTCGCCTACTTCGCGCGCGACATCGGGAGATTCGACCAGCGTATCCAAACCAGCAGCGGCCGCGGTTACATCGCCGAACTGATATAGAGGACAAGAATCTCCGATGACTTCTGGGATGCCACCGACGCGGAAGGCGACGACAGGTTTTCCGTAGAACATCGTCTCAAGGATACTTAGGCCGAAGCTTTCGTATTCCGATGTGTAGAGTCCCGCATCCGCGGCCCGCACATACTCGTCCACCACGGCTGTGTTTTGGCGAACAATGACAATGTCGCGAAGTTGCAATTCATCGAGCAGTGGTTCGTAAGGATCGAAAGGACCGCCAGCCATAATCAACAATCGAATGCGCTTGCGATTCTTCGACGTGGCGATCGTGCGCAGCAGCAGGTCGATGCGCTTCACCGGTCGCAGACTCGACATGTGTAGCACGAGAAATTCGTCAGTGACGCCAAGTTCGCGCCGAACTTCCTCGCGAGTTCGCTTCGGTTTATTCGGCGTGAAGAAATTGGGAATGACTTCAATCGATCGTTTTAGACGAAAGGTCTCCTGCGTTTGGTTTCGAAGACTTTCCGAAACTGCCGTGACCGCATCGGAATGGACGAGGGCGTGTTCGATTGCTGTACGGTAATCGGCATCCTGGCCAAGCAGAGTGGTATCGGTTCCATGCAACGTTGTCACGATGCGCGGAGCTGACGGGCCTAACATCTGCGAGGCCAGACACGCGGCGAGTGCGTGTGGCACTGCGTAATGAACATGAAAAAGATCAAGCTGGTGGGAGCGCGCGACCTCCGTCATTTTCACCGCGAGCGGCAGCGTGTAATCCGGCGATGGAAACAAAGGGTTATGCGCAACATCGACTCGATGGAAATGAAGGTTGTCCTGCGGCAGATCAAGCCTAACGGGTTGAGCATAACTGAAGAAGTACACTTCATGGCCGCGGCGCGCCAACTCCGATCCAAGCGCCGTTGCCAGGATCCCACTCCCGCCAATCAGCGGAAAACACGCGATCCCAATTTTGAACGGCCCTGATTTCATCGCCCTTCCGTGTAAGATTTGCCGGAGTCGGAAATCTCGTCGCGCCTGACGAATTTTACCTCGGGAGCATCCGCCTTGTTAACGTAATCCTGTTCGCTCGCGCCGGCGACGTAATGCGTGCACCGGATCACGGATTGCATCCAAACGAAACGCGTATCTCGGGTTGGGCTGATTTGTTCCGGACCGAAGTCGCCTCCGGGAATTTCCAGGAAACGATCGCCGCCTTTGTGCAGCAGGAATTTTCCGTCGCGATAACGTGCACGAACAATTTCTCCTTCATACGGCTGATCGACGAAATAGTCTGAGACTGCCGCAGCACGTGCTCTGAACTCGGGGGCGCTGGATCGCTCTACGCGGACACCGTCCAGCAAACCCATACGGGTGTACATCTCGAGACAGAAATCGGCGACCTTCGACGATCTGGTTTCCTTGAAGTGTTCCACCAGAGTCTGCGGAACATAACTTGGAAGTTGCCGCGTAGTTTTCTCGTGCCATTCCGGAAGAACGCGTTTGGCATAGAGTGGTGAAAACTGCTTTTGGATCTTATTCTCGAACTGAAAATTCAGAGCGACTTCACGGTTGCTATGCTGCTCCTGCAAAAGAGTAGTTGTCTCGCGCGGGTCATGATCGCTGTCGTGACAGAAAAAAACGATTTCTCCGCCGATCTCCTTTTGCAGCCGGCGAGCGGTCACAATTTTAGCGAACAAGAATCGCTTCGGAAAAAATCCGCACGGTTGCTGGCCGAAACAAATAATCGGGTGATCCATGGCTCAGCGCGAGCTTCATACCTCGACGGAGGCTTCCGCGCTTCGAAACAGAGTTTGCTGCAGGACTGACGCGAGAATCAGTACGGCTGCGCACCCAATTAAGTTATACCAGAGGTAACCGATGTTCGTGGTCGCGAATAGGACGAAGACAAGCGTTTGTGCAATCAGCGCCGCAAAAAACACCGCCGATCCGGTGACTCGGCGAATAAAGAAGGCAGTCAGGAAAAGACCGAGAATACTGCCGTAGAAGACCGAGCCCAGAATGTTGCCGGCTTCGAGCAGATTCTCGACCAAACTGGCAAATGAAGCGACGCCTATGGCGATCAAACCCCACGCTGCTGTCAGCGCCTGGGCCGCGATTACGTAATGATGGTCGCTCGCGTTTGGCCGAATCAACGGCCGATAAAAATCGATCGCGGTGGTCGACCCGAGAGCGTTTAGAGTTGCTGCCATTGCGGACATGGTGGCGCACAAGATTACTGCGATGAGTAATCCGACAATTCCATGCGGCATCTGTTGAAGAATAAAAGTGATGAATACGTAATCCGATTCCTTGCTCTTCGGATCCACGCCCGCTTGCACCAGAACTGCCTTGGTTTGATCCCGTAACGTATGCGCCTCCGCATCGAGTTTGCGTACCTCGTTCATCGCCGTATCACGCTCGCTTGGCGATGCAGTGGAAAGAGCGCGAATCGCTGCGCGCTTTTGCGTGAAGACTTCATCGGATTGCGTTTGCAACTGCGTTAATTGCGGCGCGTAGCCGCTTTCCATGGCGCGTTCGTACGCCGGTTGATTGAAGTACACCGGCGGTTTTTCGAATTGGTAAAACATGAAAACAATCGCGCCGAGCAGCAGAATAAAAAACTGCATCGGCACTTTCACGCCGGCGTTGAAGAGTAACCCGAGGCGACTCTCTTTGAGCGAGCCTCCCGCCAGATATCGTTGCACCTGCGATTGATCCGCTCCGAAATATGACAGAGCGAGGAAAAACCCGCCGATCAGGCCCGACCAAAATGTGTATCGCTTGTGCGGGTCGACCGAGAAATTGACCGCTTCCAGCTTGCCCATTTTCCCCGCGACCGACAGCGTATTTCCAAAAGAGAGATCGGGCGACAACCGGTAAACGGCGACCGCAAATGCAATCGCCATGCCGATTAGGATTACGATCATCTGGTAGCGTTGCGTGATGCTGACAATTTTTGTCCCGCCGATCACTGTGTAAACAATGACCAGGCCGCCCGCGAGCCAGATGGTCAGGTTCAAGCGCCAGCCGAGCATCGCGGAAAGAACAATAGCCGGAGCGTAGAGTGTGATCCCGGCCGCAATTCCTCGTTGGATGAGAAACAAAAATGCGCCGAGCAACTGCGTCTTTCGATCAAAGCGTTGGCTAAGGTACTGATAGGCTGTGTAAACTTTCAGCCGCTGATAGATCGGAACGAACACTGCGCACACGACGATCAACGCGAGCGGTTGCCCAAAATAGTTCTGGATAAAACCTATCCCGCTTTCATACGCCTGGCCGGGCATGGAAAGGAACGTGATCGGGCCAGCCTGTGTAGCGAGCACCGAGAGGCCGATCGTGGCCCATCGAATACTCGAATCGCCCTTGAGATACTGGCCTAATGAGGCGCTGCCTCGCGTTCGCCAGAGGCCGTAAAGCGGAATCGCCAGAATCGTGGCGATGAGAACAAGATAATCCAGCCGGTTCACGAGAACCGGAGAGTAAACAGGTAGAGGAGCACTACCTCCACCGCAAAAAGTGAAAGCGAC
>DASYSX010000175.1:0-13476 GCA_036002955.1 Candidatus Udaeobacter sp. | reverse complement strand
AAAGTTCGGGATCTGAAACCGAAAAAAGACGCCAAGGGCGGGGTCGCCGTCGCTAGGCCGGGCCGTGGCGATGCACCAGTCAGCAACAGAGCGCCAGCGCGCGGACATAACGTCGACATCCACATCTAAGGAAAAGCCCCGCATCACGGTTCGACCCCCCCGTGCGGCTTTATGTCGATCATCCTACTTTTGGATCAAAAAAAATGACCGCCCCCCACACCCGACGGGCGTAAGGGGCGGCTGTTCCCCCCAGAACAATCGCCCAAAACTTCGAAGCTAGTAAACGAGCTTCGGGCGAATCGCAACAGATTTCATTCGGCTTCATCTTTTCCCTGCGAAATCCTTGGTCTGAGGTCCGGCGCAGAGACCAGCCGCTCGGTCGGTCGCATTAACTCATTCGCCGTTTGTGTTGCCAGACGCATTCGCTGCTTTACAAAATGGCAGCGATGTCCGGTTACCAACCTTCAACGCGTCGGCCAATTGCGGCGGTGTTTCGGCGAACTGGAGATGCTGCGACGCGGTTCTGTCTGTATCGTGGAATTCATCCCGATGCGATTTCGTATTTGTCGATCGTCGCTGCGCTGATCGCCGCAATTTGTTTTTGGAAATCGAGCGCCAGACCTTGGCTACTCATTATCGCGCCGTTTTTTTGCTATTTGCGGCTCTGGTTCAACATGCTCGATGGCCTGGTCGCGTTCGCTGCAGGGAAGGCGAGTCGGCGTGGTGAAATCCTGAACGATCTGCCCGATCGCATTTCAGACGTCGCCATTTTCGTCGGAATTGCGCACAGTGGGTTGATGAACCTCTTGATCGGATATTGGACAGCAATTTTCGCGGTGCTCACCGCGTACGTCGCTCTGTTAGGACAAGGGCTCGGCGTTCAACGCCAGTTTGGCGGAATTATGTCGAAGCCTTGGCGCATGGTGGCATTGAGTATCGGCGCATGGCT
Organism: Candidatus Udaeobacter sp.; assembly: GCA_036002955.1. Lineage (GTDB taxonomy): Bacteria > Verrucomicrobiota > Verrucomicrobiia > Chthoniobacterales > UBA10450 > Udaeobacter. Next base: position 12,527 of record DASYSX010000175.1, on the reverse strand, counting down.
CACATTTTTTTTCGCCGCGCAATCATCCGCGGCTTTCACGCTTTTGGATTGGACCTGTCTTGTCATCATCGCTGGTTGTATTGAAACAATCGTTGTTCGCTTGAAACGCATCACTGCCGCATTGCAAGATAAGCAGTGATGTCGCCGCAGATCGCGCTGCACGATCCCATTTTTCGCGCTTATTTCTGGATCGTTTTGATTTCCCTCGCCGTCGCGGGTGCGATCCTCGGTTTTTTGCGATTCGTTTTGAAAAAGGAAACCGCGTCAATGTTCAAGACGTATTGGTCATGGATTTTCATCGCCGGAATCGGTGTCATTGTCGTTTTTCTCGGCCGCATTCCAACAATCGTTGGCGTCACATTCCTGGCGCTATACGCTTTCAAGGAATTCGCGCGCGCCTCGGGATTATATCGTGACTCGTGGATGACCGTCGCGGTTTATGCCGGAATCCTTACTGTCGGAATCGCCTCGCTAATCTCGGATCCACGCGGCAAAGAACCCGCCCCGGGTTGGTACGGATTCTTTAGTGCTGTGCCGGCGTTCGCGATCGCATTGATCCTGTTCATTCCGATTTTGCGCAATCGCGCTCGCGGCGAGCTGCAACGCATAGCGCTGGCGATCATTGGTTTTGTTTACATCGGCTGGATGTTCGGTCATCTCGGATTTATGGCCAACGCTCGGAACGCCTATGGCCTTATTTGCTATATTATTTTCGCGACGGCATTGACTGACGTCGCGGCGTTTACTTCCGGGAAAGTTTTCGGCCGTCATCCGTTGCGTAGCGAAATCAGCCCAAACAAGACTTGGGAAGGCGCATTCGGAGCGTTAGGCGTCGCTATGATTCTGCCCTGGCTTCTTCGCTTCTCGTTTCCATTCTTTGGTACATGGCAATTAATTCTGACCGGCTTGATTGTTGGAATTGGCGGGCAACTCGGCGATCTTTCGATTAGCGTGATTAAGCGCGACATCGGAACCAAAGACATGGCTGCAACTATTTCCGGTCACGGCGGAATTCTGGATCGGATCGACAGTTTGGTTTACGCGGCGCCATTGTTCATGCACATGGCCGGATATTATTATCCGCTCCGATGAAAAGGTGGCTTAACGGCTCAGTGCGTGATGTCGATCAGGCGCCGATCGATCGGCTGCGTCGGTTTCCGCGAGAGCCTGATATACTCGTTGACGGACTACGGTCACTTGGCGCCTTGATTATTCGAGGCCTGCTGCATGTCTACAATGATTTTGAGATCATCGGGCACGAGAATCTGCGGACCAACCGTTCACTCGTTATTGTTGCGAATCACTGCAGTCATATCGATACACTTTGTCTGCTCGCGGCGTTGCCGCTGCGCAAATTACGTCGAGCGTTTCCAGCGGCCGCGTCTGACTATTTTTTCCAAAGCCTGCCACGCCTTTGGGCCGCTGCGATACTCGTGAACGCGCTGCCGTTTGCGCGACAAGCGCGGATTCGACAAACCCTGTTGCTTTGCCGGGAATTGCTAGCGAATCCAGGAACCATCCTGATTATTTTTCCGGAAGGAACAAGATCGACAACCGGCGAAGTTGGCGAATTCAAATCAGGCATCGGCGCTGTTGTTGCGGGACGCGACGTCGCGGTTGTGCCGTCTTTCATCGATGGTTCGTTTAAGGCATGGCCTAAAGGCAAACGATTTCCGCGGCCTGGAAAAGTTCGGTTGATTGTTGGAACGGCTCGCAATTATCGCGATCGCGGAACAGACAAGACCGACATGTGCGCGATTACCGCCGAACTGCGCGACGCGGTGAACCAATTGCGCCCGGTAAATGGAAGCGACTGAAAAAACCTTCACTAGCTGGGACGGTGCTGGGCTGTTTTATCGCTCGTGGATCCCAAATAAGGCAACAGACAAGGCGCTGCTGCTTTTTCATCGTGGTCATGAGCACTCCGGTCGTTGGCAAGAAACAGTTGATTCACTAGACCTTAACGACATCGCGATCTTCGCGTGGGACGCGCGAGGTCATGGACGTTCGCCAGGTGATCGCGGCGCGGCAAAGAGGCTTCATGACGTGATCAAAGATGTGGATGCGTTTGCGCGTCATGTTTCGGAGACGTTCGGCATCCCGATCGCAAACATGGTTGTGCTCGCGCACAGTCTTGCTGCCGTCACTGTCACAGCCTGGATACATGATTACGCGCCGCCCATCCGAGGCATGATTTTGGCGACTGCCGCATTTCACGTGAAGCTCTACATTCCATTCGCAATTCCGGCGCTGCGAATTCTTCAGCCGCGGTTCGTGAAGAGCTACGTAAAATCGAAAATGCTCACGCACGATCGTGAGCAAGCCGCTCGTTACGATTCCGATCCGCTGATCTTTCGGCAAATCGCGGTCAACGTGCTTCTGGACCTACACGATACCTCGAAACGGTTGGTTGCCGATGCCGGTGCGATTCAAACGCCGGCGTTGATGATCGGCGCGGGAAAAGATTGGGTTGTGAGCCTGGACGCGCAGCAAAAGTTTTTTGATCGTCTCTCTTCTACTGACAAGCGCTTCGAGGTTTTCCCGGATGCTTATCACGCGATTTTTCACGAAACGAATCGTCGCGACGTCCTCGGAGTTGTCCGCGAGTTCGTTCGAGATTGCTTCGCGAAAACTGCAACCACGCCATCGTTGGTAAACGCGGATAAGAACGGATACACGGCGCACGAACATGACTGCTTGAAGAACAATGGCAGCGCAAGGTTCGCAGTCGCTCGTGCTGGATTGAAATTCGCCCGCCGATTGAGCCGTGGCATCGAGATCGGTGGGCGTTGTGGTTTTGATTCGGGCCTTTCGCTCGATTACGTCTACAAGAACGAACCGCAGGGCTTGGGCTCGCTTGGTCGCCTTATCGATAAATCGTATTTGAATAGCATTGGCTGGCGCGGCATTCGTCAACGCAAAGCGAATCTGAATAAAACTTTGCGCGATTTCATTCTGAAAATGCATCGCGAGAATCGCCCGGTCAGAATTCTCGATATCGCCGCAGGTGCCGGTCGCTACGTAATCGAAACGATCCGCGACATGCCAGAGATTCCGATTGGTGCAACGCTTTGCGATTACAAGCAGGAAAATATCGATGCCATGCGTGCGCTGGCGGATGAGTTAAATGTTAACGGCGCAGTAACCACGCGCCACGGCGACGCGTTCAATTGCGAATCTCTCGGCCGAATTCAACCGCGCGCGACGATCGGAATCGTTTCAGGGCTTTATGAACTATTTCCGTCGAACGAGCCCGTTCTGAATTCGTTGCGCGGATTAGCCCACGCGATCGAACCTGGCGGTTATCTCATTTACACGAATCAGCCGTGGCATCCGCAACTCGAATTCATTGCACATGTCCTCGTTAATCGGGAAGGGGAACGGTGGATCATGCGTCGGCGGACGACCGCCGAAATGGATGAGCTAGTCCGCGTCGCCGGCTTCGAAAAGATCGATATGGAAATCGATCGGTGGGGAATGTTCACGGTTTCAGTTGCACGACGCTCGGAATTTTAACCATCGCGTGCACGTCTCTCGTCTCAAACCGTTCGCTGTTTCTGCGGGATTGGCGGTGCTGTTTCTGATCGTCTACGGCGGTTGCAATTGGATTACCGGACAACGCGGCCATGTCGGCTCGTTCTATTTTCAATGGGAGCCTGCCATCCCATTCGTTCCTTTCATGATTCTCCCTTACATGTCGATTGACCTCTTCTTTGTCGCGGCTCCGTTCCTCTGTCGGACAGAGGAAGAGCTACGAATTTTTTCGCGACGAGTCATTGCCGCAATTCTGATAGCAGGTCTTTGTTTTCTGCTTTTCCCGCTGCATTTTGCTTTCCCGCGCCCTCACGCTGATGGCTGGCCCGGCGCCCTCTTCGATTGGTTTCGCGGAGTAGACCTGCCATTTAATCTTTTCCCGTCACTGCACGCCGCGCTGTTATTGCTCCTGGTCGATGTTTACGCCAGAAATCTTCGCGGCGTTCTGTTGTGGGCAGTCATGTCGTGGTTCTTCCTTATTGCTCTCTCCCCATTGCTTACTTACCAGCACCACGTCTTCGACATCATCGGTGGTTTTGTCCTCGCCGGATATTGCTTCTACTTTTTTCACGAGCCTTTGGATGTGCCACCAGTTGTCGCGAATTACCGGATCGGTTGGTATTACGCAACGGGCGCGGCGGTTGCTTTGATTATAGGCACGATCTTTTGGCCATATGGAATCCTGCTTCTTTGGCCTGCGAGTGCTCTTGGCATCGTTGCGATCGCGTACTTCAGAGCGGGTCCGATCGTTTTTCACAAGACTGAAGGAAAGGTGCCGTGGAGCACGCGGTTCGTGTTGGCGCCTTGCTTACTTGGTCAATATCTGTCGTTGCTGTATTACCGGAGCCAATGTCGATCATGGGACAAGGTCACACCACAAATCTGGATTGGCGGCAAATTGGGGCGCCGCTCTGCGAACAGAGCTGTATGCTCGGGAGTTGTGTCAGTCCTGGACTTGAGCGCTGAATTTTCCGAGGCAAAACCGTTCCGCAAAATCAATTATCGAAACATTCCCGTTCTCGATCTGACTGCTCCTACGCAGTCGCAACTTGTCGAGATGAGCAACTTCATCGGCAATCGGTCTCACAACGGTGCCGTTTATGTTCACTGTAAGATCGGTTACTCGCGAAGCGCAGCGGCGATAGCCGCTTATTTGGTAATGAGTGGAAAAGTAAAGACCGCGGAAGAAGCATTCGCGATGATTCGCCGCGTTCGACCATCCGTTGTTATTCGACCAGAGGTGCGGTCCGCCTTAGCCGAATTCGAACGTCGAGTTCGTTCTTCTCCCGCTGACAGCGACTCGTTTGTTCTCGCCTTGGATCATGGTGCGCTTTCATAATCGCGAGAATTCATGAACTATAACGAACTGATTCAGCTCTACTTCGAGCGCTCCAACGCGATGCAGCAATATTGGAATCTCTATGTCATTATTGTTGGCGGCGTCCTGGCGTTTTCCTCACTACGTAAACAGCCAGCTGCGATTACTACCGCATTGGTGTGCATCTTATTCGCCTTGTTTGCTTATGAAAATCTCGATGCGATGAAAGACACTACCGCGCAACGCTTCGCCACGCTTGAGGCGATCAAACAATTTGATTCTGGTGCCGCCGTCGCTGCTACTTCCTCCGGGCAAGTACGCGATCTGCTCGAACCGACTCTTACGCCCGCCACCTTTGGAAGCGTGAAAGCCACTCACATCATCAGTGACCTGCTTACCATCACCGCGCTTTGGGCGATGGAATTACGGCGGCGAAGATTGAGAACCACAACGCCCGCGTAACAAAAATCAAGTGGCTTACGGCAGGTGCCGTAGGATCTCAACGGCTTTCTCGGCAGGGTCAGCTCCGACTTGATTCATACCTATAAAGATAGCCGCGTTCTTACTTGGATTAATCGCAACCACCGTGCCGAAGCCTGATGTCCCTCCGTTCTTTACAATCACGGGATGAAGGTTGGGATTGCCTCCGCCCAGATCGTTCACCCAGGCCATGGCCTGCTTGTTGCCATTCCGGATCGCATAAATCGGCTTCTGCGCCAACTGCATCGCGGCAATCAATTCAGCCGAAACTGCTTTCCCATTCACTTCCTTGTGGCCAAGATTGGCTTCACCAAAACTGATCATATCGTGTGCCGTTGAGCGCAGTCCGCCGGCGGCGTACCAGGCGAAGACCGGCCAGCGTGGTGCATCCTGGCCTGCGCGACTATGACCTTGTGCCAGACGCTTCTGCTGTTCGGGCGTGGGTCGCAGCGTCGTGTCATTCATCCCCAGTGGCTGGACAATATCGGAGGTCACCTGATCTTCCCAAGATTTGCCGGTTGCCGTCGAGACCAGGTAACTGAGCAGGCCGATTCCCGCGTTAGAATACTTATAAGGTGCCGGCAATTGGGTCCGAGGTTCGTAATTGGAAGCCCAGGTGAGAAAGTCTTTTACCGTGTAGGAGTTAATGCTTTGTCGTTCGAGTCCGCGCGGCAAGTTTGTCGGATCATCCGGCATTCCCGAGGTGAAGTCCGCCAACTCCAGCGGTGTTAGTTGCTGCGCCCTTAGCGTGTAGCCGTTAGGCATGTACTTCTGAGCAAGAGCGTCAGGGACCATTTGGTTACGATTGATGGCTAGCGCAAACAGAGTAGTGGAAAACGTCTTGGTGCAGGAGCCGATCTCCACCAGGGTTTCGCGCGTGAAAGGTGCGCCCGCGTCTGTAGCCTTTCCATACGGGAAGAAGTAGCGATGCCCGTGCAGCGAAACCGCCACAATCGTTCCGAGAAAAGGAGATCGTTTCCATGGATGGCCACCGGCCATACGTTGTCCCTGGGCCAAGTAAGGCTGCATGATCCCATCGACCACTCGCTTGACCGCTGCTTCCTCGCCCTTCTCATTGAGCTGTAAACTCTGACCGGCGCTGGGAGGCGCTTCTTGCGCCGCAACCTTCGCCACTCCCAAAGCTGCGAGCATGACAATCACGCCAAAACAAGTCGCGGTGCGATACATACTCTTCTCTACGCTGTTATCTGACGACGAAAACGGCGACTTGTAATTTCAACCGCAAATCTTCACATTCCAACTGTCCGATCACCTTCGCATTTGGCTCCAATTTCAAATTCATGTAGACGAAGCAACATCTATGGCAAAGAAAAAACCTCAGTTAAAACGTCGGCGCGCACGATCAATCGGTTCTAAAAAGGGAAAACGAAAGAAATCAGCGAAGCCGAAACTAACTTTGAAACAACGTTTGGCGCGTGCAAGGAAACTGGAAGCGTTAGATGCAGGGAAACCTATTTCTAAAGTCCCGCACGAAAGAGCACTCAAATCTCAGCGGAAGACTCGGAGCACGCCCCCGGCGGTAATTAGTGACTCTGTTGGCCGATGGGAGAAAAACGCGCGCAATCTGCCAGCCGATGTGAAAACTGTGCAACGCCTTTTGGAAACGGCGGCGCAAAAACTACTAGCTCCTCAACTGGACCCGAAAGGCATTGATGGAAAAATTGCACAACCGCCCGGCAAATCGAACACGGTTGCGGCCATCGAAGCTTTTCAGAGCCGTTTCAGCATTTCGATTGATGGACTGATCGAGCCGGACGATCAGACATGGCAGGCACTCATCCAGGCTGGCAGTCCACCGGCGGACTCGTCCCATCCATTCCGCAATGACGATTTTCCGCAGACGTACATACAGCAAATTTCTGTGAGCCTGGACGATCCTGATCATTCGCTCACTCTTACCTGGACGGGGCCGAAGGCTGACAGTCAGCAGACGGGGCCGTTCAGGACGTCACCTGGTGCAGGATTAAAAGGTCTAAACTGCGATAATGATTCCACAAGCCGGCGGTCCGGGTCCAAATGTACTCCGAAAGGAACGCGTGCAGTGGAAGGCTTCCAACGAAGGCTTAACAGCGAACCTCGTGCTACGTACGTTACGTGGTTTATGCAAAGCCGAGGCATCGCCCTTCATTATTTCCCAAGTGTGCCCGAGTACGCGGCTTCCCACGGCTGTGTACGCATCGAGTTACAAGACGTGGCTCGACTTATTCAGGACAACTCGCTTGTGGATGACACAGAAGTTGTAGTGAGTGGAACCTGGACAAAGCCGCCGAAGCAGTGGGACTAAATGCTTAGCTGCTAAGCTTTCGGCAAGCGAACCTGCCACTGAGTCAGCTGGGAAGTAGGATCGATCAGATCGGTTCGGCGCATAAACGGAATACCATCCGATCTTTTCTTTGATCGGTTTGCATCGGTGATTGTTAGCGGTCCTGAAGCAGTCTTGTCGTACAACTCAAAATGCAACATATCGCTCGGGACTTGAATCCCGATTAAGTGTCCCACCTTTGCGATCTGCTCTCCTGCGTGGACCCTGTCGCCTTCCTTCACAGTTGTTGTTTTCTGGATCTCTCCGTAACGCACGAGGAAATCGCCGTGATCGACCTCCAAAGCGAAAGTTTCGCAATAAAACGGGTACGGTCCGCGTGTAACGGTGCCGTCGGCGATCGCGTAAATCCACGTGCCTTTCTCAAAATATAAGTCGCAGCCAGCATGGGCGCGACGGCCGTTGTTCCGGTTAGAACCAAAGGCACGCGGCGAATGAGTCCAGTCTGACGCGGGCAGGGAAGGAAAAGGGAAAGAGTATTCTCCCGTGTCGTCGGGAATCCCCGGCTGACTCGGCGATTCGTGAACTTCCATTGTCTGGCCTATAGCATCGAGAAGTGCATGCCAGGTCTGGCTGTCAGGCTTGATTAAGCCATCCACTGAGGTGGTATAGCGCCCTTGAAACGCTTCAATTGCCGCAACTGTATTCGAAGTTGCTGGCGGATGTGCGATTTTCCCATCGATTCCTTTAGGATCGAGTTGGGGAGCTTGTAAAGCGCGTGCAGCCGTTTCCAAAAGGCGCTGCACTACTTCTACATCGGGTGGGCAGTTGCGCGCTCGACGTTCCCAACGCCCGACTGAGGCCGAGAGACTTGAGCTCATGGTGACAGACGCGGTAACACTCGTTAACTACCGCTCGCAGCTTGCAGTAGTGCCACCCACGTCTGGCTATCGGGCTCAATCAATCCATCAATCGAAATGTTTAAACGGCTCTGAAAAGCTTCGATTGCATTCACGGTATTCGAATTCCGAGGCGGCCTCGCAATTTTTCCATCAACGCCCTTGGGATCAAGTTGAGGGGCTTGTAATTTTTGCGCTGCTGTTTGCAAGAGGCTTTGCACGGTCTCTACGTCCGCTGGAAGATTGCCCGCGCCTTTTTCCCAGCGACCGACGGACCCAGCAATTGCTGCTGAGGGACTCGCGGCGACATTGCCAGAGCCGGGGGTGGTCCCGGTCCCCGGGGCCTGATTGTCTGCTGCACCGATAGCAGCGCTTACATTGGCATCCAAAAAAAGCCCATTGCCCTTGCGACCACTTAGAATGGCTACAGCCTGGTCCACGTTATTCTTCATGGTGTTAAAGTCAGCGGACGTAAAGAGAAGCTCGCTTTGATACCATTGAGCAACTTCCGGCTTCTGTAGCTCTTTCTGCAGATCGAGAAGCCGGTCATAGGTCTTGGAATCCATGTGGCTGATTTTTTCGAGCAAATGATTAGATTTGGCCAAATTGCCGCTGATTAGTCCGGCATCGTTATCTTTGAGAATCATCCGATTAACCAGAACTGCGTCGGCAGGGACCTGCTTCAACTGTTCGGCAGCTTTGGCGGGGTCGCTTTTTTTGCTATCGCTTTTCAGAACACCGTTTTCGATCCACATGAAGACCTTTTCCGAATGCATGTTGCCACTGAACCGATCGGCCTGGCTCATGATGTAGTCCATCAACACCATATCCGAGAGATCTCTTATCTGTACGATCTGCTGAACAGCGGTCTGATCGAGTTTACCAGCTGTGTCTTTATAGTTTAGTTTTAGCGAGCTCGAGCTGGTTACTCTTGCAAACTCGGATGAAGCTGCAAAGGCACCGGCGCCCGCCAAATCGCTCAAATGAGGATAACTCTGTTCTCCGGTAGGATTCGCTTGCAACACGCCGTAGAGCTGCTTCCCATCCTTTGTGTAGAGTGAGGAATTACTGTGGGCGTCATCCAGGGCTCTCAGTTGCGTCCACTGTTCTCGATTGTTCGACCCGGTTGCTTTTGCCTTCCCCAAATCAGCCAGAGGCTTGTGCGACTCCACATCCATCGTTCGGACGATGGCGGGCTGGACATGACCCGCATCAAGGAACCGCGACAAATGGTAGTAACCGATGATCGAGGGGCTATAAGTGAAATGAGTCGGAATCGACTGTTTGTATTTCGCTATTAACTTTCCCTGGCCGGAATCATTCTTTCCGGCATGGGCGGAAGCATAACTGAGACGGCTCGCTCCAGCGGGTAACTTAATTGCATGAACATTTAGTCCCGGTGAAGTGCTGTAGGTTTTGGGAATTAAAACGATATCCAGGTCGTCCTTCGTTTTGCCGTTATAAAAATCTATGGCTGCAAGTTCCTTTTCTTTTTCGATGTCCTTTTGACTGTAGATTTCCGGGTGTCCTGGAAAAGTGGATGGCCGGGTGGCGAGTTCGATGGTTCCGTTCGGAGCAGTGTGTTCGGTGATTTCTTTCGCACGAGGCGCGCCAGGCTCGTGCGGGGTCGGATCAACCGTTGGACTTGGCGCCGGTGTAGGAGTTGGCGGAACGTTCTCTGAAGGTGGCGGCGTCGTCTCAGGTTGCGTGCCGGGCGGCGCCGTAGATTGAGCAGCTTCTACCTCCTTCGCATAAAGCTTCTTCATCGTTCCTTCAAAATCCAAATCGACCAGAACATCCTTGGCGTCGACTCGACTCTTCAATGAGGAAGCCTGCTTAAGCAGACTCGCTTTCAATTTGTCATAGTTGTCGCCTGAAACATGAACAACATTAACAAAGTAATCCTTTATCTTCGCGTTTGACCCCGGCTCACTGTCTTGCATCAGACCTGCCAACCATTGCAACCGGTTATAGATCGTCTTATCGACGTGGTGCGCTTCGTTGAGAATCGGAGTAACAGAGATGGAATTCATTCCCCACATCATTCCATCGTCGTTATCCTTGTACATGATTCGCTTTAACGCGAAAATCGGGCTGACAGCGTCGGCTTTGTCTTTATCACTTAGTTTATCGTCCCATTTAACTTTACCGTCGCGGTCCACGTAATGCTGCAACTGGTCGACGCTGATGTTGCCAAGGCGATCGACCTGACGAAAAATTGAATCGAGGATTACTCCTCGGATCATATCTTGTGCGAGCGCCAGGTCTTGAAGGCATTTCGCGTCGCTTAAATTTAAAATGTTTGCTACTGGCGCTTTTGAAGAGAGAACCTTGTAGAAGCTGTGCCCTCTGATTGCTCCAACCGTCCAGTAGTCTTCAGGGCTGCTGTCTTCTCCCCGAGGGTTCTGCGCCAGCGACCCATAGACCGTTTTTCCATCAGGCAAAATCAGTTTTGAACTGCCTGACTTGGCCATGGCTCGCAGTTCGGCCCACGCTTCAGTGCAACTCGGATGTCCGGTCGTGTGGGCCTGGTCTCCGACCTTTTGGAATTCCTGGAGATCCATAGTCCGATACGTTGCGGCCGGCACCTCAACCAGGTGACCGAGAAGACGAGACATGTGCAAACAGGCGAGGCCGGACTGAGCAATCGTACCTGCCTTGAACTTCGCAATTTTTTCGCCTGATCTTTTGTTACTGTACTTTTTCGTAACGCCGGACCGGTACGGGCCTTCCGTTTTTTCGAACGTCTCTTTAGTCAGCGTGGTGGGAAGCTGATAAATTTCGATTCCGGCTGAAGTGTTATGAAGTTTTGGAACAACACCCACGCTTTCCGGGCCGCTCGAGGCGTAAAAGTCGAGACTGCCAAGCTCGTCAATCTTGTTCTTATCGTGTTTCGTGAACCAGTCGTTCGAGCTTGAGAGAGGCTCCTTTTCTTTCAACTTCACATCGGGAGGAGCGAATGGAAAAGCGGCGAGTCGCTGAGCAACTTCCGTGGCGCCTGTGGGTGTGGCGTGTTCGAACACAGCCGGATTTCCGAAGGGAAGGGACTCGTCTCCTTCATTCATAGTTCAATCCTCAAGCTGCAGGATCACACCATTGTCTTATAAAAACGTCTCGACGACTAGCCAAAATATTAAGATTTGAGAGCAGGCCTGCATAACGGCAGATTCCGGCGGACAGATTAGAGATTATGCCCAAGGAGTGGTACGTCAGTTTTCACGGCGGAGAAGAGGAAACCGCTTTAAACAATATTCACGTTTATTCGACTGAGGGAGAGAGATTACGAAAGGCTTTAAATAAAAAGAGTCTTCCTGCGGGCATCAAACTTCGTGAGCTTCGTGGATTCATCTTTGGGCCGGATCATAATCTGTATGTCGTAAATGCGTATTTCGAATATAGCGAAATCCTAAAATTCAACGGTACCCTCAACGAGAATGGGCAACACGACTTCGCTCAGGTCTTCGTAAAGCGACACGTTGAAATAAATCCGGGCATCGATCATCCCTTTAACCTGGCATTTGATTCTGAAGGCGACCTCTATGTTTCGAGTCAAAATACCAATCTCATTGCGAGATATCATGGTCCCGGAAGCAAAACAGGTAAACCAGGAACGCCGATGCCCCTTCCTGAGAGCCTGCATCTTGAAAAAGCGAATTTTCCGCCCGGAACTTTCGTTCCGTCGGCGAAGCTTGCATCGAACGGGCTCTTGGAAGTCAGAGCAGTGATTTTTGCGCCAAATAACGAGATGTTTGTGGCGGATCGCGCTGCCGATTGCGTGCGAATTTACGAAGCTCGGACTGGGCGTCATTTGCGAAACCTCAGTCAGCAAAGCGATCAGCTTGATAGGCCGATCCATCTTTTGCTCAGCCCGGATGGTCGTTATCTTCTCATCGGAAGCGGCGGCAAAGATTCGATTCTGCGACATGATCTTCAGCACAGTTCTACGAATGTCTTTGTCGAGCCGAAGTCCGCAGGCCTTGATGGTCCGGCAGGAATGGCATTTGGCGACGATGGT
>DASYSX010000174.1:0-4751 GCA_036002955.1 Candidatus Udaeobacter sp. | reverse complement strand
GATGTTTCGCTTCGCTCAACATGACAGTCATTTGTGAAATTAAAATCGAACGGATTCGATGAATTTCACGAAATTCGGTTTCTCTTTTTCAATTGCCGCGGTTGGTCCGGTTGCTTTGAAAAACCAGACGCGTCCGTCGCGTCGCGTCCAAGCCGCAATCGTGCGTGTTTTATTACCGGCGATATCGGTAGTGGAGAACGTCGTATCGCCGGTTTTGAGAGGAGCGACTTGCGAGGTCACGGCGTTTGCATCCGCGGGTGGCAGACCCATTTGTCCGCGCCATCGGTTGATGTTGTCGGCGTCGCTTCCTCCATCGCCGGGGAAGGTCACAACGGATATGTCAATCTTACCGCCTTCGCCCGCCGGAGCGCTGAAGCTGGCGTATCGCATCGAAGTGGGCGGAACTTCTGTCCAGTCTTCGGGAGTTGTCCATTTAATCGGGGGCGCACTCGTCGTCTGCGGCGGCAGCGCCGCGGCCATTTGCGACGGAGCGGTTTGACCCTGTGAATCGCAAACCGCTGCGACCCATTTGATGAAGTCGCCTTTTTGCGCCTCGGTCAGATCAGCATTGCCGCGCATTTTGAAAAAGAGCGTTGCATTAGCAGTGGTCACCATCGCGGCAATGATTCTGCCGTCCCGTGCCGGATCAGCGTTGTCAGGAAGTCCTGCGAGGTCGACAATGGTCACGTCGCCTAACGAAGTATGCAGTCGCTGCGCCATCTCACCGAGTTTCTGTTCGGTGATTGGCGGTTGATTGAGTTGACCCAGCCAGCGGTTCACGTTCTCGAGAACATTCCCTGCAGCGGAGCCCAAACTCACAAATGAAATGTCGGCGACTGCGCCGTTATCGCCCTTAGCGAGAAAACTTGCCTGCCGCATTTGCGAGAGCGGCTGCGCTTCCCAATTTGGCGGTGTCGTCACCGCGGTTTCCGCCGTCGGCGCGAGAACCCCTGGCATCCGAGGCGCGGCGGAGTTTGTCGGCATCGCGTCTTGTTGCTGAGGCGTGGATTGTTCCAGTGGCGCCTTGGAAACGCGGTACACCTTGATCTCGGAGTTTTTCTCGCAGCTAACAAGCAACGCGCAAGATAAAACCAGATAAACGATGAAATGTTTGCTAATTCTCATGACCCAAAAAGCGCGCCCGATGCGTACCAGTTAACTCATTACGTTAATTCAGTTCCGTTCAGAGCGGAAAAATAATCGAATAACCGCCATAGGAAACGCGATTTCATTCGAATAGTCAGCATCGGACACTCGACGTTGCGCGCTCGCGGCCTTAAGGAACTTGCGGTCCACCGGTATGGCACGTCGTGCAGGAGAACTCGGAGAACTCTGAGTCGATGTGAAAAAACGGATAACCGTCGGCGTTTAATTTCTTGAGCTCTTCGCCGTTGCCCTGCGCAAGGATGAGGTGGCACGAGTTGCAATCACTCGCTGCGATCGTCTTTGTGCCATCGGCCGTCTTGTGATTGCCATCATGACAACGAAAACAGCCATTCCAGTCTTTGTGTCCAATATTGTTGGGATGCGTGCGCCAGTCGGTCTTCATCTCGGGAAAGAAATTCTTGCGATAGATTGCCTGAGCTTCGGCAATGAGCGGATTGGCTTGCGCGAGATCCGGATAAGCCGTGTGCAGTGAAGTAGCGATCGCCTGTAAGGCATCCGGTTCGGATGTATAAGGTTGCGTTAGTGCCGCGACGACTTTTGCTTTCGCGAAAGGAATCTTCGGGTCGATCCGGCCGGCGGCCAACGCAACGTCTACGGCGTCGTTAGGGGGCATGACATTGTGAGCCGGCCGGCTATGGCAATCGAGGCAATCCATGCGGTGTATGTCATTTTGCGGGGGGTCGGCTTTGAAATCGTTGGTGCGATATTCGGTGCTCTGACCCTGGGCATTCGTGACGCGCACCCAGGGGATCGTTTCCGCATCCTTACCGGTCGCAACGTATTCGACCTTATTAGCGATACTCATGTGCCAATGAATACCGCCCACGGGACCGCGCGATGGTTCGCCCCCGCCGACGTTCAACAACAAGCGCACCGCGAACGGTGTGTTCGCCTCATCGGAGAGGTAATGTTGATACGTTCGATCGACTGTGCCGACATAACGGTTCGGCCAATGGCATTCCAGACAGATCTCCTGTTCCGGCCGTGTGTCGGCCGTAATATGAATCGGACGATCGAAATCGCCGAGCGCGGTGTGGTAAAGCTGTTTTACGCCATTGAGCTTAGTCTTGAAATAAGCAGCCGCGCCCGGACCAACATGGCATTCGACACAAGCCACCTGCGCGTGCGCGGTGTGTTGGCCGGCAACAAACTGCGGTTCCATTGGCACATGACAGCGCTTACCGCAAAAATCGACCGACTCGGTGTACTGGTAGGTTTCGTAACTGCCTAGCGCAGTCAGAAAAAGAAAGCCAACGGCGCCAAAGGCGAAAACGGCCAGGATTCGTCGGTCGCGTTTTCGTGACAAATCGATCCGTAGAATCCGCTGTTTCTCTTCGACCGCTGCACGACGCTCCTCAAATTTGTGCAGGATTGCGCCGAAAAGCGTGAGCGCCACGCCGAGAAGGAAAAAAATTGGCGCGACAACATACGCCAGAATTCCAACGTACGGATTCTGAATGGGAGCGAAGAAATCAATCGCAAAGAGAAAAATGAACGCGAATAGCGCAGCAGCAGCCAGCACCATCCCTGCCCAACTAAGCCAGTTCTGGAAATGACGCCGGAACGACCGGGGCGGTATTGAACTCGTGGCCTCAGGCATCGCGGCAACTATTTACACGCGACGTGAGAAGTCACATCGAAACAATCCCGCGAGTGCCTCCGTGTAGGCGTAATTGAAATCAGCTCGGAACGCCAAATCCGATTCGCCGTCTGACGCCAAAGCAATTCGCGCAAAACTTTACTGCGTTATTTTTTTAAGGAACGAACGTAGGCCACCAAAGCCTTTACGTCGGCATCGGACAGCTTGTCTTTGTACCCCTTCATCTTCCCCTTGCCGTTCTTAATAACGTTGGTCGCCTCAGCGTCACTGAATCCTTGCTGTTTTGAATAATCTTTCAGACCGAGCTTTTTCCCCATTGTCGTGTTGCCGCTGCCGTCCTTGCCATGGCAAGACGCACAAAGCTGGTTCCAGTTTGCGGCCGCATCGGCTGCAAGGCCAATTCCGGCTGACGCGATGATGATTGTCGCGAAGATGAGTATTTTTCGTTTCATGGGATTAATGCCTTTCTTGGGGGAGATCTCACGTCAAAAGTGGATTCGTAGTCAATATCTAAAAGGGGTGTCTAGAATCGAATTTGGAGACTCGAGAAAAGCGAATGCGCCTGGTAATTGTTGTGACCCCCGGAAGTAACGTCCCTGTAGTTAAAATACCCGTACTTCAGCAGCAGGCGCATGTTCTTGCTTATTTTCCGCGTCACTGTGGCTGAGACGGCATGTTCTGTCGCCCCCATTCCGTATGGCACAGCGACGGCTGCGTTTTTAAAATAGTCATTGGCGCAGTAGAAGTAGTAGTCGGCGTAGAAGTCCGTTTTATCATCGATGATGTAGCCAAAGCCGCTGGTTACAGTCCAATAATCGTTTCTGAAATTCACGACGGTCGGACTGGTCACCGGATCCAGGTCGATATTATTGGCCGGCGTATCTGTTTGGTTCAGCACGTATGAGAAGTTCGCCTGCAAGAAAAAGCGCGGCAAAGGATTCCAATTCAGCGATTCACTGATGACGTGCTTTTTGATTTCGCCAGTTTGCAGTTCCGCCAGCACGTCGTCCTGCGGAAAAATTGACCACTGACCGTCGATCGACGTATGAACAAAGTCGTAGCGCGTGACCAGAGAAACCGTGCCGATGCACGCGGGAAGCTTCGGCCGGAACGTCATTCGAATATTAAAGTCATCGACATTCCAGTCTTGATTAATCAACCGTGGGAATTGTGCGCTGAAAATATCTTCATCGTATGAGGCAATTCTGTGAAAGTATTGCCCGGCGAAATTCAATCTCATCGTAGGATACCAAGTAGCGCCGATGGTATATTTTTGACCTAGCGCGTTGGTGTTCTTATCCAATGGGATTTCTTCATCGATGTTCTGAAACTCATCGACACTGCCGAATTCTTCCTCCCATTCGCCTTCTGCATAGAAGAGCCAATCCTTGATGCCGGTATAGCGCAGCTCCAGTCTCTCCGCGAAACGGTTGTAATCGGAGTTGCGCGCGCCCTCGGCTGGTATTGGTGGTCCGTAGTGGAATCCCCGCTCGGGATTCGATGGCGTAAATGGCGGTGTGTTCGAAACAGGTTCTTCCGCAAGGAAACTGGACTCGCTGTCGTTATTCTCGTGAGTGTACCGGAAACCGCTCAAAATCGCGAGACTCTCAAACGGCATCCAAAACAGGTTCGCGTTGAAGACATTTTCTCTGATCCGGGCAGTTCCGACCAGATCAATGAAAGCATGGTCGCGCTGCCCGAGTGTCGGCACAGGCTCTCCGAATGCCTCGTCCCAATGCGTGCCGAAGATGCGAGAACCCGAGAGGTCGTTTGTTATCGTCGTGTAAGAATATCCGGCGGTGAACCAGAGATTATCGGTAATTCGCGTCTCAGTGATGCCATGTCCGCTGAACAAATCGACATCATCGTTCTGTTGCTGAGTGACCTTGCGCTGCTGTCCCGGAGGAGAAACGACCGGCGGTAACTGACCAGCGCCGCGCTCCATGTTGAGCGAGTAATCATTCGTGTTGTGCTCGTAACGCAT
>DASYSX010000173.1:0-3215 GCA_036002955.1 Candidatus Udaeobacter sp. | reverse complement strand
CTCAAAAGTAAACGTCAGACAGCTCCAGAAATTGCACGAATGGCAGGCAACATATCTCCCCGAATCAGCTCAACCAAAACCTGTGGTGTTTTACATGTTCAGCGGGCCTGATTTCTTGTATGTGGATCAATTCTTTCCAAGAGCGGCGGTGTACGTGCTTTGCGGAAAAGAATCTCTCGGCCCGCCGCCCGACCCCTCGCGCATCGCGAACTTGTCCGGCGCGCTGGGAAATTTGGAGAATGCGATGAAGTCCTCGCTTAACACGACGTACTTCATCACAAAAGATATGAAGATCGATCTGCACGAGCAGAACCTGAACGGCGTGCTGCCGATTCTTTACACGTGCATTGCGCGCGCGAACAAATCGATCACAAACGTCTCGTTCGGATCGCTCAACAGCGGCGGCGTATTTGAAGAAGCCACGTCGGGCAGAAAAGGCGGTACTACTCCCGGAGTGCGTATTCGTTACACTGACAACGATTCCGGTAACGCGCAGACGTTATATTATTTCACCACCGATATTTCTGACGGCGGCATCAAAGCAAGTCCCGGTTTCCTGAAATTTTGCCAACGCCTCGGCACGGGCGCGAGTTTTCTAAAATCGCCATCGTATCTGTTGTTCGAAAGCGGTTTTGGCACCATCCGCAATTTTATTCTCGACCATAGCAACATGATCGTGCAGGACGATTCGGGCATTCCCCTCGCTTACCTTGATCCTAACAAGTGGGATCTGCGTTTCTTTGGCGTCTATCTCGGCCCCATCGACGTGTTCAAACAACATTATCAGCCCAGATTGCAGCAACTCTACCAACAGTCCAATCCACAGCCGCTCGACTTCGGATTCGGTTACCGATGGAATTACAAGGAAGCGAATCTGATCGTCGCCACGCGCAAATAATCTGTGATGTCGATCGCAGTCGAGACATCGCGTTGCAAAGCCGATCAATAATTTCGCGGGATCCTTCGACTTCGGCTGCGCTTCGCTCAGGATGACATGGAATCGTTAAAACCTGCGGAACCACGAATAAGGAAAAGCGTCACCCGGACAATCTGTGGGCCAGCGCGGTGGATTGATGTCGCGGTGTGGCTTCACCGGTATCGGGCCTCTCTCGGTTTTGCCGCAGCGCTCTCGCAGAAAGCGAATGAGTTCTTCACATGCGTCGAGCTGCGCACGCGTCGGCTGGTCTCGATTGAAATCGCCTACGAGACATATGCCGAGCGAGATATTGTTTAGATAATCGCTGTGCACATGACCGCCATTTATCTGACGTCGCCACCGATCGCCGATTTCAATTTGGCCATTGCCGGTTGATGTGCCGTTCCCGATCACGAAGTGATATGCAAGACCGTTTTGCATCCGGCGAACGTGCTTGTGGTAATAATCAAACACACGCGCATTGCCCTGCCGCGTGCCGCTGTTGTGCACTACAATGAATTGCCAGCGACGCCGTTTCACTGGCGCGCGCCGGATCGCGTCGATCACCGAACTTGTCAGGTAACGGTAGCTGACCGAGCGACTCCACGGCCAAAAACCTCTGCGCGGCGGCGGCGACGGCGGAGGCTCGAATCCCTGGTCCTCCTCGATGCCTGATTTTTCGATCACAACCTGAGGTTGGCTGCCGGCTGAACCGGCACGCGCAGGCTTCGGCTGCGAAGGCGCTGGCGTTGGCACGGCAAGCGCCCGTAGAGGCGTCGCTGTGGGTTCGGACGCGGCGCGCTCTTCTTCTGCCTGCGGCGTCGGGGTTTTTCGTGGCTTAGGCGTCTCCTCGTTTTGTGCCGACTTCGATTTCGCGCTTTTTTTCGCGCCGGATTTCTTGTTCGCGGTTTTTGGCTTGGGTGTCGGGGTGTGGTGTCGCTTCGCTTTCGGTGTCGGAGATTTCTTCGGTTTCGGAGTGGATGCCGAGTGTGCCTCAGCTTCGTCGGATTGATCGTGACGTTTTTCTTCGTTGACCTGCGCGCAAAGAAGACCGGCGACCAATGCGCCAAATGCGAGCGCAGTTGCAAGCCAAATGCGAAATCGCACCACTGCGACGGACCGTAACAGAGCCCGCGACGCGATCAACGCTTACAGCAGCGATTTGTGAAAAAAGTTACAAAATGCACCGGGATCTCCGTCTTTGCTTCGTGGTTACCGGTAGCTTTATGGATTCGTCGATGGGGCCAGTGGCGCCGCAGGCCCGGGCGCGACAGGCCGGGTAACGCGCGTCTTCTGACGCTCGCGCCGGATGATGGCGTTCAATTTTCCTCCTAGCAACAGCAGCAGACACGTCAGATACATCCACGTGAGCAGCACGATGATCGACGCGAGCGCAAGGTAGGTTGGATTATAACGATCGTACCGTGCCACGTAGATCTGAAAAAGTTTCGTTGCGATAATCCAGCCGACTGCAAAGAAAATTGCGCCGGGCAACGCCTGACGAACGGTCAAATAGTTTTCCGGCGTGAGAAGATAAAGCGCCAGCGCGAGCCCCACCAACGCCAGGCCGGTCAACGGCAGATTCAACCCGGCGATCCACGCCTGGAGCGGAAATGAGAGTTGCCAATTGACCTCTGCAATGCCGGCCAGCTTTTCGCCGAAAACGACGGCGTTAAAACTGAATACGATTACAATCCCAAACCAGAAAAGCATGAAGAATGAGATGATGTATTTGGACCACCAATGGCGATCTTCCTGGACTCCGTGCATATGACTGAGTGCGCGTGACACCGTGGCGATGAAGACAGTGCCGAAATAAATTCCAAGGATGATGCCTGCGTTCGCGAGCAGGCCGCTCGTGCCTGTTACCACCACGCTCGCCATGGCAGAGTCCAGAATGTCCTGCACTTTTGGATCTGGCGGCATAAAACTTTTCAAAAGAACAAACATTCGATGCAACCTACTGGGGTCGGTGCCGAACAAGCCCAGCAGATGCCAGAAAAACAATGTGCCTGGAGCAAGCGCGAAAAGGAGCAGATACGCCATTTGTGCGGCCAGCCCGGTCGTATTGTCCATTGCGGTTTCCCAAACCAGCCGGCGCGCAATGCGCCAAATCAATCTGAGATATTTCATCTCCGCAGGAGTTTACTTTGCCGGGTACAAATATCCATTAAAGTCCAAATGCTTTCCCGAGTGCTTACTCTTTGCGTCTGCCTTCGATCGTACTCCATGTCGTCTGACGACTGATGAAGAAGAAAATATTGATTCTCACGGCCGGTTTCGGAGAGGGTCATAACAG
>DASYSX010000172.1:0-3645 GCA_036002955.1 Candidatus Udaeobacter sp. | reverse complement strand
ACGCCATGGCTCGTCTTCACGAAGAACTCTATAACGAGCATGGGCAATCACACCGTGCCCGAATTGAAAGCCGCGATCGACATCGCGCTCCACAAACACAATACGGAAATCACGATGCGCCGAGCGCTCAGTTCACGATTGCCGGTCGAGATGGCACCTCAATCCACCGGAACAGCCCAGCCGCGGAAACAGATTGCTCGAGAGGCGCGCCCAAAATTGTGCGGCGGATGCAGATTAGTTGAGGCAGTTGGAATCGCACCAACTCAGCGAGCTTTTCATCAATGAAACCTTCGTCCGCGCAGTCAGATGGAACGCTTTTAGTTGAAGGTTCAACGCTATGCGTTTAAGCGTTGGGGGATTGAAGAAGATCGCGATCTATGGCGGCACCTTCGACCCGATCCATCTCGCGCATCTGATTCTCGCCCGCGAAGCGATTGAAACGCTCCGCCTCGACAAACTCATCCTGGTGCCGGCGGCGATTTCCCCTCTCAAGAAGTCCGCTCCGGTCGCGAGGGGCGAAGTACGATTAGAAATGTTACAGGCGGCAATTGAAGGCGAACCGAAATTTGAAGTGAATGAATGCGAGCTATTGCGACCACCGCCTTCGTACACGATCGATACCGTTGAGGAAATTCGCCGCCACGAATGCGACGCATCTATCTACTGCCTGATCGGTGAAGACAACGTTGAGCAACTGCCACAGTGGCATCGCTTCGCCGAACTGGAGAAGATCGTGCGGTTTGTGGTTCTCGACCGCAGCGGGAAACAACCCTCACATTCTTATCAGTTGATCCATCGTCGTATCGATATTTCCGCCACTGAAATCAGGCGGAGAGTTGCGCAAAACGAATCGATCCGGTATCTCGTACCGAATTCGGTGGGCCAAATTATTCAGCGCGAAAAACTTTACCGGGAGCAATCGCAATAACGCCGGAAAATCTAGCAAAAACCTGCGCTGAACTCGCCTCTAACAAAAAGGCGGAGGACATTGTCGTCCTGGATTTGCGCGGCATTTCGAGCTTTACGGACTTTTTCGTGATCTGCTCGGGCACGTCCGAGCCTCAACTCAAAGCGATTGCCAACGAAATTGAAACGCACTTACGCGAGCATTATTCGCTGCGACCCGTAGCAGTTGACGGGTTTCCCGCCAGCCAGTGGATGGTGCTCGACTATCTGCAGGTAGTCGTCCACATTTTCCACCGCGACAAACGCGCCTTCTACAGCTTGGAAGGTTTGTGGGGCGATGCGCCGATGCTGCAGTGGGAATCAGTTCTCAAGGAGTGACGGCTTTCCAGCCGTCACTTCTAAACCCGACGGCTGCCCAAGCCGTCACTCCTTGAAAGTCGCGTCAGTTGCTACTTCTTAGTTGGCGCCGGTGACGGCGGAGGTGGAACCTTCGGCCCAGCCTTCGGAGAGCCCTGCGGAGCACCCTGTGGCGCGGGTGTTGGAGGTGGCTTCACATCTACCAGTTCGACGTCAAAAATGAGGGTCGAGTTCGGACCAATGTCCGGGCCCATTGCACGCTCGCCATAAGCGAGGCTCGCGGGGATGAACAACTGATACTTTGCTCCCTTTTTCATCAACTGGAGCGCTTCGGTCCAGCCTTTAATCACACCGTTAACCGGAAAGGTCGCGGGTTGGCCGCGCTTGTACGAACTGTCAAACTCGGTCCCGTCGATAAGGGTGCCGCGATAATTTACCGTCACCATGTCGGTCGCTTTGGGCTGCTCTCCCGTTCCTTCTTTCTCGACCTTGTACTCCAAACCGCTCGCGGTCGTTTTCACACCCGGTTTCTTCTTGTTGTCCTCAAGAAACTTCGTGCCGTCAGTTTTGTTTTTTTCGCCCAGTTGTTTCTGTTTCGCTTCCATGTCTTTTTCGAATTGAGCCATGATCTCTTTGACCTGGTCAGTCGTTAGTTGCGGTTTGCCGGCAATGGCGTCTTTAATACCGGCAGCCAGGATGTCAGGATTAATGTCAACTTTTTGCCGGCCGAGATTGAATCCGATCTGCATGCCGATGCTGTAGCTGACCTTGTCCTTTGTGTCTTTGAGTTGCGGTGATTTCTCTTGCCCGAACAACGGCAATGCGAGTAAGGATGCGCTGATAATAACAATAAAACGTTTCATAGGATCGTGTTTCCGCGTCGCTCTAGTTTAAGGTTTGTCGCCGCAGAAAGTCGCACGCTAATGGATAAATGCCGCACGTCAAGAAAACAGCTTTGGCATCGATTCCGGGGCACCGGCTTGCGATTTGCACTGGTAGCCACGGGATTGATTGCACTCGGGCCGGAAATGGCACAGGCCTTCGCGCTCTCGCACAGCGATGCCTTGAAAGTTGGGAAAAGAGTCTGGCAAAATGAGTGCGGTGGAACAATCTCCGGACTGACTTCATGGAATCAGGGCGAAGATTTCGCGTCGCTCGGCATCGGCCATTTCATCTGGTATCCAAAGGGACGAAGAGGACCGTTCGAAGAGAGTTTCCCGAAGTTGGTAAGCTTTGTATCAAGCCGCGGAGCGAAACTGCCAGCATTACTTCTGGGAGTCGGCCAATTACAGCCGTGCCCCTGGAACTCGCGTGGCGAGTTCCTGCATGCGCAAAATACAAGTGAGATGAATCAGTTGCGGCGGTTTCTGGCCGACACTATCGATCTGCAGGCAGAATTTCTTGTTGCCAGATTGGATGCTTCTCTGCCTAAGATGCTGGCCGAAGCGGCGCCTGCCGACCGAATTAACGTGCAGAACCAATTTGAACGCCTCACGAAAACACCACAGGGATGCTACGCCCTCATCGATTACGTCAACTTCAAAGGAGAAGGCGTTTTGCACACGGAACGTTATCAGGGACAAGGATGGGGGTTGCTTCAGGTGCTGGAAACGATGCAGGGGAATTCGGATTCAGGCGCACCTGATGAATTCGCACGCGCGGCGAAAACTGTCTTGGCGCGCCGCGTGCACAACGCTCCTCCTGATCGCCATGAATCACGCTGGTTAACGGGTTGGCTTCGGCGAGTAAACAGCTACAGTGGCGGCTAATATTTATGCCGAGAACACTTCGAACATTTCTTTGTGCGATCTTATTGATGGCTCTTGTCTCATCAATCAGCGCTCAGTTCCGCCTATTCGGACCGAGATCACCAAGGCCGGCGACACAGCCGCAACAGATGCGCAGTGCGTCCGCATACATTAGCCGCCAGGAACCGTTGAAGGTGAATCAATCTTTGCTTAGACAGGCGACGGCGGACAACGTCCACGTTGTTGTTTCCCTTCCCAAGCAGCGCGCCTATTTGATGATCGGAGAGCAAGTCGTGGCCGACAGTCCAATTTCTTCCGGCAAGGCCGGGCACACCACACCCAGTGGTAATTTTTCCGTTCTGGAAAAGGATCCCGATCATCGTTCCAGCATCTATGGCGACTTCGTCGACGGCTACGGCCGGACTGTTCGATCAGGCATCAGCGCTAAGATTGATTCCGCGCCCAGCGGAACACATTATGTCGGTGCGTCGATGAGGTGGTTCATGCGGTTAACGGGCGAAGGGGTCGGAATGCACGTCGGAATTCTGCCAGGATATCCCGCATCCCATGGCTGCATCCGAATGTCTTCGGATGGAGCGAAGTTATTTTACGATATTGTAAAAGTCGGCACGCC
>DASYSX010000171.1:0-4937 GCA_036002955.1 Candidatus Udaeobacter sp. | reverse complement strand
ACGCTGCAAGCGTGCGCTCCCCAGAAATCGCTTGCGGAAGAAACCTCCACTCGCCAGCGTAAATCCTACCCGGAACGTTTTAAATTCTGTCATGCCATTCACCACACGCGAGATCGAATCACCGGACCCGGTTACACGGGTGGCCGCAGCCGACGCGGCATTACGCGAGGCGGGGCAGGACGATATCGGCGAAAAGATGGTGCTCAACATGGGGCCGTCGCATCCAGCTACGCACGGCGTTTTGCGGCTCGTGCTGGAGCTCGACGGCGAAATCATCACCAAAGCCACGCCGGACATCGGTTTTCTCCATCGCGGCGACGAGAAGATCGCCGAGAACATGCAATACAATCAGTTCGTGCCGTATACCGACCGGCTCGATTATCTAGCGCCGCTTTCGAATAACGTGGCCTATGCGCTCGCCGTCGAAAAATTGATGGGCTGGGAAATTCCCGCCCGCGGAAAAGCGATTCGAACGATTTGCTGTGAAACATCGCGCATTTCTTCGCATCTGCTCGGGCTCGGTGCGATGGCGCTCGATCTCGGCGCCATGTCAGTCTTTCTGTACACATTTACCGAACGCGAAAAACTTTATAACCTTTTTGAGCTTTTGACCGGCGCCCGGTTCACCACATCCTACACCCGCGTGGGCGGACAAATCCGCGATCTTCCGGAAAGCTTTATCCCCCAACTCGAAAAGTTCCTCGACGATTTCGGACCCAGTCTCGACGAATGCGACAGGCTGCTCACCCGCAACAAGATTTTCGTCGATCGCACAAAAGACATCGGCGTCATCACGAAAGAGCGCGCGATCGCGTATGCGATTTCCGGCCCAAACCTGCGGGGAAGCGGCATCGAGCACGATTTGCGGCGCAAACATCCGTATCTCGACTACGACCAGTACGATTTCGACGTGGTCATCGGCAGCGCAGGCGATTGTTATGATCGTTATCTGGTGCGTGTCGAGGAGATGCGTCAGAGCGCGCGAATTTTGCGGCAGGCCATCGAGAAACTGCCTGGTGGTCCGATCAATGTTTCAAATTGGAAAAACATGACACCCCCGAAATCGCGAGTGATGACAAAGATGGAAGAATTGATTCATCATTTCATCGTGGTAACCGAAGGCCTCGATGCGCCCGCGGGCGAAGTCTATTTCGCAGCCGAAAATCCAAAGGGCGAGCTTGGCTTTTATATCAACAGCAGAGGCGGTGGCGTTCCGTATCGGTTAAAAATTCGCGCGCCGTCCTTCGTCAACCTCAGTATCCTGCCGGAACTTTTGCCCGGTTGCCTGATTAGTGACGTGCCCGCCGTCCTCGGCAGTCTGGACTTCGTAATGGGCGAATGCGATAGATGAAAAACAAATGACGAAGATCCAATGACGAATGACGAACACGAAGTTGTGTCATTCCGAGCGAAGTCGAGGAATCCCCCGACCGCATTCTCGGTGATGCCGCGGGATCCTTCGACTCCGCTGCGCTGCACTCAGGATGACAATTCGACGTTCGAGCTTCGTCATTCCTTCGTCATTCGTCATTTGTCATTCGTCATTCGCCTTGTGATCATGCTCATGCTCGTGCTGATGCTCGATAGTTGCATCGGCAAGCGAATCACGAAAGCGAACGTCGATCACGTCATGGAAGGGATGTCGAAGAAGCAGGTAGAATCGATCCTGGGTCAGCCGACTTCGTCGAAAGTTGAGGATCCGACGATTGTGAGGCAAACGACGTACGTTTATCGCCAAGGCAAAGACACCGTCACGATTGTTTTCAAAGACGACAAAGTGCAGTCGAAGGACAGCACCCTGTCCAACTGATTCGCCGTGAGGCAGACAATTCTGTCTGCCCCGGGACTCCCAGGCAGGAATGCCTGCGTCATGCTCATTCCGCTGAGGGCAGCGGACTCTACACCCGCTAAAGGCGATTTGCCGCGTATCACTGCGCTGGTTTAGGTTCAACGATGGCAGACGCGACGCCCATCCAAATTCCCGCTGAACTGGAGCGAGAAATGGAAACGGCGATTGCGCGTTACCCCAACCAACACCGTCGAAGCGCGGCGATGCCCCTCTTGCATTTGTGGCAGGAACACTTCGGCTTCATCAGTGACGATGCCGTCTTTTGGATCGCAGAAAAGCTCGGCCTTCAACCCATCAACATTCTCGAGGTGGTGACGTTTTATCCAATGTTCCGCCAGCATCCGGCCGGGAAAACGCATATCCGGATCTGTCGCACGCTAAGTTGTGCGATGGCAGGTGGATTGGAAGTCATGGAAAATTTGTGCGCTAGGCTGGGAATCAAGCGCCCGAGCGATGGTGAAGAAAGCCATAATCCGATTGCGGTTAGCGCAGACGGAAACTACAGCGTCGAATTCGTTGAGTGCCTGGCAAGCTGCCACACCGCGCCAGTGTGCATGGTTGCCGACCAACTGGACGAGCGTGTAAGTCCAGAAGCAGCCACCGACCTAATCAAGGAGGGGCGGTCTCCAGTCCGCCCCACGACCGGCGGCGGACTGGGGACCGCTGCTCCCTTGCCATGGCCGCCCCATCCTTTGGAACACCGTCTCGTTTACAAAAACATTGGGCGCCCCGGTTGGACCACCGACATCGATTGTTACCTGCGTGACGGTGGCTACGAACAATTAAAACAAGGGTTGACTCTGTCCCGCGACGACATCGTCAACAAAGTCAAAAACTCGGGACTCCGCGGCCGTGGCGGGGCGGGATTTTCCTGCGGTCTGAAATGGAGCTTCATCAAACCTGACGAAAAGCGGCCAGTGTATTTGATCTGCAACGCGGACGAATCGGAGCCGGGCACATTCAAAGATCGCTACATCATTCACGAAGATCCGCACCAGTTGATCGAAGGGATGTTGATCTCGTGTTATGCGCTCAATGTCCACACCGCGTATATATATATCCGCGGAGAATTTCCAGACGGCGCGAAAATCCTCGAAGGCGCGATCGAAGAAGCGCGGCAACATAATTTCCTTGGCAAAAACATTCTCGGATCCGGATTCGACGTCGAGTTTTACATTCACCGCGGCGCGGGCGCCTACATTTGCGGCGAAGAAACGGGGTTAATCGAATCGCTGGAGGGGAAACGTGGTTACCCGCGGATTAAGCCGCCGTATTTTCCTGCTGTGCTGGGTCTCTACATGTGTCCGACGATCGTCAACAACGTGGAGACGCTATGTAACATAAAACATATCATAGCCATGGGCGGCGCCGAGTACGCGCGCCTCGGCCGGCCTAACAACACTGGCACGCGAGTGCTCTGCGTGAGCGGCGACGTGCAGCGTCCCGGATATTTCGAAGTTGAAGTCGGGGCCATTACGATGGGCCAGTTGATTTACGAGATGGCTGGCGGGTTGCGACCGGGCAGAAAATTGAAAGCCGTCATTCCGGGCGGCAGCTCCGCGAAAGTGTTGCGCGCCGATGAGCGCATCAAGCTCAAGGAAAGACAGGCCGACGGTTCAACAATTGAACGGGAAATCGCAATCGACGATATTCCAATGGATTTCGATTCCCTCGCAGCAGCAGGTTCCATGGCGGGTTCGGGCGGCGTGATCGTGCTGGATGATTCGCGCGACATGGTTTGGGCGCTGAACAACATCAACAAGTTTTACGCGCACGAAAGCTGCGGCCAATGCACCCCCTGCCGTGAAGGCTCGCTCTGGATGCAAAAGATCACCGATCGCATGCTGCGCGGCGGCGGCGTAGTGGAAGATCCAAAAACACTGAAAACCATTGGCGACAACATCGCGGGGCGCACCATTTGCGCGTTTGGCGAAGCGTGTGCGTGGCCGACGCAAAGTTTTGTCCAAAAATTCCCGGAAGAATTTGCGTCGCGCGCACAGAAACCCGTTCCCCCGCCCCTCCCGCCTGAGTACACGTCCGAAGAGTTAATCGAGGAAGAATCCATTCCCACTGTCCCCATGGCCCGCGACCCCGGCTGGGAAAAAGCCGGGGCGAAAGGAACGATTTGATATGTCTGAGGAAAGCAGGAAAGCAGGAACATTGTTGAGGGACTCTGAAATCACGGAGTCAATCATTGCAGCGGCTATTGCTGTCCATCGTGAGCTTGGCCCCGGATTTCTCGAATCCGTCTACGAGCAAGCCCTTGCCGTTGAATTTGCGCTCCGCGGAATTGCGTTTGTGCGGCAACAGGCCATCCCGTTGTTCTATCGCGACCATCAAATCGGTGAGCATCGACTTGATTTTGTCGTCGAAGGCAAAATCGTCGTCGAATTGAAGGCCGTTGAGGCATTGGAAAAAGTCCACTTCGCGATCGTCCGCAGCTACCTAAAAGCTTCCGGTTTGTCAGACGGATTGATCTTAAATTTCGTCCATGCCGCTGACCGTAAAACGAGTTCGTCGCGAGCGAGGCTTTGAAAACACGGATCTACAACTCTAAAAACTTCCTGCGTTCCTGCTTTCCTTAGCTATGCCTGATGAACAAGTAGTTCCGCTTTTCAACGTCCAGATCGACGGCGTATGGCATCAGTTTCCGAAGGGCACTCGGGTGATCGAGGCGTGCGAGCGCGTTGGCGTTTTCGTGCCGCGGTATTGCTATCACAAGAAGCTTAGCTCGCCGGGGAATTGTCGGATGTGTCTGATCGAAATGGGATTTCCGAGGCTCGGGCCGGATCGCAAGCCGGAGCATGGACAGGACGGCAAACCGATCATCAACTGGATGCCGCGGCCGCAAATTTCCTGCGCACAGGATGTCGCTGAAGGCATGGCCGTTCGCACCGACTCAGCGCTAGTCAAGGAATGTCAGCGCGGCGTTATGGAGTTTCTCCTTATCAATCACCCCCTTGATTGTCCGATCTGCGATCAGGCCGGCGAATGCCGTTTGCAGGAGTTCAGTGTCGACTATGGCAGTTCGCAATCGCGTTTCCTGGAGAACAAAGTGAAAAAGCCGAAAGCGGTGCAGCTCGGCCCG
>DASYSX010000170.1:0-9492 GCA_036002955.1 Candidatus Udaeobacter sp. | reverse complement strand
TGACCCGGCCAAAAGTCCTCATTGCCGATTCGATTTCGCAACGCGGGATCGATGAACTCGCGCGTGAGGGCGCGCTCGATGTCATCATCAAGACGGGGTTAAGCGAAAAGGAACTAACCGATGTTATTCCAGAGTTCGCGGGCATGGTGGTACGCAGTCAGACGAAGGTTACGTCGGAAATTTTGAATGCCGGCAACAAACTGCGTGTTATTGGCCGCGCCGGTGTCGGAGTGGATAACGTCGACGTGGAGACAGCGACCCGGCGCGGTGTCGTCGTGTTGAACGCGCCGGGCGGAAACACCATCTCCACGGCCGAACATGCGTTTTCGTTGTTGCTCTCCGTGGCGCGCAAAATTCCGCAGGCTGACGCAAACGTTCGCAACAAGGCTTGGGACAAAAAGAACTTCGAAGGTGTCGAACTGTACAACAAAACGCTCGGCGTAATCGGCATGGGCCGCATCGGCAGCGAACTGAGCCGGCGTGCAATTAGTTTTGGTATGCGAGTGGTTGCTTACGATCCTTACCTGTCCGCAACGCGCGCACGCAGTCTGCAAGTAGAACTCGTGGATGAACTCGACGATTTGCTTGCGGGTGCCGATTTTATCTCGCTGCACACACCGTTTACTGCTGAAACACGACACATTCTTGATGCCGCGCGGGTAAGCAAGACAAAGCGAGGCGTCCGCATCATTAATTGTGCTCGCGGCGGTCTGGTTGACGAAGCGGCACTGGCGCAGGCGTTGCTCGACGGACACGTCGCCGGCGCAGCGCTGGATGTTTTCGAAATTGAACCCCTGCCGGCCGATTCGCCTTTACGGGGTGCGCCTAATGTTGTCCTTACGCCCCACCTCGGCGCATCGACCGCGGAAGCGCAGGAGAGCGTCGGCATTGAAATCGCGCAATCGATCCGCGCCGTTCTCCTCGAAGGCACGATCCGTAACGCGGTGAACATGCCGAACCTCGACGCGAAGACGCTGGCGATCATCGGGCCGCATCTCCGTTTTGGCGAAAAGCTTGGTAAGTTTCTGTCGCAAATTGCGCCGAAACGCGCGGAGTCGCTCAACATTAATTACAGCGGCAAGGTGAACGAAGTTGATACGACTGCGATCACGCGCGCAGCGCTGAAAGGATTCCTGCAAATCGCCGGTGGCAGCGAAATCAACGAAGTGAACGCTCCCGCGTTTGCTGAAACGCTCGGTTTGAAGGTGAGCGAATCACGGCTGAGCGCGCCCGGCGATTACACCGACATGCTCGAACTCTCCGCCGCTGGCGAAGGGAAAACCGTTTCAGTGGGTGGCGCATTCTTCGGAGCCACTCCGCGAATTGTGAGCATCAACAGCCGGCCGGTCGAAGCCCGACCGCAGGGCGTGGTGCTCGTGCTGGAAAACTCGGATCGTCCTGGAATGGTCGGGCGAATCGGCATGCTGCTGGGTGAGCATGGCGTCAATATCGCCACGATGTCACTCAGCCGAAATCAGGCAGGCGGCACCGCACTAACGGTGTTGAATCTCGACACCGCCCCGGACGAAGAGTTGCTCCGCAAAATTCACGCGAGCGAAGACATTCAGTCAGCGCAAGTGATCCAGTTGTGACAAGGAGCGACGGCTTGGGCAGCCGTCGAAAACATGACGGCTCGGAAGCCGTCACTCCTTGGGGTTTGCCGCGCGGCGGTGCTCCGGATTACGCGCCACAGGCGCGTGGCTACAGGATCGATTGTTTGTTCCAAACCAAATTTTCTTGCGCGGCGCGAATCAACTCAATACAACTCCGCTTATGGACTTTGGCGCTCATTCAATCATTTGGACTATTCTTGTTGGTCTTGTCATCGGTGCGATCGCGAAACTGCTGATGCCGGGAAGAGATCCCGGCGGTTGCATTATCACCATTCTGCTCGGCATCGCCGGCGCATTCGTAGGGACGTGGATCGGTCGCGTCTTTGCGGGCGAAAATTACATCGCCGGGTGGATCATGTCCGTCATCGGCGCCATGATCCTGTTGTTGCTGTATCGATTTATTTTCAAACGCGGCGCGTAGGTAGGGACATCGCGTTGCGATGTCCGGACGGTGCAGCGCGCCGTCCCTACCAGGTTTTGCATTGATTCTGCACCGGCGGTTGCTCTGCGCAGCGAACGCGACATTGTCATTTCTCAATGGCCGTCCCAAAGAAAACGCTCGTTATCATCGCATTCGCCGCGTTGTACGTGATCTGGGGCTCCACTTATCTCGGCATCAAGTTTTCGATCGAAACGATTCCGCCATTCCTGATGGCAGGCACGCGATTCGTGTTGGCCGGCCTGATCATGTATGCGATTGCCTGGTCACAGGGCATAGGCAAATCGAGTTGGGCGAACTGGCGCACGTCATTCGTCATCGGAGCGTGTTTGCTGCTTGGCGGCAATGGTGGCGTAACGATTTCAGAACAATATATCGACTCCGGATTGGCGGCGCTCATCGTCGCGATCGTTCCGATTTACATCGTGCTCCTGGGGTGGGCCACGGGAATGGCGCCCCGGCCGACGCCGATCATGTGGATGGGGCTGGCCGGCGGTTTTGTTGGGGTGGGTATTTTATTCGGACCAGGCCTGCATTTTCACTCCGTCGGCGGACGAAATCCTGCGATCGGAATATCGATCCTGCTTGTCACAAGTTTCATTTGGTCGGCGGGCTCGCTGTACTCGCGGGCCGCGAAACACGCAGCCTCACCATTCCTAACTGCTGCTCAACAAATGATCTGTGGCGGAATATTGCTTTTGTTCGCGGGCGTCGTCACCGGCGAGCTGCCGCGGTTTCATCCCGGTTCCATTTCCGTGTTATCGCTCGGCTCATTTGTTTATCTCGTAATCATCGGCGCCGTCATCGGATATACCGCTTACATTTGGCTGCTGCGTCACTGTGAGCCGGCGAAGGTTGCCACTTACGCTTACGTGAATCCTATTGTGGCCGTTCTGCTCGGCACTTTTTTCGCAGGTGAAACTGTCACCGTACGCACATTGGTTGCCGCTGTCCTAATCATCGGTTCAGTGGCACTGATAATCACTGCCCAACAGTTACGAGCGCGCGTCGAGCCGGCCTTGAGCGCTGCTCTGGAACCTGCTGATTGAACGCGAAGACGGATCAAGGAGCGGCGGTCTGCCGTCTGCCGGTTTTGCGAAGGGCGGTTTGGAAACCGCCCATCCTTGGGCTTTAATCAGTCATGCCCGCAGAGCAGAAAGATCCTCAGCAAACGATCGATGCGGCAAGGCGCAACTGGCAGGCTGAAGTCGAGACCGCGCAAACCTACCGCGATCTCGCCGAACGTGAGCGCGACCAAAAACGCAAAGGCATTCTTTTGCGCATGGCCGAAGCGGAAGAGCGTCACGCGCACCGATGGGAAACAACGCTAAAGGATCTCGGTGCCGAGGCGCCTGTTTACAGGGACACTATTGCGCGCCGTCTAAATCGGTGGTGGAACAAAGTCGCTGGAGCAGAAATTGCCATTCGTCGTATGGAAGCGACAGAAGAACGGCACGAAGCAGAATTTCACGATCAAGCCGAGCGCGCTTTCGCTGGCGAAAAGGAAGTTCAGGAATTTCTGCGAAAAAGTGCGCTCGAAGAGAAGGCTCATGCGCGAGTGCTGAGCACGATGGTGCCGCCGGTGAGCCCGCGCACTGCGCTGGATAAGATCCTGAAGCGCGAACGCTGGCACGGACGCGGCGGCAGTTGGGTTGCCGACGCGATCTACGGCGCAAATGATGGGCTTGGCGCAGTGTTTGGAATCGTTTCGGGCGTTGCTGGCGCCACAAACAATCAGCAGCATTACGTTTTGATCTCCGGTCTTGCGGGCATGCTCGCTTCTACTCTGTCGATGGGCGCAGGCGCGTATCTCGCCGCAAAAAGTGAAGCGGAAGTGTACGAAGCGGAAATCTCACGCGAACGCGCCGAAGTGGAAGAGAATCCTGAAGAAGAAATCGAAGAAATGTCGCTCTTCTATCAGTTGCAGGGATTCACTCCTGAAGAATCGCAGAAAATGGCGGAGCGCCTGGCGGAGCAACCCGAGCAATTTGTGCAGGTGATGGCGCAAAGCGAACTCGGTTTGTCCGAGCATCGGTTTCCTAATCACTGGACTGCTGCTTTTTCTGCGGGTGTTTCTACGGCAATCGGCGCGTTTGTTCCTATCATTCCGTTCTTTTTCACCGGCGGTCTGGATGCCGTTATCGCTTCGTTTGTGATCAGTCTCGTTGCGCACTTTGCAGTCGGCGCACTGAAATCGCTGATCACCATCCGTTCCTGGTGGGCGTCAGGCTTGGAGATGACTTGGATAGGCGTCATCGTGGCGGTCGTCACGTACGGACTGGGACTTGCGTTTGGTCATTTTGGCTAATCCTTGAGTTCATCAGGACCCGTCCGCGTTTCTTGGCATTCCCCGTCTGTCCCAACCCAGATGGTCTCTCCAGCACTTACGATACATTCTTGTAACCGAACGGCTGTCCCGGAGGTCACCAACTATAGGCGTCTCCCCATGCGCACGAGGTATGTAAAAAAATGTCTAAGCGGCTTATTCTTGGAATCATCGGCGCTGTCGTCGTTTTGATCGCATGGTGGAGCTTTCATCATCGCGCTTCGTCTGATCAGACCGGGTCAACCGCCACAGCAGGAACTTCGGGAAGACGCGGCGGACCTGGAGGCGGCGGAGGCCCGGTACCGGTGGTCGCGGGAAAGGTTGAGCAGAAAGATACGCCTATTTACCTCGATGGCCTCGGGACGGTCCAGGCGTTCAACACCGTCACGGTGCACACTCGTGTAGATGGCGGATTGCAGCAGGTGCTCTTCACCGAAGGGCAGGATGTGAAAACGGGTGATCTCCTGGCGGTGATCGATCCGCGGCCTTTTCAGGCGGCTTTGGATCAGGCGGTCGCAAAAAAAGCGCAGGACGAAGCGCAACTCGCCAACGCCAAAGCCACGTTCGCACGCAACACTGATTTGTTGAAAAAGAAGGTGATCGATCAGCAAGATTTCGACACATCCAAGTATCAAGGCGATCAATTTCAGGCTGCAGTGCAGGCGGACCAGGCAGCGATCGAGGCCGCGAAGACGCAGCTTGATTACACGCAAATCAAATCACCGATTGACGGACGCACGGGCGTTCGACTTGTCGATGTTGGGAACATCGTCCACGCGGCCGATCAAACCGGGATCGTGGTCATCACGCAACTGCACCCGATTTCGGTCGTGTTCACTCTGCCCGAACAAAAGTTACAGGAAATTCTAAGCCAGGGCGGCGCGAACGGCGGGTTGCATGTCTCTGCACTGGATCGCGGAAACACGAATGTGCTCGACGAAGGTATGCTCGCGGTCGTGGACAACCAAATTGATCAAACGACTGGCACAGTGAAGTTGAAAGCGACGTTTCCTAACGATCAGCTGCAACTTTGGCCGGGAAAATTTGTTAACGCGCGTTTGATTTTGACCACACGCAAAGACGCCACCGTCGTTCCCTCAAGCGTGGTGCAACGCGGCCCGCAGGGAACTTATGCATACGTCATCAAGACGGACAAAACGGTCGAGATGCGGCCGATTCAGGTCGCGCAAACGGAGGCTAACGTTGCTTTGATCGACAGCGGATTGGAAGCTGGCGAGCAGGTCGTCGTGGACGGTCAATACAAACTTCAACCTGGCGCGCATGTTGAACTGACGACACCGCAACCGTCGAAGGAGCCGCCGGGCGGGCGTGGGAAACAGCCGACCGCCAAAATGGCAAGGGCGTCGAAGCCGTGAGTGTCACTTGCAGCATTATTCTCCGGGCAGGTTTTCGCCATCGCGTGTGCCTAGCGCAACGGCTTCGCCTCTCCCTTTCTGAAAGGGAGAGGATTAAGGTGAGGGATTGTTTCCGGCGCGTTGCTCGAGCGCCAAGCAAATCGCTGTTAGCACACTATCGAGTTCCTCACGAACTTGGTGATTCCAAAATCGGAGGACCTCGATGTCGTGGCGAGCGAGAAATTCTTCCCGCGCGTGATCACGTATCTGGCCGTCTCGATAATTATGTCCTCCGCCGTCTAGCTCAATTGCCAGCTTTGCTTCCGCACAATAAAAATCGAGGACATAAGGACGAAGCGGATGCTGCCGCCGGAATTTGTAGCCCGCAAAATTGCGGTTCCGTAGGTGTCGCCAAAGAACACGTTCCCATTTGGTCGGGTGCTTTCGTAGCCAACGAGCGCGGCTCACGGAGACATTTAAGGCGCACGCTGCTTTTTGGAAAAGCCGAATTGACCCCTCACCTCAATCCTCTCCCCTTGTGCAAGGGGAGAGGCGGAGTAAGCGCCGACCAACCAAGAATACGTCCTGCGCTTACGATCCAAAAATGCGTGAGTCTGCCATGGTGGATCGGTCCTGTGACAAGCGGGAAACGTGAGACAGGTTCATGAGCATTTCCGAACCATTTATTCGGCGACCAGTTGCGACTTCGCTGTTGATGGCCGGCGTGGTTTTACTTGGGATACTTGGCTACAAGTTGCTGCCGATCTCAGCGCTGCCGGCCGTTGATTTTCCAACGATCGAAGTGACGACATTTTATCCCGGAGCGAGCGCAGATGTGATGGTCTCGTCGATCACTACGCCACTCGAGCGTCAGTTTGGGCAAATCAGTGGATTGGCCTCGATGAATTCCACCAGCTCGTTCGGTACATCGACAATCACTTTGCAGTTCGTTCTCGACCGCCCAATCGATGTTGCAGCGCAGGACGTGCAAGCCGCGATCAATGTCGCCGGCGGATTTTTGCCGCCAAATCTGCCGAACCCGCCGAAATACAACAAGGTCAATCCGGCCGACACGCCGATCCTTACGCTGTCGATTACGTCCGACAGTTTGCCCTTGGATCGCGTGAACGATTTCGCCGACACGTTACTCGCGCAGAAAATTAGCGAAGTCACCGGCGTCGGCCTTGTCACGATTCAGGGAAATCAAAAACCGGCCGTGCGCGTGCAAGTGAATCCGGCGGCGATTTCCGCTCTCGGGCTCAGCTTGGAAGATGTGCGAACAGTTCTCGGACAGGCCAACGTGAATGCGCCGAAAGGCAGCTTCGACGGGCCGCGGCAATCGTTCACTATCGGATCGAACGACCAGATTTTTTCTGCTGAGGCTTATAAACCGATCATCGTCGCTTACAAGAACGGCGCTCCGATTCGACTCGGCGATGTTGCGAAAATCATCGACAGCGTGGAGAACGAGCAGCTTGCGGCGTGGGTTGGTACACAAGGCGGCGAACAACCCGCTGTACTGCTCGATATCCAGCGACAGCCGGGCGCTAACATCATTCAAACGGTGGATCGCGTTAAACAATTGCTGCCGCGATTGACCGGCACTCTGCCGCCGTCCGTGCACGTTTCCATTCTGGCTGATCGCACCGAAACGATCCGCGCGTCTGTGCGCGACGTGCAATTCACGTTGTTACTGACCATCGCGCTCGTCGTGATGGTGATGTTCCTCTTCCTGCGGAAACTTTGGGCGACGGTGATCACAAGCGTGGCGCTTCCGCTCTCGCTCATCGGGACGTTCGGGATCATGTATCTCGCCGGATTCAGCCTCGACAATCTTTCGTTGATGGCGCTGACCATCTCGACCGGCTTCGTCGTCGATGACGCGATCGTGATGATTGAAAATATCGTCCGCTATATCGAAGCAGGCGATCCGCCATTGGAAGCCGCGCTCAAAGGCGCAAAGCAAATCGGTTTCACCGTTGTGTCGTTGAGTATCTCGCTCGTCGCGGTTTTCATTCCGCTGCTGTTCATGACCGGAATTGTCGGCCGCTTGTTCCGCGAATTCGCGATCACGATGAGCGTGGCGGTTGGTGTATCGGCGTTCGTTTCATTGACGCTCACGCCAATGATGTGCGCGAAGCTATTGCGCTCCGAAAAAGAAGAAGAAAGAGAACACCAGGGCGCGTTTTATCGCCGGACCGAAGAATACTGGACGCGGTTTAGCAATGTGTATGAACGCGGGTTGCGCTGGGTGTTGGCCCATCAGCGCTTCGTTTTGATCGTCGCCATCATAACGCTCGTTGCAACCATCCTCCTCTACATCGTCGTTCCGAAAGGGCTGCTTCCGCAGCAGGATACCGGGGTGATTGTCGGCGTGACGGATGCCGCGGAGAACATTTCCTTCAAGGCGATGTTGGAGCGCGTGCACGCAGTCTCCGATATCGTTAGGCGCGACCCCGACGTCGCGAGCGTGTCAGCCTCGGTCGGCGCTGGGACGGTGAACGCGACCATCAATACCGCCCGGCTATACATCGTGCTCAAGCCGCACGATCAGCGTGCGAATGCCGAAAAAATCATCGAACGATTGCGCAATGCCACGCGCGATGTCGAAGGCGTCTCGCTCTTCATGCAAGCGGCGCAGGATTTGCAGATCGACGCGCGCGTCAGCCGCACACAATTCCAATACATTTTGCAGGACGCGGACGCCGCCGAGCTCGCAGAGTGGACGCCGAAACTCGTTCAAAAACTTGGACAACTGCCGCAACTCAGCGACGTGGCAAGCGACCAACAAGTGAACGGCTTGCAATTGAATGTCGATGTTGACCGCGAGAAAGCATCCCGCCTCAACGTGCTCACACAAGCAATCGACGACACGCTTTACGACGCGTTCGGACAACGACAGGTCTCAATCATTTTCACGCAGCTCAATCAATTCCGCGTGATTCTCGAAGTAGAACCGCAATTTCGTGAGTCGCCTGACTTGCTCGACAAGATTTATGTCAAATCAAGCAGCGGTCAGGCGGTACCGCTGAGCGCGTTCGCCACAATGCACGTGAGCAACACGCCGCTCTCCATCCCGCATCAAGGACAATTTCCGGCCGCGACCGTTTCGTTTAATCTGAGCAGTGGCAGTTCGCTCAGTCACGCCATTCCGGCAATTCAAAAAGCAGAACGCGAAATCGGTTTGCCTGATACAATCGCAACAACATTTACCGGCGCGGCGGCGGAATTTCGGTCATCGCTAACGAGCGAGCCACTGCTGATCTTGGCGGCCGTTGTGGTGATTTATATCGTCCTTGGCGTTCTCTACGAAAGTTACATTCATCCGATCACGATTCTTTCGACTTTGACATCTGCCGGCGTCGGGGCGTTGCTCGCGCTGCTCATTTGCCGCATCGATTTTTCGTTAGTCGCGCTCATTGGGATCATCCTCCTCATTGGCATCGTGAAAAAGAACGCGATCATGATGATCGATTTTGCGCTGGATGCCGAACGCAACGAGGGACTCTCGGCGGAAGAATCGATCTACCAGGCGTGTCTGTTGCGTTTTCGCCCGATCATGATGACGACAGCCGCGGCGCTGCTTGGCGCCTTGCCACTTGCCCTCGAGAGTGGAACTGGCAGTGAACTGCGGCGCTCGCTCGGAATTTCCATCGTCGGAGGATTGTTGCTCTCACAATTTCTCACGCTCTACACGACGCCGGTGATTTACCTTTATCTCGATCGGTTTGGACGTTGGGTGAATGAACGCCGTCGCCG
>DASYSX010000169.1:0-4556 GCA_036002955.1 Candidatus Udaeobacter sp. | reverse complement strand
TCCTCAATGGTAGGGACGGACCGCCGGGCCGTCCATCCCTGCGGCGCGCGTAGCGGTCGCGCCCTACCAGGCAGTTGTTTTGAGAACCTAGCGAAGCCGACGAGACACCGGCGCACGCCGTGTTCGGCCGGCCATCGCTTGTGCCATCATCTTCTCGCCAGCCGTTACTTCACGCCGGCCTACTGACGAACCGCATTCGGTGCAGAGATAATCGAAGATCTCGCGATCAGACAGGACTAGTAGAAGCCGCTCGCGGACGGGCTTCGCGGCTTTGCATTTTTCGCAATAAAGACTCGATGCGGTGAAACTTTCAAACTGTTGCTGCTGATTCATACGCGCCGTCGTTCACACTCTCTAAGATATCGAGCAGAACTTTCACAGGCGGCTGAATGGCGTCAACCACGGTGATTAGATCTCTTGAATAGTATGACAGCACTGGTCTCGATTCTTTCTCGTAAATATCAAGACGCCGCTGGATAACTTCCTCGTTTGCGTCGTCGAGACGATTCTCTTTCAGAGCGCGCTTCTTGAGGCGGTAAAACAATGTCTCGCGATCGGGGCACGCAAGGTGAAACACCTTCTTCACATCGATCATTTCGTTCATGATCTTGGCCTGACCGACGTTTCGTGGAATTCCGTCCAATACGAGAGTGTCGATGTCCGGTTTGAACTTGTGCGCTTCTACGGCTGAATCGATCGCCTCCCGCCAAAGCTCCACTGTGATCTCGTTCGGAACGAGCTGTCCCTTACTCGAATAATCAAGGAAAGCTTTGCCTACTTTTGTGCGCGTGTCGATGGACCGGAAGACGTCGCCACAAGCGCAATGATAATAACGCGGGATCGTGCCGAGGGTCTTGCCCTGCGTGCCTTTGCCGCTGCCAGGCGCGCCAAAAAGTAGAAAAGTGTTATACCTCATCATGGCGAAACCTCGCTTATACCGCGAAGGGAAGTCGCAAAGCAAGCACCGTAATTGCGAGCGAAATCGAGAAATCCTGTGGGGTTACTGCTCGATCTTGCAACGGGATCTTTCGACCCCGAAAGCTTTGGAGGTTCAAGATGAGGAAGCGGTGACCGCTCCGGGATCTACATTCACCCGTCGTCCGCCGAGATCGAAGCGCACACTCCCGTCAACCAAAGCAAAGATTGTGTAATCGCGACCGAGCCCGACATTTCTTCCTGGCAAAAATTTTGTGCCGCGCTGACGCACAATGATGTTCCCGGCTATAACTACCTCGCTGCCGAATTTTTTCACACCAAGTCGTTTGCTGACGCTGTCGCGCCCGTTTTTAACGCTGCCTTGTCCTTTTTTATGAGCCATTGAAGAGAGTCGTTACTTGATGGTTAATCCTCGGTCTTTTTCGCCGCAGCCTTTTTCTCTGCCAGAGTAATGCTTTTGATCTTTACGCGTGTCAATTTGCGACGGTGGCCGACGGTGCGGTGATAACCTTTGCGCCGCTTGTATTTGAACGCGATGACTTTCTTATCCTTGCGCTGTTCGATGACTTCAGCAGTCACCTTCGCCCCGGAGATATGCGGGTTGCCATGGCTGATGTCTTTTCCGTCGGCAAACAATAGGACATCACCAAACGTCGCAGTTTTGCCCGGTTTGGCATCGAGAAGATCGACATCGAGGGTGTCGCCTTCCGCGACGCGAAATTGCCTGCCACCAGTTTTGATGATTGCGTAAGTCATAGTTTCTCTAGGGAGAAAAAGACGCCCATAATCCCACATCTAAGCACACTTGGCAAACGAAAAGCCGAGTAGCGCGATCGCGCTGCACCCTATGCAGCAGCCTTGTCCGGCGCGCCTAAAAGCTCCGCATATAGGGCTTCATAACGCTGCGCAGACGCATCCCACGAAAAATTGCGGGCCATCGCGCGTTTCATGAGTTTCGTCCAAAGACACTGATCGCCGAAGGTTTGGCGCGCACGTTTCATCGCGTCCCAGAAAGCATCGCTTGAATATTCGTAACACAAAAACCCATAACCGGTGTCCGTTGCCGGATCGTAATCTTCAATGATCTCCTGAATTCCACCGGTTGCGCGCGCGACCGGCAGCGCGCCATATTTCAAGTTGTACATCGCGCCCAAGCCTGCTGGTTCGAAACGCGATGGAATCAGGCTGATATCCATGCCTGCCTGAATCAAATGCGCCACTTTCTCATCATAATCTCGTTGGTAAGCAAACCTGGTTGGAAATTTTCTGGCTGTGACCGCAAGCGCCGTTTCAAACGCAGGATCGCCTTCGCCGAGGATGATTAAACGAACATCGTCCCAGAGTAACCGATCAAGCAGCGGCACGAGAATTTCGAACCCTTTTTCCTGGACCACGCGACTTACCATTCCGAAAACCGGACCGCTCGGCGCAGCGGCGAGGTTCATTTGCTTCAGGAGCGCCTCACGACACGTTTGTTTTCCCCGAAGGCGTTTGGCATCGTAACGCGCCGGAAGTAAACGATCGGACGCTGGATTCCAGCGTGTGTAATCCACGCCATCTAAAATTGCGGTGACGCGATGTGCATTTTCACGCAAAACTCCATCCAGACCGCATCCACCTGCCGCCGTCAGGATTTCGCGCCGGTAATGCTCGCTGACCGTTGTGGTTCGGTCGGCGTAAAGAATGCCGCCTTTGAGAAAATTCAGCCGTCCAAAAAACTCTACGCCGTCCAGCGTAAAAAAACGCGCCGGCAAATTCGTGAGATGAAAATCGAGTCCCCAAAAGCTGCCCTGATCAGCAACGTGGTGGACAGTCAAAACCGTGCTGAAAGGCAGTCCTTGTGCATTCACAAAAACGGGCACCAGCGCTGGCGCCCAATCGTGCACGTGCAGAATGTCCAATTGCGGAGTTAATCGCCGGGCCAACTCGACGATTGCTTTGCAGAAAAAAATGAATCGCGCGGCATTGTCGTCGTACGGCGTGCCGCGCTCGCCGTAAATTCCAGCGCGATCAAAAAATTCATCGCAGCGGATGAAAAACAACTGCACGCCGCTGGCGCTTCGGCCTTCCAGGTATCGCGCGACGTGAGTCGTATCGCCGACCTGCACTTCGACAGTTATACCGGTGTCCTTCTTCTTGAATGCACGATTCTCTCGAATCTCGCGATAGAACGGGAGCGCGACGCTCACCTCATGCCCACGATCGCGCAATGCGTGCGGCAACGCGTCGATGACGTCTACCAGCGCGCCCATCCGTTGCATAGGGGGCCCTTCCGCGCTGCTCATCAGAATTCTCATTCGACGTTGCTATCTGACGTTTTAATTCTGTTCGCCCGACAAATATCGTTGTTTGACCCATTCAAGCGCTTCATCAGTCGTACGCAGGCGTCCCTCTAGTTGTCGCGTCTCCACTGCCTCCAGGATCTGGCCAAATTCCGGGCCCGGTTTAAAACCCAGCGCGATTAAATCATCACCGCGCACCAATGGCGGCGGAATGATTGGCTCGGTAGCGAATTCCTCGCGTTTGCGCAGTAAGAATTCGTAATTGTCCAGCATTCGATGACTGCTTGCGCAATCAACCCTGTGCAGCTCCAGCTCCTCCCTGAACGTTGGACGCGCCATAAACCGCTTCAATTTCGCCACTCGCATCTTTGGCGTGTCTTTGAAAACCATGTGTTGCCGGACCATTTCGACGGACGCTTCAATTTCAGCCCCTGAGAATCGCAAGCGCCTCATAATCGCCTCTGTCATTTGCGCCCCGATTCGGTCATGTTCGTTAAAACGAATCCGGCCCGTGTTATCCACGGTTGCGGTCACCGGCTTCGCCACGTCGTGAAATAACACCGCGAAAACCAGCGGTACGGAAACTGTTTCGGGAAGCATGGACAACATCAGTCGGGTATGCACGAACACGTCGCCTTCTGGATGGAATTGTTCCGGCTGCAAGACGCCCTTCATCGCTTCGATCTCCGGTAGAATTGCGCGCATCAGCCCGCTGGAATCGAGCAGGTCCCACCCGCGCACACGATTCGGTGACAAGAAAATCCGCACCAGCTCCTCGCGAATTCGTTCCGCGCTGATTTGATTGATCGAAGCCGCGTTGGCTACAAGCGCGTCCCAAGTTTCCTTATCGATCTGGTAATCGAGGACCGCAGCGAAGCGCACCGCGCGAAGCATGCGCAAGCGGTCTTCGGCAAATCTTTTCGCCGGATCGCCAATTGCGCGGACTAATTTTGCCGCGATGTCTGTTTGACCGCCGACAAGATCAATCACCTCACCTGCAACCGGATCATAAAACATTCCGTTAATTGTGAAATCGCGCCGCTTTGCGTCCTGCTCCGGCGATGAAAAATGCACCGCGCTTGGGTGCCTGCCGTCGATGTAGACGTCATCGGAGCGAAAGGTGGCCACCTCAAATTGAAAGCCGTCCTCCAGTACGATGATTACGCCAAAATGCGCACCGACCGCGTACGTGCGCGGGAAAAGCGCCTGCACAGTTTCAGGGCGCGCGTCGGTAGCGATGTCGTAATCCTTAGGTGTCAAATCCCGCACCATGTCGCGCACGCAACCGCCTGCGAAGTACGTGATGTGTCCATGCTCACGCAAGCGCGCCGCGACTTT
>DASYSX010000168.1:0-5599 GCA_036002955.1 Candidatus Udaeobacter sp. | reverse complement strand
GTTGGGATTGGTGACTTTGAAGCCGCCTTTTTGCAGGTCGTCGCTGTAATCGAGCACGGAGCCACTAACGAATAGCGCGCTTTTGGGATCTACCACGAGGTGCACATTTTGCGTCGGAACAAGGATGTCGCGCTCCTTCGGGCCTTCCACCAAATCCATCACGTATTGCAGACCGGAACAGCCGCCACCAATCACCTTGAGGCGCAGCGCCCCATCTGGCTGGCCTTTTTCCTCGAGCAGCGACGCTAACTTGCGCGCTGCGTTTTCGGTCACGCTGATCAGGCGTTCGTTGCCGATCTTGTAATTGAGCGTCGATGTTTCAGGAGTCATCAGCAGGTTTGCTTAAACACTATCCGTTTTGTGCGGCTCCGCGAAGTAACTCTGCCACCTCGTTCTGCACATTTTCCAATTCGTCCAGGCGCAATTGCGGGTCGGGCACGATGAACACGTCGCCTGTGGAACCTTGCTCGTAAATAAGAACGCGTCCCTCTCGGGCTTCTTCGGTCTTCACCTGTTTCAAAACACGTTTTCGTTCGAGCATCGCTGCCAGGACGTAACAGGCGTTTGCAGGCGGTGACTCCGACGCGATCAAACGGCGAAAGAGTTGCTCTGCACTTTCCTTGGGCAGCGGTTCGGGCGGCTTTGGCGGAAGCGGTTCAAAACGTGATTTCCAAAATGAAAACGGCCGAATATTTTCATTCCGGTTTTGCCAGGCGTCTTCGCTCAAATCCTCGCGCCGGTAACCATCGGCGTCGTGATAAAGAAGCGTGTAAAAATATTCGCCAGGGACAAACGGCCGCTGCGTCACCACGCAGGAGTCCGCGCGGTGCTTGATCGCCCATTCGTTTGAAAGCGGGTTCATCGCGCAACTATACGCCGCGCGGCAAACGGATTAAAGCTGGGCGGTTCGCGATTTGAGGCGCGAAGGTATAGCAAATAAAGACCAATTGCGGCGAAAAGAACGTTCGGCGTCCATGCGGCAATCCATCCGGGAACACGGTCGCCTTCGCCGAGCGCGAGAAAAAGATGTACAAGGAAATTATTCGAGAACACGAGGATCACTGCAGCGGCAACACTGGATAAAACACCGCGACGCGAGTAGCCGATTCCGAGCGGCGCGGCTATCCACACAACGACCAGGCAACTCCACGGCAACGCCAGCCTGTACTGAAAATGAGTGCGAAACGGCGCTAACAATGTCGGCGGGAAGTCCGCATTGAAATGCAGGTACTCGCGCAATTCCGGCACGCTGAGGGCTTCCGCTTGCACGTTCGCACTAGTCAGCCGGAACGGTGTTTCGCTCCAGTGCTCGATACTTAACGTGGGACGAAACTCTTCCTTGGTGATGTTTCCAGTCGCATCGTAGTAAGCCAGCCGCACGTTCTCCAAATCCCACGTCTTTGTTTCAGGCCGATAATATGCCCGAGCGGCCGAATAACTCATGACGATATTGTCCTGCGCGTCCTGTTGCAGTACCTGCACGTTATTGAACAGGTTGTCTCCAAGCCGAAAATTCTGGATGAACCAGGTGCGCAAGTCGGTTCGATTGCGAAAGACCTGCCCCTGAATGTTCCGTCCAGGACGCGACTGCGCCTCTGAAAGAAAATTCTTCCGCGCCAATTCCGCATGCGGCGCCAGCGAATAGTTCAGCGCCATGCTCGCTGCGACGGTCAGCAGACCGATGCCGATCAGCGGTAGCAGAACACGGGGGAGGCTCACGCCTGCCGTGAGCA
Source organism: Candidatus Udaeobacter sp. (assembly GCA_036002955.1). Taxonomy (GTDB): domain Bacteria; phylum Verrucomicrobiota; class Verrucomicrobiia; order Chthoniobacterales; family UBA10450; genus Udaeobacter. The sequence continues at coordinate 3,866 of DASYSX010000168.1, read as the reverse complement.
TGGAAACAATTTCATTCGACCGCGACATTCGTCCGAGCGCGAAAAGAAGAGACAGCAGAAGTGCAACCGGGAGCAGAATAATGAACACCTGCGGGATCTGCGTGGCGTAATAACGAGCCACCAGAGATATTGGAATATGGTTGTCAATGAAACTCGAGATATTGTCGCTGACGTCGAAGATGAGCCAGATCGACGTGAACCCTGCGATGCAGTAAAAATAAACCTGCACGAAGTTTCGAATGACGTATCGGTCGAGAAGTCGCATTGCGATTTAAAAATGTTCCATCGTCATCAGCGTACTCAAGTAGGCGGTATGCGCCAAATTTGTGGAGAAACAATGACGAAATCCGAATGACAAAACGCGAACGAATGACGAATGAAACGACTTGTCATCCTGAGCCCCGAAAGCTTTCGGGGTCGCAGGACCCCGCAGCGTTACTGATAGGTATGGCGACGGGGTTCCTCGACTGCGCCCGGAATGACAGCCCGGTTCGTTCGTCATTCGAGCTTCGGATTTCCTTCGTGCTTCGTCCTTCGTGCTTCGTCATTTCCTCCTCATGATCGCGCTGAAAGACAGTCTGGGCAGCGAATTCGTCGAACGCGTTCGCGCATTCTTCTCCGAGAATGGTCCGCTCTCCAAGGCAAAGAACTTTGAGTTTCGTCCACAACAGCAGGAGATGGCAGCGCGCGTCGCGCAAGCGCTGGAGGAAGAACAGCATCTGATCGTCGAAGCAGGCACTGGTGTTGGCAAATCGCTAGGCTACCTGGTGCCGTCGGTCCTATTCGCGCTGGAGCGACACAAAAAGGCCATCATTTCAACGCATACCATCAATCTTCAGGAGCAACTGCTTCACAAAGACATTCCGATCTTGAAAAAATTGCTGCCGGTCGAGTTTGAAGCAGCCTTGATGAAGGGTCGGCAAAATTATCTGTGCCCGCGCCGACTCGAGCGCGCGGTGCAAAACGAGCAGGAACTTTTTACCGGCCCGGAGCGAAGCGAATTGCAGCGCTTGGCGGAATGGGCGCGCACGACGCGTGATGGATCGCTCAGCGATCTATCTGTCGAGCCCGATCCAAAAGTTTGGTCACAAGTGTGCAGTGAAGCGCACATCTGCACCCAAAAGACTTGTGGTCAGGATCCGCGCTGTTTCTATCAGCAGGCTCGCAAACGGCTGCTGGGAGCCGACGTGATCGTGCTGAATCATACGCTGCTGTTCATTTTGTTGGGGTCGCCAGACATGCAGGAAGAACGCGAGAGCGGGTTCTTGTTCCCGAATGATTTCATCATTTTCGATGAAGCACACACCGTGGAACAAGTCGCGTCGAAGCAAATCGGTATCGGCATCTCGCAATATGGACTGCGGTCGACGATTCAGCGGCTATACAATGCGCGGACTCGCAAAGGTCTTTTCACCGTGATGCGCGATGCAGCCGGCGTGCGACTGGCGGCGGAACTGATCGATGAGGTTGATAAGTTTTTTTCCGCAGTCGACTCCAAATCTAATTTTCCGAAAGGCCGCGAGTTTCGGGTGCGCGAAGTCGAACTTGTTCCAGACACGATTACCGCCCGGTTGACTGCGCTTCAGGCGCGCGTCGTCGATGTTGTTAAACGCGCCGACGACGAAATATTGAAAGCGGAGTTGCAAGAGTTTGGCCGGCGGATTCGCGATGCGCGCGATGGCATTTCGATTTTCCTGGAGCAAAGCGCACCTGAGCATGTGTACTGGGTCGAGCGCACGGGCAGAACGGAACGCTTCCTCGCGCTAAACGCCGCGCCCATCGATCTCGCACCGGTGCTGCGACGAATGCTCTTTCGCGACAACTGCTGCTGCGTGATGACCAGCGCCACTCTGGCCGTGGGCCGCCCGGATCTCGTTTATTTCCGCAAGCGCATCGGGGCAATGGAAGCAGAGCCATTGCAGCTCGGAAGCCCTTTCAATTTTCAAAAACAAATGAAGGTGTTCGTGGTTCAGAAGATGCCCGATCCGCGCGATGCTGGTTATCAGAAAGCGCTCGAACATTGGATCGCGCATTTCGTGCAGAAGAGTGATGGCCGCGCGTTCGTGCTTTTTACGAGCTATCGCGACATGCAGCAGGTCTCTGGTGCGATGGAAAAGTTTTTTGCGACGGAGGATATGAATATTCTGGTGCAGGGTGGGGGAGCGCCGCGCAGCAAATTGCTGGAGCAATTCAAATCAACGCCGCGCAGTGTGCTCTTCGGCACAGACAGTTTCTGGGGTGGCGTGGACGTTCCAGGCGAAGCCCTTTCCAACGTGATCATCACCCGACTGCCGTTTTCCGTCCCAAATCATCCGCTGATAGAAGCTAAACTTGAGCTGATCGAGCAACGCGGCGGCGATCCCTTTACTGAATATTCGTTGCCCGAAGCGATCTTGAAATTGCGACAAGGAGTAGGCCGTTTGATTCGGACCAAGACCGATCGCGGCATCATTGTCATCCTCGATAACCGCGTGGTGACCAAAGCCTACGGCCGCGCGTTTATGCGAGCGCTGCCGGAATGTCCGGTCGAGATTGTCTGAATTTCCGTTTTTGGAATCTGTCATTCCGAGCGAAGCCGCAGACGAAGTCGAGGAATCTCTCGATGTCGGGAGGAAATGGAAAAAACTGAGATGTCTCGACTCCGCTCGACATGACAGATGTGCTGAAGTGTTCACTTGAACATATATCCTTCCCTGTTGTAGCTTGCCTGCATGGAAGGGCAAATGGAGGTGCAGGCAATCTTCGCGATTCTGCACAAGTGGGGAATTCATACCCTTGGCCAACTGGCTGCGCTGGATAAGGAACAGCTTGGCGCCCGACTTGGCCCCCAAGCAATCCGCATGTGGGAGCGTGCCAATGCACGATCCAATCGACTGCTAAAATTGATTCGGCCACCGGAGTCGTTTGAGGAGAGCTTCGAGTTTGAGCGCGAAATCGAAACAGCCGAGCCGTTGCTTTTTATGCTGCGCCGTTTTTTGGAGCAGCTCGCCGTTCGTTTGGCAGCAATTTATCTCGTCGCGAAAGAACTGAGGCTGCAAATCACGTTCGGGAATAAACAAATATACGAGCGAGTTTTCAAAATTCCACAGCCCACAAACGATGTCGATCTTCTGTTCCGGATGCTCCAGACGCATCTGGAGAATTTTCGGTCTAACCATCCGATCGTCGCGGTCGCGCTGAGCGCAGAACCGATCAAAGCTGCCGGGGAACAATTCGGATTATTTGAAACAACATTGCGCAACCCACAGCAACTTTCAGAAACACTCGCCCGTTTGACTTCCCTCCTGGGCGGCGATCGGATCGGCACACCGGTTCTGGAAGAGACGCATCGCCCCGATGCATTTCGCATGCAGCCGTTTTCGTGGGCTGCAGTGTCCGCCTCGTCCGCCGTAGCCCGGGCGAAGGAGGATGTCCCCAGCGGAGTAAACCGCGATTGCGGCCCCGACTTCGGTGCGCTGAGGACAGCTCACGGTACAGCGGCGCTGCGAAGATTTCGATCCGCAGTCTCTGCGTCTGTCTTGCGCGATGAAGAGATACCGACGCACGTTCGGAGTGCGGAAATGTCTGGAAAAGTCATCGATGAACGGGGCCCGTATTTGCTTTCCGGAAATTGGTGGGACGAAAAATCGTGGCGCCGCGCCGAGTGGGATCTGCAATTGCAAAAGGGTGAATTAGTTCGCGCGCACGAGCGTGACGGCGCTTGGAAAATCGACGGCGTTTATGACTAATCTCGCGTTGTCATTCCGAGCGAAGTCGAGGAATCCCGTAATGGAACCGATGGCTATCGCTGCGGGATCCTTCGACTTCGCTTCGCTCCGCTCAGGATGACGTTCCATGTCTTACATCGAGCTTCATGCAAGCAGCGC
>DASYSX010000167.1:0-2915 GCA_036002955.1 Candidatus Udaeobacter sp. | reverse complement strand
TTGGAGGAGGCGGCTTTCGGCGCAGAGAAGACGATTGAGATTGAGAAGCTTGATGCCTGTGAAAAATGCCATGGCAGTGGCGCTGAACCAGGCTCGCGGAAAACAAGTTGTACGACGTGTGGTGGGCGCGGACAGGTGATCAGTTCGCGTGGGTTCTTTCATGTCTCACAAACATGTCCGCGTTGCCACGGCGCCGGTGAAATCATCGAAAAGCCGTGTCAGAAATGCGGCGGCGAGGGGCGTGTCGAAAAACTAAGCCGAATCAAATTGAAAATCCCCGCGGGAATCCGGGAGGGGACGCGATTACGTTCGCCCGGAAATGGCGAGGCGGGCATCGGCGGCGGTGCAGCCGGTGATCTTTACGTGGTGGTCCACATCAAGGAGCACAACATCTTCCATCGGGAAGCGGACGATTTGTATTGTGACGTGCCAATCCCGTTTTCCGTTGCGGCGTTGGGCGGCGAGATCGACGTGCCGACGCTTGAGGGCAAGGCCTTTGTTAAAGTCCCTGCAGGCACACAAAGCGCGCAAATGTTCAAGCTACGTGGCAAAGGAATAACAAACGTGAACGGCCGGAGCCACGGCGATTTATTCGCGCGGCTGATCGTGGAGGTGCCTTCGCGCCTAAACTCAGAGCAACGCCGTAAACTCGAGGAATTCGCCGCACTCTGCGGTGAGGAGAACACTCCAATGCGCAAAAGTTTCTTCGACCGCGCAAAGGAATTCTTTAAATAGCGCCGCAATTCTGTGGTTCGCGACGCTACCATCCTGATCGAATGTCCACGCGATGCGTGGCAGGGCCTCAGCCGGCAAATTCCCACCGAACTGAAAACCCGCTACCTGCGCGCCCTGATCGACGCGGGATTCAAACACATCGATGCAGTCAGCTTTGTTTCTCCCAGGGCCGTTCCGCAAATGGCCGACAGCGAAAAAGTGCTGGAACAAATGGACCTGCCTAACGATGTCGAGATCATCGGAATCGTGGTGAACGAAAAAGGCGCTGAGCGAGCCATTGCGACTCAAGCTGTTTCGACTCTTGGTTTCCCTTGCTCGATCTCCCAGACTTTTCTGCGCAAAAACCAGAATCAGACATTTGCCGAGTGCTACAAAGTTCTACAATCGATCAAAAGAAAAGCAGACGATGCGGGCCTGAATACTACTGCTTACGTTTCGATGGCGTTTGGAAACCCCTATGGTGATCCGTGGGATCAGACGCAGGTTCGCGAAGCGCTGAATAAACTTGTCGATCTCGATATAAAATCCGTTTCGCTTGCTGATACGGTCGGCATGGCGGGTCCTGATTTGATTCAAAGTGTCTTTGAATCAGTGACAAGTGAGTACCCCGACCGTGACGTCGGTGTGCATCTCCATAGCGCGCCCGCCCAGGCTGAATCCAAGGTACTCGCCGCGTATGACGCTGGCTGCCGTCGTTTTGATTCGGCCATCAGCGGATTAGGTGGCTGCCCATTCGCGCAGGATGCTTTGGTTGGAAATATTGCTACAGAATGTGTGATCGCCGCTCTCAAACAGCGCGGCATCGAGCTGCCGTTCAGCAATGTGTTGCAAAACGTGGTGTCGCTAAACGCGCGTATCGCGGCTGAATACTCGTAGGTCATTTCAACCCACCCGCCATGCATCGTTTCTACGTCCCGCCCGAGAACTGGGACCCTCAGGGAGTCGCGTTACGTGGCTCCGAAGTCCATCACGCGCGCAATGTCTTGCGCATGCAAGCCGGAGACAAGCTTGTCCTCTTCAACGGGGAGGGCCGCGAATTCACTGCCGAAATTATAAATGTCGCAGACCACGAGATCCGACTACGAAAATTGCACGAAGCAGAAACGCCGCCGCTGCGCTGCAGGATTGTTTTGGGGCAGGCAATCCCGAAGGGGAAAAACATGGATCTCATTGTGCAGAAGGCTGTCGAGATTGGTGCAGCCGAAATTATGCCGATCATTTCGGACCGCACGATTGTGCAGGTCGATTCGGAAAGCGCCTCGCAAAAGCAGACGAAATGGCAGCAGATCGCTATCGAAGCTGCCAAGCAATGTGGCCAGAATTGGCTGCCGCGTGTTCACGTCCCGAAAAAATTAGCGGAATTCTTCTCAATCTCCGACCAGCCATTCGATCTTCGCCTGATCGGATCGCTCCAGCCCGATGCGCAGCAATTAAAAAAAATTCTGGAAACCTATTCGAGCGAACATGGTGATCGCCCTCGAAGCGTGTTGATGCTGGTTGGGCCTGAGGGTGACTTCACTCCTGCAGAGCTCGCGCTCGCGCGCCGTCACGGATGCCAGCCGATCACACTCGGTCCAATCATCCTTCGAGTAGAAACCGCGGCAATCTATTGCTTGAGTGTTCTCTCCTACGAACTCCTGATCTAGTTATTTTGAAGTGCGCGGAAGCGTCCGCGCTTTCCAAGCGGCGATATGCCGACCACGAATCACGAATGAATGTCAAAAGCGGGACAAAAATTCCGCGCTTATTCAACTACTGCTGCTTCAACACCAGGCTCAATGGCAAGTTCGGGCGCGGGCGCAGTCTGGTCCGGAGGGGCCGGTTGAATTGAGACGATGGTAAATTGAGCAGTGCCCTCATCTCTGTTCAGCGAAATAGTCTCGCCAACTTCATGACCTAGCAGCGCTTGTCCGATGGCGGTTTGGTAAGAGATAATATGACGGTCTGGATTGCCGTCCCATGCGCCAAGGATCGTGTAGGTTTCTTCGTCGTTCGTTCCCTCGCCCCGTAATTTGACGATGGTGCCGATGGACACGCGCGTCGTATCAGGATTTTCGAATGATGTGCCGCGCGCGTCGTGCAGCATCTGTTCCAGCTCGGCTTTCCGTCGCATCAACACGCTTTGCATTTGCTTCGCCGCTTTGAATTCAAAGTTCTCGCTCAGATCGCCGTAAGACCGG
>DASYSX010000166.1:0-10770 GCA_036002955.1 Candidatus Udaeobacter sp. | reverse complement strand
GCAATCAGATCGGCCGCGCAGCTACTTTGCCTTTTAGCTTTGTGCGATTTCACCTTTTGCATGAGAAGTAGCTGACCGGCGGCATTGTTGGGTAGCAATAGACAATCAACCGCGCTGAACATTCAAAAACTTCGTTATAATGGCATCTGCGACTTATAAAACGTTTTGCGGCGGGATCTTTGAAACCAATTGTTATCTATTCGAAGCGCCGGAAGGATGGATCCTGTTCGACGCACCTGAGGGTGCGTGCGAATGGGTCCGTTCCCTTAATATCCATCCCAAACTTTTGCTACTGACACACGGGCACGTCGATCACGTCCAAGACGTCGCCAAGGTTAAACAGCAGTTTCACTCACAAATCGGATGTCACCCGCTGACCGCGCCCATGATTTCTGATCGCGATTTCTTTCGCAACTTCGGATTCGCGCTGGAGATCGAACCAGTCGAACCGGATTTTGTCATCGAAGAAACAGCAAACCGAACTTTTCTCGGCGCAGATTTTCAAGTTCTGGAAGTGCCTGGCCATTGCCCCGGCAGTCTTTGTTTCTTTTCGCGCAAGGACCACTTGCTCTTTGGTGGCGACGTTCTTTTCGCCGGCAGCGTTGGTCGCGGTGATTTGCCCGGCGGCGATATTGATCTGTTAATTGATGGGATCAGGAAAAAGCTATTTCCGTTGGATGATGATGTAACCGTACTCTCCGGCCACGGACCGGCGACAACCATCGGCCAGGAACGCCTGACAAATCCATTTCTGCGATAAACGAGCAGGCCAAAACCGGAGCAAACGGAGTTTACACCATGCGCTGAGGACAGCGCACCCTACAGCTACAATGAAAGGCGGACCTGTCCGCCGTAGCCTTTGGCGGAGGCGGATCACCACGGAATCTCTTTACGATCCCGCAGGAATTTACCGGTGAGATTCTGCGGCGCTTCGCTGGCAAGCCACACAATCGTATCCGCGCCTTCCTCCACTGAGCGGGTCGCGTTCTCGCCGCCCATTTCCGTCCGCACCCAACCCGGGCATACAGAATTCACCGCAAATTTCGGCAACGCAGCAGCGAGCTGCACTGTCACGCCGTTCAGCGCAGTTTTCGAAATGCAATAAGCCGGTGCCCAACCATCCGCGCCGCCGGTGAGTTGACCGCCGCCGCTCGAGACATTGATCACGCGCGGCGCTGTACTTTTTCGAAGTAACGACTCGAATGCGCGCGTAACGCGCAGTGCGCCAAGCGTGTTTGTTTCCAAGGTGTTTCGAAACAACTCGTCGCTGATCTCCAAAATTGCATCGTCTCCGTCAACAATGATGCCCGCGTTGTTCACGAGCACATCGAGATGATTCGCGATATTTGAGAATTCGCGCGCCGCGGATGTCACGCTGTCATTGTCGGCAACGTCTATTTTCAAAAACGTTGCTTTGCTGCCGCCGTCTGCGATTTCCTCCGCTGCTTTGCGACCCGCCTTGGAGTTTCGCGCACCGACAAGCACGTGAAATCCTTTGGCTGCAAGCTGCCGCGCGACTTCGTGGCCAATGCCTTTGTTCGCGCCGGTAATCAACACCGTTTTCACGTCTTATTCATCGGGCGCGTGCGCGTTATCGGTTTGCAAAAAATCCTTTAACAACGGCTGCGGATTCGAGGGCAATTCTTCCACATCGCGCAATTTCTTGGTAATCGCGCGCGAGCGAACATCGACGTCCTCCATCTTGCGCGATGCCTGGTCGATCTTCTCCTTTACCGCCGATAGCGAGTCGCCGAATTTGCCGAACTCAGTCTTCACTGCCGCAAGTAGATTCCAAACTTCGCTGGAACGCTTCTGAATCGCCAGCGTGCGAAAACCCATTTGCAAACTATTGAGCAACGCTGCGAGCGTTGTCGGCCCTACGAATGTAACACGACAATCGCGCTGCACATTTTGAACCAGGCCGATACGCCGGATCGCTTCAGCGTAAAGGCCTTCGCTTGGCAGAAATAGCAGCGCAAAATCGGTCGTCTTCGGCGGATTAATGTACTTCTCGCAAATGTCTTTGGCGCAGCGCTTCAATTGGGTCTCCAAAGTTTTGATCGCGATTTCGACGGACGCCGGATCGCCTTTCTCCTGGGCCGCAGCCAGACGGTCGTAGTGTTCCATCGGAAATTTCGCATCGATTGGTAACCAGACGGGCGTTCCATTTTCGTCGCCAGGCAATTTGATCGCAAACTCAACGCGCTCGTCCGTGTCCTCCCGCATTTTTATATTTTTCGCGAATTGCTCAGGGGTAAGCATTTCATCCAGGAGAACGCCGAGCTGCCATTCACTCCAGCCACCGCGCGTCTTCACGTTCGTGAGAACACGTTGCAAACCACCAACATCGCTGGCCAACTGTCGCATCGCACCCAAACCCTGATGCACTTGCTCCAGCCGCTCGCTAACCAGCCTGAAGGATTCGCCCAAACGCTTCTCGAGCGTGCCCTGCAGCTTTTCGTCGACGGTCGCGCGCATCTTGTCGATCTGTTGTGCGTTGTCGTCCTGCAATTGCCGTAGCCGAACATCCACAATCGATCTGACGCCTTCCAACGATCTGGCTAATTCCTCGCGCTGATTCTTCGCCGCCGCGCCTGCTTCCTCGCGATTGCGCGAAAATTCGTCGCGCAAGCTGCGATCGATCGTTTCCAATCGTTTCGCCAACTCCGTCGCTGGCTTCTGATTTCCGCGCCGTGCTAACAACATGATCACCGCGACGAGTAACCCGCCGCCCACCAATCCGATGATGAGATAAAGCAGCGGAGTCATATTAAACACGCAGCAGAATCCGCGACTTCGTCCGGAATGACAAGGCGTCCACGCGCGCGGCTATTTTTCAAACAGCAGCTCGCCAGCGCGGCTCGTAGCTTTCACGACCGCCTTGATGAGCGTGACGCGGAGTTTGCCTTCTTCGAGTTCGAGAATGCCGTCGATGGTGCAGCCCGCCGGTGTAGTCACAGCGTCTTTGAGGAGCGCCGGGTGATCGCCGGTTTCCAAAACAACACTTGCCGCGCCTTTCATCGTTTGCGCTGCGAGGAGGGTCGCTACCTCGCGCGGCAAACCGACTTTCACCCCACCTTCAGCCAGCGATTCCAGGATGATGTAGGCGAAGGCAGGGCCGCTCGCAGAAAGGCCCGTGACTGCGTCCATGTGTTTCTCATCAAGAACAATCGTTCGACCCACCGCATCGAACATCGTGCGAGCAACGTCGAGATGATGAGAGCTGGCATGAGTCCCACCACAGATTGCCGTCATGCCGCAATCGACAGCGGCCGGAGTGTTAGGCATTGCGCGCACGACTGCCACTTCGCGCTTACCGCTTGTAGCCGCGGCGAGTTGCTGCTCGACAAATCGTGCCGGCACAGAGGCGGCGACGGAGACAATCAGCGTGTCAGCGCCAATCTCGGGAGCGATCTCCTGCAATACTTCCGCAACGGTTTGCGGTTTTATTGTCAGCAAAACGATGTCAGCGCCTTTAACGGCTTCGCGATTGTCGGTGGTCACCGCAATGCCGAGGTCATTCGCGAGCGCGGCTCCTTTCTCGGCGTGCTTAACAGTCGCGTTGACCCGATTGGATAGAAACAATCCCTGCTTCAGATATGCCCGCAGCAGGATGCCACCCAATTTGCCGGCGCCGAGTACCGTCAGTTTTTTATCACAAAGTTTCGGCGACACGGAAAAAGAGTAGCACACGCGTCTCGCTTATGATCTCAGAAACTCGCAAGCCAGAGGCTCGCGCTACTCTAAAATCGTAACTTTACCCCACCGTACGCGGCGCGGCCGAGCGCGGGAAAACCGAAGACTTCGGAGTAATGCTCGTTAGTTAGATTGTCTATACGGCCGAAGATTGAAAAGTGCGGATTGACTTCATATTCGGCGACGATGTTCACAAACGAATAGTCTTCGATGTTGAAATTGGGACCGCCAAAATTCAATTCTTCGCGCGCATTGACGAACTTTGCTTCGACCACTGTTCGTAGCCTTTTCCACCAAAGGTATGACGCTGAAACGTAAATCTCATTGCGAGGCCGACGCGGCAGACGTGCGCCTTGCAACTGCGAAACGTCTTTTGAGGATGTCTTTTCTGCCTCGAGATATGTGTAAGCAGCCGTCAAAAAGAAATTGGGAATCGGTTGGGCGTGCAGTTCCGCTTCCAGCCCCTGGGTTTCGGCAGAGCCGAGATTGAGCGTGTCAAAAAGCCCGTTGAACCCGATTACGTTCGAGAGGTCGTTGTGAAAGTAGGTCAAGCCCACGTCTACGCGATTTTGCCACAGCTGCTGTCTGATTCCGACGTCCCATCCTAGGTCTTCTTCAGGTTTCAGGCCGAAGTTGTTTCCAAAAATTTTGTCCTGACTGGTTGGCGGACTGAACCCAGTACCGACACTGGAATGCAAAATGGTATTCGTCTTGTCGATTTTGTAACTGCCGGCAAACCGATATGTCCAGATGCCGCCGAATTGATTGAAATGATCGAAACGTCCGCCGGCGACGAGGATCAGATTTTCGACGGGTGTTAACGTCGTTTCCAGGAATCCCGCGGTTTCGTCTGTGTGATCGCTGATAAATGTTGGTCCAAACAGAACAAACGGACGCTCTTCGCCCGCGTTAACCCGGCTGTAGTAAAACCCGGACGTTAGCGTCAACCACGACGCCGGTCGCAGATTGTTCTGATAATCAACCTGCGTCCGTTCGAACACCGCGCGCGTGGCCCCAACAAACCCATCCTCGTTCGGCTCATTGATTTGGCGCTCATGATCGTAAGCGACAATGAGTTTGTGGTCCCACCACTCAGTCGGTTTCCAATCGATGTGCGGCCCGATCAACCAACGCTCGGTAAGAAAATGATCGATCGGTCGCGGATCAAAGATCGTATTCGGCAGTCCAATGTCGCTGACCGAATACGTGAACAAGCTGCCGATCCGCAGTTGGTCGCTCGCCACTGCGGATCCCGTCCCGGGCGAAGGCGTGTTAGGCGACCAGCCGACGTCGGCAATCGCGGCGGTGTTGCGGTAGTTGTTATTTGGCCGCGCGTTTTCGGTATCGAAACGACTCGCGCCGACTGAATAATCGAAGTCATCTACTTTGCCGTCGCTTTGAGACCATTCCCGAAACGAGTCGTACGAGCCGCCCTCGCCGGCAAACATTATGCCCGGCGTTCCAGTGCCTTGTTTGGTGAAGATTTGAATCACACCTGCAAGCGCGCGCGGTCCATAAATTGTGCTTTGTGGCCCGCGCACAACTTCAATCCGGTCGATATCTTCCGTGGTGAAGTCGGCAAAATTGAATGCGCCCTGCAAACCTTGATTGATCGGAATGCCGTCGAGCAAAACCTGCGTGTGTTCGCTGCGTAGTCCACGCGTAAACACCGACGTCAACTGGCCGGGTGATCCTGTCTGCACGACGGACAGACCAGGCACTTCACGCAGGGCATCGCTCACGCGTTGGATCTGTTTCTGCTCCAACTGCTCCGAACTGATCACGCTCGCGCTTGCAGGCGATTGATCCAGCGGAATATCGAAACGCGTCGCTGAAACGACGACTGACTCCATCTGCGCTTCGCTCGGCGAAGGAGTCGGCGTGGCTTGCTGCGCAAAGCAAGCGAGCGGCACGAAGGTGAGTAATGCCGCGAATCGGACTGAGGAGCGCACGCGGCTCGCGTGCACTTTCCGGTGGCTCGCCGGAAAGCATGTGTTTGGCGACGCGCCAAACACCACAAGCCAGCGGCCTGTGCTCCCCGGAATTTTGATGCTGCGCAATGTGAACATACAAGTTACCTCCAACTCCGAGAGTCGGACTTGTTAGGCCTCGAATGTTTTTCGAAGCGTCGCATCGCCCAGCTCTCATTCTTCTTTCTGCGAAGAAGTTTTTTCGCGATGTTTTCAAGGAGTGACGCGTCGCAGCCGTCATACAACAAACCGACGGCTGTCCGAGCCGTCGCTCCTTGTGACCTCACGAATGAGGTGGACCGGACAAATATTCTGGCTCCTGGCTTATGATGCCTGTGCGGCACCGCACCTCGTTCCCGCCTTCACCTTCGAAATACTTTCGACGATTGGCCCAATGGGAAGTCGTATCCAGTTACAGCAGCGCAACTGCTCCCGATTCTCACGGGATTTCTTGCGCCGATCCACTTTTCCAAGCTCGCAAAGAACCGGGACGAGGACTAGCGGCTTGCGCTTTGAGCGTCAAGATTATTTAATCACCTGCCAATGACTGCTGTCATGTCGAGCGTAGTCGAGACAACCCGCCGAATTACTTGTCAGTGGGCCACGGGATTCCTCGACTTCGCTCGGAATGACGAAATACGATGACCACGTCCAAGCCCAACTTCATTATCACCGGTGGCGCCGGCTTCATCGGATCGAATCTCACGCTTTCGTTGCAGGAGAAATTCCCGGACGCGCACCTCACCGTGATTGATGATTTTCGATCCGGTAATTTCAAAAACCTGGCAGGCTATCGCGGAGATTTCGTCGCTGAAAATCTGGCGACACTGGATTGGCGAGAAAAGTTCGGTGATCTTCAAGCTGCTGGAGTCGACGCGATTTTTCATCTTGCATCGATCACCGACACGACGTTGCACGATCAATTCGTTCAGGTGCACGACAACGTGGAAAGCTTCCGACGGCTTTTGAATTTTGCGCGGCCCACAAAGACACGAATCATCTACGCTTCTTCGGCGGCGACTTACGGTCCAGCGACTGAACCGAGCGTGGAATCAAACGGAGCGGCACCGGCGAACGTTTACGCATTTTCCAAAGTCATCATGGATAATATCGCCCGTCACGCTGCTGCCGAGTCCCCGGACTGGACCATCGTCGGCTTGCGTTATTTTAACGTTTACGGGCCGTGCGAAGCGCACAAAGGCATGCCGGCCAGCATGGTTTATCATCTGGCCCAACAGATGAAGGCTGACAAGCGGCCGCGCATTTTTAAACACGGCGAGCAGAAACGCGATTTCGTTTACGTGAAGGACGCTGTTGAAGGTAGCATTCGCGCACTCGACGCAAAGACGAGCGGAATTTACAACCTCGGGACAGGCCAGGCGCGCTCGTTTAACGAATTGATTGATGTTCTAAATAAATGTCTGGGCACAAATCTTCAGCCCGAATACTTCGATAACCCGCACACGCATTATCAAAACTTCACGCAAGCCGATCTCACCAGCGCGCGGAAAGCGCTCAGATACGAACCGCGGTTTTCGCTCGAAGACGGCGTGCGTGATTACGTGCAGTGGCTGTATCCAGGCAAATAGACTAGCCGGTCATCCTGAGCGAAGCGGAGCGGCGTCGAAGGGATCCCGCGGCGTAACATTCAGGTAACTCAACGGGATTCCTCGACTTCGCGCGGAATGACGTCCGCTACCCTTCCCAGAAAAACTTGGTCGGGCGATCAATCTCCGCAGGAAGGCTTTTGTGCACGGGACAATTGAGCGCCGTTTGCTCAAGGACATCTCGCTGCGGATGATCGGGCGCAAGGGGGATATGAACTTCTGAAGGCAAAGCAACGATCCGGCGCGGCGGATCGTTCGACATTTCTTTTTGCACGGACACAGTCATGCCACGCAGATCAACTCCGAGATCCTCCGCCTTAATTCCCATAGTCGTGCTAATGCATGTTGCGAGAGCCGTAGCCACGAGGTCAGTGGGCGAAAAAGCTTCACCTTTGCCCTTGTTGTCGCTCGGTGCGTCTGTGGAAATTTTTGCTTGCGAGGGACCGTGCGTCGCGTCGCAATGCAATTCACCGCTGTACTTAACTGAGACTTTGACCATGCGAAATAATGTGACCGCTCGCAGCTTTTGTCACATCAGATCGAATCGCTCTTGCGGCCGACGCGCACCGCATGTTTTTCGGGCCGGATGCCTGGACCATAGCGGCGTGCGTAAACTTGGGTGAACTCCGCGCCCAAAAAGCTGATCAACGCAGAGTAATAAACCCAGAACAGCAGGACGACGAGCGAACCGGCCGCTCCAAACGCACTGGCCGTCGCAGTTCGCCCGAGATAAATCCCGATAGCATATTTTCCTCCGGTAAAGAGCAACGCCGTCACCGCCGCTCCAATCCACACGTCTCTCCAAGAGATCACGACGTCTGGCAAAAATTTGTAAATCGCGGCGAAAAGAACCGCGATCACGAAGAACGAGGCGACCACGTTTGCCATTTGCCAAATCCAGGGGATGCCGGGCAACCAGTTGTTCATGTAGTTTTGAAGACCGCTGATGACCGCGCTGAGTACGAGTGAAACCAAGAGAAGAAATCCCACGCAAATCGCAATCGAAAACGAGCGCAACCGATCGACAATGAACGACATGATCACACCACGATCCGGTTTCGCTTTGACATCCCAAATCTGATTCAGCGCAGACTGCAGTTCTCCGAAAACTGCGGTCGCGCCCATGATGAGCGTCACAATTCCGATGCTCACGGCCCAAAGGCCTTTACCAAATCCGCGGGATGATTCGATCACCTGTCGCACTGCATTTGCCCCCTGAGCACCAATCATTTTTTCCATTTCACCGACGATCTGATCGGTCGCAGTATCAGGCGCGAGAAAAAAACTGGCCACGCCCACCGCGATGAGCAGCACGGGCGCGATTGAGAAGATCGTGTAAAACGCAAGCGCGGCAGACAACTCGAAAGCGTTGTCATTCGTCCACTCTGCGAACGTAAGCTTGAGCAGTTCCCAGCCTGCCTTCAGTTTGTTCGCGGGAATCTGCTGACTTTCGATTACTGAGTCATTCATCATCCCTATAAGAATCGTCGAGAAACAACGCTCTTAGTGGGATGACCGCTGCTAAAATGCAGACAACTACGTCTTGATGATCGGCCGAGGAATGTCTTCCGTCAGCCCGACATCGATGCCACGCCGGAGTTTGCTGTGCCGCACGCTGTACAGAAAATAAATCACGAGCCCAATCACCAGCCAGACGAAAAATCGTATCCAGGTAAGCACCGGCAGGCTCAGCATGAGCATGAAGCACAGGAGAACGCCAACGATTGGAAACAGCGGTACGAGTGGGACACGGAAGGGTCGCGGACGTCCTCCATCTGTTCGACGCAAAACGGCCACACCGACGCAGACAAGAATAAACGCAAACAGCGTTCCGATGTTCGTCAGATCCGAGAGTGAACCGATGTCTACCAGCATCGCCACTCCGCCGACGATCACGCCGGTCCAGATCGTGGTCACGTACGGCGTACGGAAGCGTGGATGAATTCGAGCAAAATATTGCGGAAGCAACCCGTCACGTGCCATTGCCATAAAAATCCGCGGCTGGCCGAGTTGGAAAACGAGCAACACTGAGGTCATCCCGGCGAGCGCTCCGGCGCTGATCAAAGCTTCCGCCCACGGCTTGCTCGCAAAAGCAGTGGCGGCGGCTGCCGGATCGCCCAGGTAAACCGTATATTTTTTAATGCCAGCCAACACTGTACCCATCAGCACATAAAGCAGCGTGCAAATGATTAGACTGGCAATGATCCCGATCGGCATGTCGCGCCGTGGATTTTTTGTTTCCTCAGCCGTGGTAGAAACCGCGTCGAAACCAATGAACGCGAAGAAAATGATAGCTGCGCCGCTCATCACGCCCGCAAAACCGTTCGGCACATACGGGTGCCAATTCGTCGGGTGCACCATGAAAGCCCCAAAGGAAATGAAGAAGACAACGACAGCCACTTTGATAATGACGATCGTTGTATTGGTCTTTGCGCTCTCGCGAATTCCGTAAATCAAAAGCACTGTTACCGCTGCGACGATTATCAAGGCGGGAAAGTTCAGGGCGATCGGATGACCGGCAATGGTGGGCAGGGTTGTCGAAGAAAAATCTTTCAACGTGTCGCCGCCCTTTGCGATCAGATCGCTCGCCGTGCGGTAGTCATTCACGGCCCAGATGGG
Organism: Candidatus Udaeobacter sp.; assembly: GCA_036002955.1. Classification (GTDB taxonomy): domain Bacteria; phylum Verrucomicrobiota; class Verrucomicrobiia; order Chthoniobacterales; family UBA10450; genus Udaeobacter. The sequence goes on along the minus strand of DASYSX010000166.1, from coordinate 878 downwards.
AAATTTGAGCCCGAAAAGACTGTGACATAACTTGACGAAGTACCCTGACCAGCCAACCGCGACCGCCATGTTCCCGACCGCATATTCCAGGATCAAATCCCAACCGATGACCCACGCGACGATCTCACCCAACGTCGCGTATGAATACGTATAAGCTGAGCCCGACACTGGAATCATGGAGGCAAGCTCGGCATAGCAAAGCGCAGCGAACCCACAAGCCAACGCGGCCACCAAGAGCGAAATTGCTATCGCCGGACCAGCGCCAGACCGGCCGAGAACGACATCAGTTCCCGAAAGCCATGCTTGGACAAAATTCAGAATGGGCGTCTCCAGCCGTGTCGGAAAGGTCTGACCGGCGATTGCAGTACCGATAAGCGCGAAAATCCCCGTCCCAATAACGGCGCCGATTCCAATGCATGTGAGATCGAATGCGGTGAGCGTGCGTTTCATCTGTCGGTCCGGCGCGGCGGCTTCGGCCATCAGAAGGTCGGGACTCTTGGTTTTGAAAAGTTGCGAGCCCACCGGTCGAGATCGTCTCATCAAGCAGTTCGACTGGTCAACCCAAAGCTTTGGGTATGGCGAGCCTGCACGTAGTTATGCTGAGTCGACGCGGATAAAATAATTTTGTAGCGTCGCCGCTGTATGTCCGATGAACCGGCAAAAATTCTTCTAGGCGATACGGCGATAAGCGCCTTCGAGCGAACTCCGGGACAGCGCACGTCAGGCGGAGAAAAAGGCACAGGTCCATCGCTGACGCATTGCGAGAATTGCGGCGCGGAACTGAAGGGGCATTGGTGCGCGAAATGCGGCCAAGCAGCCATCGAGTACCGCCGTTCTTTCCGGTACGTTGTCGCTGATCTACTAAACGAGTTCCTGAA
>DASYSX010000165.1:0-3572 GCA_036002955.1 Candidatus Udaeobacter sp. | reverse complement strand
TCAATCCGACGCAGAGCTTCAAGGCGCGTGGAATGAGCGTAGCCGTTTCGATGGCAAAATATCTTGGCGCAACAAAGCTCGCGGTTCCCAGTGCAGGTAATGCTGGTGGCGCGCTCGCCGCGTATGCGGCTCGAGCAGGTGTGGAGGCGCATATCTTCATGCCGCGCGACACACCGCGCGCAAACATTGTCGAGTGTCGCGAGCTGGGTGCGCATGTGACGCTGATCGACGGATTAATCACCGATTGCGCCGCGGAAATCGCCCGGCACAGCGCAGACGAAGGATGGTTCGACATGTCCACGCTGAAAGAGCCGTATCGGATCGAAGGAAAAAAGACGCTCGGTTACGAATTAGCGGAGCAACTCAACTGGCAACTCCCGGATGTGATTCTTTATCCGGCCGGCGGCGGCACTGGTCTCATCGGGATGTGGAAAGCGTTCGACGAAATGGAAGCACTCGGCTGGATCTGCAAAAAAAGGCCGCGCATGTTTGCGGTGCAGGCTGCCGGTTGCGCGCCGATCGTTCGCGCGTTTGAGAACGGAGAGAAAAACGCCGCAGAAGTTCCCGACGCGCACACGATTGCTTCCGGTTTGCGGGTTCCAAAAGCGATTGGCGATTTCCTGATCCTGGAAATTCTTCGTGAGTCCAATGGCGGCGCGATTGCCGTCGATGACGAAGAAATGATCCGCGTCGCGCGTGAGGTCGGAGCAAAAGAAGGTCTCTTTATCTGCCCCGAAGGCGCAGCATGTTTCGCAGCTTTGAAGTTGCTTCGTCTAGCTGGGAAAATCGCATCCGGTGAACGCGTTGTCGTTTTCAACACCGGGTCGGGAATCAAATACCTTGAGTGCTACGAAGCGCATTCAAGGAACGGCGGTCTCTAGTCCGCCGCATTTGTTTTGCTCCGGATGGCCTCGTTCGTCTTTTAAGATCTGGCGGACCTGGGCAAGCAGTCGAAATTCTCCTGCTTAACGTTTAACGAAAAACGCCGGCTGCTCGCCGAAACTTCTGCGGCCGACTGGAGACCGCCGCTCCTTGTTAGCTACTTTCGTTTGCTGGCAAAGATGGAGATGCGTTTTGCAAACGCCTTGGATGGCTCGGCGTAGAAACGTCGTCCGAGTTCCAGCGCATCGCGGCGCAGACCTTGGCAACGTTTGTCCATCAATTTCTGAAGCCGCTCCAGTTCATGGGCCAGCGTTTCATCACCTGTTTCCGTCTCCAAACGCGCTCGCAAAAAATTTAGATCGTGCTCACTACCCAGCAATTCGCCGAGCACTTCCGCATTTTGAGCCATCTCCTCCAGGACTGTTCGATTCAGTGGCTGCAAAATTCGCAACTGATACCAGACATCTTTCACTCGCTTGCGCCAGGCATGAAAATTTTCCGCCTCGGGATCGTCGATCGTTTTACCGAGTGCGCGATGACCGCGCCTGTAAATCTTGCATACCGCGTTGCAAATCTTTTTCCAATTCAGGTCGTCCAGTGGCCACGCCATGAGGCGTGCTCTCACGTTTTCTAACTGTGGTATCGCTTCCTTTCGCCAGCCGGCAAATGCCGCAGAAAAGCTTTCGCGTTCGAGCAGCAACAATTCCTCGGTGCGCGGAAAGCACTGTTTCCCGGATTTTTTTGCCGCCTTATCGCGCAGCTTAATAAACGTCTGCAATCGCACCTGCGCATCGCGCAAGTCTGAGACCAATCGTCCGACCTTGCGCACGCAACGATCCTCCTTCGCGTGACAATTTTTGCCGACCACGCCAATCGCGAGCCGCATTGCAGCACGAAGCTTTTTGAGATGCTTGCGAACCTCGTGCACGGTCACGCCACGTTGCTTTGCTGGGTGTTGGCAACAGTGCAAAGCTGCGTCGATCTGCTCGCAAAAAACTCGCTTGAGTCCTGTCGGCAGGGGCTCGCGCAATTTCAAACAGAAAGCCATGGAGTTTGTTATTCAAGAGCGAGGCGCACGTTGCTGTAGCGTTTTGTGCCTGTCACTTCGCGCCCAAACCACGAGGGAGCTTTGAATCTGCGGCAGCTGGCAGTATTAGGGAATTCCACCTCTGCCACGATAAGACCGGCATGTCGGCCGCGATAAATATCGATTTCGATCATGACCTTGTTCCACGGAATTTCGTAACGCACCTTTCTCAGTCTTCGCCCGGTTGTGGCGGGCCATAGCGCTGCGAACTGTTTCGGGCTCAGCTTGATCTCGCGTTCTTCGCGATGACTTGCGCGACCGACCTTAAATGTGAGAGAGGCTGCGCTCCCCGTCTTTCGCAGGCGAACCTGTCTACCAGCGGATTCAGTTGCCAGGTAACCTTGCTCGATAACGAAATGGCGCGCACGCTCCAGATTATCCGGCAGGCATTTGACTAAATATTTCCGCTCAATTTCGCGATTATGTGGTGTTCGATTACCCCGTTGCACAAGGCGAACATGGTAAACACAGTGCGTTTAGTGTCGAGCCTTTCGCGCGTCCAAGGATTCGAGTTGGCAAATGCGGCGGATTGTCTCATTAACACCTTACTTCAGCGAGGTGCGTATCGTGCGGAGAAAGTACCAACCGCTTCAGCGGTTTCCTGGGTCGCACTTGCGAGAAACTGCTGAAGCAGTTGGGGAAATCCGACGGTACTGCAACCCCCAGCTAAAGGAGGGTGTTAATAAAACGACATAGGTATTTGCTAGATCGGCGCCTCAAAGGAATGCGCCGACCGCGTTTGCGGCTGCCCACACCGGCCAAGCAGAGATTGCGATGATGATGGCAAAGAGCAGCGCTTCAATAGTAAGCTCCACCGTCTGTTCTCCCGCGAGATAAGACCGGGTTAGTTCGCGAAATGATCGGCGTTTCCTCATCGCCGATCTTTGCGCACGCATTTGTCTGGTAACTGTGCGCTTCACTGTGATGGCAGTCTAACTGAACGTTTAGTTAGAGCAGAAGTGCGGCGCTTCAGGTTACGAATTGTTAAAACGCGGCAACGACTCAGAAACACGCGAGCCGAAGTGCGATGCATATTCTCATTAACACCTCGCTTCAGCGAGGTGCGTGTCGTGCAGAAGAAGTACGAACCGCTTCAGCGGTTTGCTACATCGCAATTACGAGAAACTGCTGAAGCAGTTCCTAAAATGCAAGAGGCGCTGTAACACCCAGCTAAAGCAGGGTATTAACCAGATCGTGAAGCGGCGCAAATACGCTGCTTCAAACCTCACAGGTTTGTGTGCTTAATCGAAGGCGCCTGACACAATGCCTTAGCGCTTCATTCAATCACCAGAGTTTGCTTAGGCCGTTCTGAATCGATCGTCGGATTTACTGCACGTGCGCTCGGGGAAAGCGAGTGGCAATTAACAAGGGAGATCATGCCATCATCTCGCTCGACTAATGCCGTGCAGCTCTCTACCCAGTCACCACAGTTGTAATAGGAGATGGTGCCGAATTCGCGGATCCCTGCGCTGTGGATGTGCCCACACAGCACGGCGTCCACGTGAAAGCGCTCGGCGTAATGTGCCACAGCGGCTTCAAAATTTCCGATGAAGCTCACGGCGTCCTTTACCGTTCGTTTTGCATACGCACTGAGAGACCAGTA
>DASYSX010000164.1:0-2270 GCA_036002955.1 Candidatus Udaeobacter sp. | reverse complement strand
AGTAAGGATTTTTTCGCGATCGACGCGGACCACCTGCTGATGCAGCGCGATGATACGGGTCTTAACGATGGTGCAAAAATTTTCGTCCTCGACCACGCTCGACGTGTCGATTTTTTGCTCCGCCAATAGTTCCCGGAGTTGACGCCCACTGCGATCTTTGCCGAGCATTCCAATTACAGCGACATGATCGACAAATTCGCGCAGGTTGCGGGCAACGTTGGCTGCGCCTCCCGGATAAAACGATTCCCCAGTCACTTCCACGACGGGGACTGGTGCCTCCGGCGAGATCCGGCCGACCTTTCCCCAGACAAATTCGTCCAGCATCAGATCGCCGACAACGGTGATTCGCCGCGAAGCTGCGCGCTCAAGGATTTGCTCCAACCGATCCAATCTCATGGCCATTTAAGAACTGGACATTGGCGGTTCAAATCGCTTTCGAATTTGCTAGTTGAACGGATGAATGAGATCGGTGCTGCCATTAGTTGTGTAGAGCGGGAGTTCCGGTTAAGATTTGCTCCATTAAAAGCTGAATACGAAACCGAAATCAACAGTCGAAAGTAACCAATGATGCCGTTTATAAGATATTTTAAGATCGTGGGCGTTCTCTGCGGTCTTGCCGTTTGCGCGAATGCCGCTCAGGCTCCGCAACAGATCAACATTAACCAACTGTCTACAAAGGTGGAAGATGTTGTGGTTCCGTTGCCTAACGAGATTTTTGGCGCGCTCAACAAACTGGGCGCGGTGAACTGGAGGGCCCATGTCCGTAGTGACAAGGGACCGAACTTCACCGAGCGGCCGCGTATTGCTCTGTTGCTCGGAGCTGTGATTGCGGATGGGTTTATCGCTGTGCAGGCCGAAGACGCAGAAACCGTGAAGGACATCGGACAGCGTGTCACGACGCTGGCGAAAGGTATCGGCGTCGGAAATTCGATTACACCGCATGCGAAGGCGATCATTGAGGCAGCAGACAAGCGAAATTGGAATAATGTGCGCCGGGAACTGGATCGAACGCAGAACAGCGTACAACAAGCCATGAACGAGGTGCACGATGAAAAGTTGTCGCAGCTCGTTAGCCTGGGCGGCTGGCTGCGTGGAACCGAAGTATTGACATCAGTGGTTAACGAACACTTTTCTGCAGACGGCGCAGAGCTGCTGCACCAGCCTGATCTACTCTCTTATTTTCAAAAAAGACTACAGGGAATGCCGGAATTTGATCTTCCAATTCTCCACCAAATTCAGGATGCTCTGGTCGAGGTGAAACCCTTGATCGATATCGGTGATCGACGGATTCCGCCGGAGGCTGTGAAGAAGGTTAATGAGATCACCACGAAACTTGGCCAGGGGATTGTTACCAAGGATTAGACTTTCATGAACCGGTTTGTGAAGATTTTCGTCCGCGCAAGCTCTCTGCTGCTGATTCTCACGGCGTTGCAGCCTGCGATTTTTGCTTCGGTCGATGATGCGCAATCGTTTGCGCTGCAGGCCGCCGAACCCTACGTCAAACAAGGCTTCCAGGTGCGCGAGGATTACTGGGGAGGAGACCTCGGTTCGGGAGAGAAGAAAGCTGTGCGACAGCAGTTGTTCAAAGGAAACGAATATTGGTTCTGGCTCGGAACCGAAGTCGACAAGGCAAAGGTGTCTGTTCACGTTTACGATTCCGATGGCAAGCTCGCGGAAGAACCCGACAGTTGGGAAAAGGGTCACTTCGCGGCTGCGCACGTGATACCAAAAGCGACGGGGAGCTATTTTATCATTGTAAGCGTGGAACAATCGCCAGAGGACCGCACGCACTGGGCGCTGGTCTATGGTTTCCGCTAGCTCTGGAATTCGTGGCAGCGGCCACGATTATGACTGAATCGCGGACTCTGCAGTTCGAAAGCCCACGCGCGTTGCAATCGCTCTATGCGAATGATATCAAGCTTTTAAAGCATCTCGAGGATTCGTTAGGCGTCAAAGTGACGACGCGCGAAGGCTGGATGAAACTGGAAGGCGATCCGAGTCGTGTTGACAAGGCCCAGCAGGTATTTCGACAGCTTGAGCAAGCCCGGCAGCGCGGCATTGACATTCAGAAGCACGAATTCAATTACACGCTGCAAGCCGTGACCGAAGACCGCGATGAGAGTTTAGGAGACATTGTTTCGACCAAAATCGTAACCTCTTCCCGCAAACCTCCGGTCGTAGCGCGGAGTGCCAATCAGCGAGCATATGTGGAGGCGATTCAGAAGCATGACATTGTTTTCGGGATTGGACCGGCCGGCACGGGTAAAACT
>DASYSX010000163.1:0-8846 GCA_036002955.1 Candidatus Udaeobacter sp. | reverse complement strand
GAGCCTTCCACTTTCCGGATCGATCACATAGATGCGTCGCAGATCGCGCGAACCCATCCACAGCTTCTTGTTGCGGCTGTCCCAAGCCAGCGCCTGCGGCGTCGTCGCGGGCGAAACAAGGCGGCGTTTCTCGATAACTTGTGATTGAGTCATTTCTCCAACTCCATCCTCGCAACGAAGGTGCGTTTGATTTGTGACTCCTGCAACAAAGCGGTGAAATCTGGAAACGTTCGCGGGCATTGAAACCGAATGTGAGCGCGCCTGTTCCATTAACACCCGGCTTCAGCCGGGTGCTAAATCCAATCAACGCGGAAGCCGTTTCAACGGCTTGCTGAAATTAAAACTGTTGAAACAGTTTGTCGTTTCGATCGCTGCACTACATCGGGCCCAAGCCCCAGTGTTAATGGGAAATAGGCGATTCGAGTGTCGCTTAGGAAGAGAAGTTCGGATCGGATTGAGGTCCAGCCGGCTTGCTTGCGCCATCTGTAGCCACCGGCCTGTGGCCGGTCTAACAAATAGGTCGCTTTGGACAACGGCCCACAGGGCCGTGGCTATAGCTCGCAAATGCGACGAAATGCAAGGGAAGCTGTCAGCTTCCCCTACAGTGTCTACAGCGTCTACACCGTCAGCTTTTGAACGGAGCTAGATCAGTTATATGTGACAAGGTTATGCTGCGTTGTGCCTGGGCCACGACTGAACCGGCCATCACTTATCACGATGAGGAATGGGGCGTTCCTGTACACAATGATCGAGTGCTCTTCGAATTTCTGATTCTGGAAGGCGCGCAGGCTGGATTGAGTTGGAATACCATTCTGAAGAAACGCGAGAACTACCGAAAAGCATTCGACGGATTTCGGGCGGAAAAGATCGCTCGCTACGGCAAGCGAGATGTCCAGCGGTTGTTGCGCAACGACGGAATCGTGCGGAACCGATTGAAAATCGCAGCTGCAATCACGAATGCGAAAAACTTTCTCGCTGTTAAAAAAGAATTCGGAAGTTTCGATGCTTATCTCTGGAGCTTTGTTGGTGGCGCGCCAATTCAGAATCGCTGGCGAATGTTGACCAATGTACCCGCGCGCACCGCCCAATCCGACGCGCTGAGCCGCGATTTGTTGGGACGCGGATTCAAGTTCGTTGGCTCGACGATCTGTTACGCATTCATGCAAGCAACAGGCATGGTCAACGATCATGTCGTCCCATGTCCGCGACACGCGGAACTGAGTGGCTAACAGCGCCCTGCCGATTATGGCGCTTGATGATTAACGCGGCACCGAAAACGAAATTGTTTCGTTCACGGCACGGTGATTGGACCAGAAGTATTCACCGTCGAACGTAAGTGAGCGTGCAGCAAATGGGACCGCGGCAAGATCTTCCACCTGCGGACTTTCCCCTTTCGGATCAAGCCGGGCGATTCGCCATTCTTCGGATTTGTTGGGCTGGTTTTTATTCTCGCGGCCACGCAGCACGTAGATGCTGCCATTGAGAAATGTGTGGCCGCAAATTTCCGCACCGATATCAATCTCGCGGATTACGTTCCCCTGGTCGTCGAACTTCAGAATCCGCTCTTCGTACCATTGACTCATGTAGAGAAATTCGCCGTCCAAGCCAAGGTAGGAGCCGGTAAAATCGGGACATGCGAATAGTTTGGTAAAACCTTCGTTCGTCGCATACCGATAGATGTAACGATCGTCGTTGAGTCCTTTGCCAATGGTGAAATATATCTCACCGTTACCCGATGAAACGGCAGCCCAGACGACTGCCGGCGGATCGATTTCGTCCACAATCTTCCATGTTGCGACGTCGATCTTGTAAAGCGTACCCAGATCACGCGAGCTTACCCACAGGTGGTTGCAGTCCCACGCGAGCGCCTGCGGGGTAATGGTCGGCGACGAGCGGCGACGAATTTTAGCTATTGCTTTCATGATTCTAAGTAGTCCTTTCGTTTTGGAATTTCTACTCTCTACTTTTTGGGATTGAGTAAAGGCCGCATTTTTCTCCTGACATCGCTGGCGATGACCGCATTCGCGAGTAACTCGCTGCTATGTCGTCTGGCGCTGAAACAAACGGCAATCGATTCCGCGACGTTTACCTTCGTTCGCGTCTTTTCAGGTGCGATCGCGCTTTGGCTCGTCACGAGGATGCGAGGGATTTCGTTAGACAAATCCGGTAACTGGCCATCAGCGCTCGCGCTCTTTGTCTACGCGGCGGCGTTTTCATTTGCCTATGTCGGTCTTCCAGCGGGCACAGGGGCGTTACTGCTGTTCGGTGCGGTGCAGGCTACGATGATTCTCTGGGGATTTCACAAGGGCGAGCGCTTGGACCTTATTCAGGTTTTCGGACTTGTTATTGCACTTGCCGGACTCGTTTTGCTTGTCTTTCCCGGTCTCTCCGCGCCGCCGTTGATTGGGTCAATGTTGATGCTCAGCGCGGGCGTGGCTTGGGGAATTTATTCCGTCCGTGGCAAAGTTGCCGGTGACGCAATCGCTGTCACCACCGGAAATTTTGTCCGTGCAGTCTTGTTCGCAGCTGCAGGCAGCCTTGCTTTGATTTCACATGCGCATGTCGATCTTGCAGGAATTGGGTATGCGATTATTTCCGGCGCGATCACGTCCGGCCTCGGTTACGTCATTTGGTACAGTGCCTTGTCTGGTTTGAGGACGACGAGTGCCGCGACAGTCCAGCTAAGCGTGCCGGTTCTTGCCGCCGCTGGCGGAATTCTCCTGCTCGGCGAACCGATCACGTTGCGCTACGTTTTCGCTTCCGTTGCAGTGCTCGGCGGAATCGCACTCGTTATATGGGAACGGACTCACGCCAAACTCACATGATATGAAAAACGACAAAGACAGCATTGACACCAGCGCGGTCGAAGACCGGGGCGGAATTCTTACGATTCGCGGCGGTGGCACGCGACGCGATTGGAATGGTATCCATTACAAACAGGGCATGTCAGGTAAGAACGTGGGAACAACAAGCCTGTCGGCGAACATCGCCACAATTCCTCCGGGAGGCGTCGCGTATGCGCACATTCATGTCGGCTTTGAAGTAATTCTCTACATCATCGAAGGAAAAGTGCGGCACGAATTCGGAACAGGACTGAAACAAGCGATCGAAAATGAGGCTGGCGATTTCATTTACATCAAGCCCGACGTCCCGCACGAAGTCTCCAACATGAGCGATACCGAGCCGGTGGTCGCGTTCGTCGCCCGCTCGTCCGCTGAGGAATGGGACAACATCATTCCTTACGATCGCAGACAGAAGAACTGAGGATCGGAAGCGCGTTCGATGTTGCACGTTCTATGTTGAGCGTTCGGCGTTTGCTTCTAGCATTGCTTAATGCGTAAGCATCTTGTCATTAGCACGAGCGGCAACCCGGACAGCAACAGCCGGCGAATGGGTCAGACAGCTTTTGCGCATCTGCAAAAGCACAAAATCGATTGTGATTGGATCGATATCCGCGAAATGGAACTGCCGCTGTGCGATGCGGACAAATGTTACAACATGCCAGGTTCAAAGAAGCTCAGTGCTACCATTGAAGGTGCCGATGGAATAATCATCGCTGCGCCTGTCTATAATTACGATGTTGCTGCGACGACCAAGAACATGATCGAGCTAACCGGTAGCGCATGGCAAGACAAGATCGTCGGATTTCTTTGCGCCGCAGGCGGGATGGGCAGTTACATGTCAGTGATGGCATACGCAAACAGTCTGATGCTAGACTTTCGTTGCGTGATTATTCCCCGGTTTGTGTTCGCGACTAGTGACGGTTTTGACGGCGATAACATCATGGACAAGAAAGTTGTCCGCCGCATCGAAACTTTGGCGGACGAATTGGTCAGGTTCACCAAGGCGCTGCGTAATTAGGTACGCCTCACGAAGTCTTAAAATGAGCGATACCGAGCCGGTTGTCGCCTTTGTCGCTCGCTCATTCGCTAACGAGTGTGACGAGATCATTCCGTCTGATCGCCGCCATTTGGTCTGATCGCGCCCTTCTCTCTCCTCTAAACTGCCAACTTCCGTGCAACTGGACCTCGTAAGGCTCAGTCAGGGTTGTTCTTGGTCCAGACAGCAACTTCCGAATAGAAACCGAGGTGTTTGATGCGCGCCTTAAATGATTCGAGCTTGGCCGCTACTGTCTCATCGTCAAGGCGTACGTCGCCCGTCGCCAGGCCGGACCAACCCACGTGCCAAAAGAAGTCACAGCCTTTAGTCCGGCCTTTGGCTTCTGCTTGCAGCAACACGAGATCGGTTACTTTGCCAACGCGCGTTGCTCCCTTATGAACGGCAGGGAAGTATTCCTCGCGCATGAACTTCACGAACGCCTCGGCGTCCTGTCTCTTCGGCAGCCTGATTTGATAAATAATCACGTTGTTATTCCTTTCGTTGAGACCACGTCACCTATGGGTTGGCGACATCAGTAGTTGCCCTTCTTCAAAGTAAATTTCTTTATCGCCTTCGAACTTAAGCTCTAGAACTCGCGCGCAGTCGTTTGAGGTAGTCCTGCAACTTGTTGTGTCTCTTTAACTCGCTCGCTCCCCTGATTTTTAGGTCGTTTTCAATTGCCTATTGCATCCTCGACAAGCCTGCCTCCGCCAATCTTGTGCTGACATTCGCCAGAGTGCGGCGCAAATCTGAACTGAAACTTTCTTTCGCCGCCTGCTCGAATTGCGCGGCCATCACCACCATATCGATGCCGTCAAGTTCAGCGGTAAACCAGTGCGGGCGCGGTCCTGGAAACGGGTACCTCAACCTGAACTCAGTTCCGCAAAAGTCATCAACAAATCTAGAGACATACCCACCGACAATGATGATGCCCTGCTGTTCGCCTTCGCGCGCTGTCGCATCGGCTATCTCCTGAAGCAACTCGACACGGCTGGTCAACGCTTGTGCCACCGATACAAGAAAAGCGTAGCGAGGCGGCAATGGTTGCGGATTGAGCGCGACCTCGTCGCCGAAACTGTGACCACCGCCGATGGCGTCCGAGATTTCAGGGTGTCTTGCGAGAATACCTGCGAAAAGGCGACGAGCACTCCGATCGAAGACTCTCCAAGGCTCTGGCTGGGGGCCAAAAAATCCTATTCGTTCCAGTGCGACGCGAATGATGGGATCCCAAGGTCCCGGCGGCAAAGGATGTTCGTCATCTTCGCGTCCCCGGCTTCCACCAATCATTGCGCGAACGAACGCTAACAACTTTTGTACACTGGGATGCGTATGAAACGATTGTTGTTCTGCTGATTCTTTGGTCATGTCGTCACTCCTTTTTAGGGCAACTATCCATAGGAATTTGCTTTGTCACGGTGGACCCGAGGATAGCTGTGATTTCTTTCTTTTTCGGTTCGTAATTTGCCTTCTATTTAGATAAACAAGAAATACCGACAAGAGTGATCATCGGATTGAGAAAATTTCCCCGAGACGGCTCAATTCGGGGCTGCCGCCACTGTCACCTGGAGCGGATTGGAGTATGTGCTATGGCCGGTTTTGTCCCTGCCGCGCAGTCGAATCTTGTGTGTCGCGGCGGCCCCGGTTGGAGCAAGTTTGAGACAGACCGTTGTGTTTTGATCGAAAGACAAAACCTTCCACTGCAGATCGCTGCGGTTGGTCTCCCACCATTCAATGGTGGCAAAGTCTTGATCCTCTTCATCGTAACCGAAACCCGCGACGCGCAAACAAGCCTGACCCGAGGAGTCTGCGCGAATCAAGAGGTCGTTCGTGGAAGGCGTGGTGATGGTCATCTTCGGCGGGCCGTCCACCACTCCTGTTGTGACGTCGATGAGCCGGAAGTCGTCGGCCGTGTTTCCGCAGACACCGGTGTAGTAGACATAGATATAGTGAGCACCAGGGCTGAGTGTGCGGAAGATACGTTGCCCCGTCCCGAGTTCCCCGTCCCTCGATGACACCCAGCGCACTTTGTCGGCGACCAGACCGCCGAGCGCTTTGTTCGGATCCAAGCCGCCGGCCTCCAAGGTAACGGTTTGGTTCGACTGAAAGGTTTGATGATTCGCGAGCGAGATGATTTCTATGGTAGGTTTTGGTGCATTTCTACTATTAGCTACCGGCAGGACGATTTCGTTTGATCGGGTAGTAAGACCTATGCCGTCCACTGCCGTAGCAGTTATGCGATAGGTGCCGTCGGGTAACGGGCGCGTAAAGGAATCACCGGTGCCCAGCGGGCCAGTAATGTCGCTTGTCCATGTAACCGTAGGCGGCCCGTTATCTGGATCGACAACGGTGGCTGTGAAACGGAATTGCCCCTGGCAACTCCCGAACTCTTGAGTGGGTTCAACCCTGATCGTGATTTCAGGAGGCGTGCCGCCGAGGGCGCGCGTGACGGCCGCATAGGCGTTCGGCCAGCGCTCGACTTCGCTGGAATTACGTTTTTGATGGGCGGTTTCATAGAGGATCTGCTCGACCTGGTCGTTATTGAGACTGGGGTTGGCCGCCCAGATTAACGCCGCAACGCCCGCGATGAACGGCGACGCGGCACTGGTTGCAGTAAAGACATGGGGTAAGTTATCGTCATAGTCACCACTCACCCACACCGCGCCCGGCCCCCAAATATCCAACTCGTCGCTACCGTAGTTACTAGTGCTACGAGGAACCGGCTTCCCGCCATCCATTGCGCCGACGCAGAGAACGCCGCCATTCTCGCAGGGAGTCCACCAGGCCGACTCCCAGCAAATTGGGCCGATACAGTCTTCTTCGTTGATGTCTTCCCCGGAGTTTCCGGCAGAAGCAACAAGAAGCTTGCCTGCCGCCTGTGCACGGAGGGTAGCGAGGTCGAAGGAAATCACCGACCAATAGAGGGTGGCTGGTATCCGTGCGCTGAAGCTCATATTGATAATATTAGCGCCACTGAAGAGGGCAAGAGTGATTGATTGGATGTTGTTGAAAATGTCGGAACTGCGGCGAATGGCGATAAGCTTTGCGACTGGCCCCGCCGGGCCCGCGGCGCCGATGCCGTTATTGGCCTGTCCCATGGCAGCATTAACAACGTTCCAGCCGTGCCATCGACAAACAGAGTCATTGCTACAAGATACCTCGTTCGGCCCGGTTGGATCGAGCGCGGCGAAGGAAGCTTTGTTAAACTCATAAGGCGATGGAAAGTCATCACCGGCCCCGAACCCGCCATCTATGACTGCGATCGTTACCTTGTGGTTGAATGCGCCAATCTGCTCGAGCACTCGCCATGCTCGGGCGACACCGATATCAAAGTTACCGCCTGCCTTCATGTAGACCCAGTTAAAAGGGTTGGGGCTCCAGTTCTCAACCAGCGCCCCGCTGTCATCTATAATATTGTGTGCGGGATCGTTCGGCGCTGGGGTAGGTAGCATCATCGGAGCTTCCGTTAGTTGCCCATCCTGAAACCCGGCTGACATGGTGAGATAGTTGATACCAACATGCTTGCCCGTCATGGCAGTCTGCGCACCGATCGCAATCAGACGTTTCGCGGCATCACTACTCACGGTGATCGCCGAGCCTCCCTTTGAGTTCAGGGCAGCCAAGTTCGCCGTCAAACGGGACAAATCTGCCGTCTCCGTCTGCACACGGATAAGGTAGGTAGGATTGGCATTAATACCCACGGTCTTCGGACGATCAAGCGCGAGGACGCTGCCACGCCACTTAGCCAGAAAATCGTTCAACTCCTTCTGCGTGCCCAACTCAACCAACAACTCATCTTCAACGAAATCAGTCTGTTTCCCAGACTTATCGGTCACAGTAGCTAAAGGTCGGGGGGCGCCATCAGGATAACGTGGCAGGGGTTGAGAGGCTGGTTTCAACTTATTATCGACCGCGACCTCAAAGGAGGGCGCGGTCGCTTTGCCCTTGTGGCCCCCCTTCGAGCAGCCTGCGCTGACAAGACCTGCGCAGGAGGCGATGAGAAAGAGAGTGGAGCAAGAGTGAGCTAGTCGGGTCGTTAGGCGTGTTTCCATGTTTGGTTCAATTCGCAGCCTTGAGGCGAACGCCCGGGAGCGGAGTCTTATGGCCGGACAGTCACCTGCCCCACCATGCCCATCTCGTCATGCAGGGCGCAGATGTAAGGGAAGATTCCGGGGTTCGGGAAAGTGACGCGGAAACGTGTCACTCCAAGGGGTGCCTGTGGTAATCCGCGCCGTTCCTGTGGCGCAGCGATGATGAACCCCGAGTGGGTGCTGTCGGCAGTAGAAGCGATGATGGCGTGCCGGGCCCCATCAGGATCGACCGTTACGTCGGGCGAAGGATTCTGAAGGTTCGCCGGCTCGGTCCCGAAGGTAATAGTATGCGGGAAGATTGGAGCCTGATTATCCCATTCGACCGTTTGACCGGCATGGATTCGGATATTCTCGTGGGAAAAACGCACAGCCGCGACTGTTTCGCTGCCGCCTGCCGTTCCCGTGATGTCTGTGATCCCCGCCGTGACTCCGTGTGATGAGTTGGGCACATGCAAGGGTTTCATCTTTGCACCATGGGAAAGCAATTCGTCGGTGCGACTCATCGCCTGCTCGTCATAGAACGCCTGATCATGAGGCAGCGGATCGCTCACCGGGAGGACGTGAATCCGTCCATCCATATTTACGTGGACCAGACAGGTTAGCTTGAAATTTCCGGCCACCGGGAAGATGACCGTAAAAGTCTGCCCCGTCACCATCGCGGGCGTGGTAACACAAGTCGAACCATCGAAGATGGCCGGGTCACTCGAAAAGCCTGGGCACCCCACATTGAAATCAGGGCGCACCTGGGCGGCCCTCAGAAAGGTCACGGTGTGCGTCTCGTCCGCCTGGAATGTCCAGGTGATTCTTTCTCCGGCGTGAATCCAGATCTCGTTAGGTAAAAAAGCCAGAGCCTGAATTCCTTTTTCGTCCGTCTGGGCG
>DASYSX010000162.1:0-5844 GCA_036002955.1 Candidatus Udaeobacter sp. | reverse complement strand
TCAATGGCGTTATGCGACATCACCGGTTGCTCTGCACCCAGGTAAAAGACGGTGGCGTCCCCTTTCGCCTAACAAACGTCAACGTCGCTTGACTGAACCAACGCTGCGAATGCAGCCCTGTCGCGCATGATCAGCGATACTCTGGATCAGTCTGCGGTCGCATCGGTGCCGGATGAAGTGCTGATGAAACACATTTCCTCGCGGCGACACGACGCTCTTGCTGAATTGTATGGTCGACACAGCAAACGACTACGTGCAACCATCGACGGCGTTGTTCATGAAGAAGCCGAAGCCGACGACGTCTTGCAGGAAATCTTCATTCAGGTGTGGGAGGAAGCCGGTCGTTATTCAGCCAAGGCCGGGAAACCACTCGGGTGGATGGTGACTATCGCGCGGCGGCGTGCCATCGACCGGCTACGGCGGCGTCAGGCTTATTCCCGAGCGCGAGAACGCTATGAACAAAGAGTGGTTCAAGAATCACAAACTCCTCGCCGCGACGCCGCAGAAGGACTTGTGTTAAACGATCTGCGCAAATTTTTGAGAAAAAGCATCCGAGCCTTGCCTCGCTTACAACGCGAAGCGGTCGAGCTGGCTTTTTTCAAAGGCCTGAGCCACAGGGAAATTGCTGCGGCTACGCAGGCCCCTCTGGGGACCGTGAAGACGCGTTTGGAATTAGGCTTGCAGAAGCTGACTCACGCACTCCGGCCGTTGCGCCATAAGGTGTAGTCAAAAAAAACTGTCGCTGCCTCTGCTGGCCACACGATTATTCCGTCTCGCCAGCCGCTAGCGGCGGAGCAGAACCACCAGCAAGACAATTAGAAGAACGACACCCAGTCCACTAGGATAGTATCCCCAGCCAGTGCTATACGGCCACGTCGGGAGCGCGCCGATCACCAGCAGTAGCAGGATTAAAAGAAGTAGAAAACGCATGGCGTAGTCGGGTTGAATTTGGAATTCGGATTTCCGAGCGCGCGCTCCGTGCACGGGAAACGCGCGCTCGATAAATCACGTATGCATCTACGGATTGGGCGAAGTGTTGACGTTAATGTCTGTCTTTTTCTCTTCTCTGGTCGTCGTGGTGCCACTGTTTCCCGGCGGATTCACAATTGTGGTATTACTTTCTTTCTTGTCAGGAGGATTGACAGTCGTCGTCTTTTGCTCGCACGCAGCGAACAACCCCAACATAGCCAACAGGTAAATCGATTTTTTCATACCACCTGAATCGTATTCAACTGCGATTCGGTCGCCTCGGTGTCGAGCGTGCAAGCCGCGAATGCACAAAACACGTGTTTCGGAATCGCGCAGTTTTATGCGTTTTGCCGAACAAAGGTTTTTTGACGCGAGTCGCTGCAATCAATCTAAATCGGTCTGCGCGATTACCGTCCCGACGGAATAGGCGAGGGCATTTCAGTTGCCGATCCTTGTGTCTTTGTGGCGTTTCTATGTGGCGTTGTGTTGACCGTTCCTGTGGTACCGGCGGTTGTGGTCGTGCTCGTTGAACCAGGTTGTTCGCAAGAGGCGAGAAACGCCATGCCGATTAGGATTGCGATAAGAGAGAGTAATCGTTTCTTCATAAGGCATACCTCGCGCGGAGCACGGTCTCTGGTTGTCTTAAATGAAATGACCTGTTGGAGTATGGTTACGCTGGCGTCACGTAGTATCCGCGTATGACCGCACCATTGTGAGCGACTAAAAAGCTTTGCGTATGCGATGGCTCTGCTAATTACGTTTGGCTCGCCCTACGAATGCTGAACGAAACAAAGTGCATCGGTCTCTTGTCGCCGAAGTTGAAGCGCGTCGATGTTCCGCGATCGATAACACCCTGTAAGAGTTGATATGAGATTTTGGCACAAGAAGGGCAATCGCGTTTTGGTCGTCGGCATTTTTCAAAGTGCGGGAGCGGGTCGGGCCGTACTCCATAATCTCCATCGCGCTCGGTTTCGTCGGGCCGCGGCGATCCACGCTTCGGCGAAAGGTCGGCCCAGGATCGAGGAAGATGGGATTTCGGCAATTGCCGGATCGGCCGCCGCTTCAATCATTAGCGTCATTCTTGGCGCGCTGATCTTTTGGGCTTGCGGAATGTTGGGGGGCAATCGCTCCACCGGCGTAGCTTTGCTGCTCGCTGCGTTCGCGGTCGGAGGTGCGATTACCGGCTGGATTCTTGTCCAATTGCTTCGAGAGCATGTCGATTCGGTGAATTTCGCCAAATTCACTAACACGATCCTGCCTAATGAAACGGTCGTTCTAGCTGAAGTCGAAGCGAGCGAATCATCGCGCGTGCTGGCGATTTTACGGGGCGTGGAAGCCGAAGCGGTGACGTTCGGTTTTTATCCGCCACCACCTTTCGCTATCGATTCGACCGAACGACCGCTCAGTCATGAACTGCCTTCGAGTCAGCGTTTCGTGGAAAAGGCAGCCAACCTTGCACACGCAATCGCCGTCAGCCGAGCAGCGAAACCGCGGGGGCCATCTTTCCTGCACCGGTTACTCGAAATCGAGAATGCGTTGGAGTGGGCGAACATGAGTCTCACCATGTCGGATGAGGCGCAACATGCCTTCACGCTTTCGGCGGAGTGGTTGTTAGATAACGCCTATTTGATCCGCGAACAGGCGGCCGATCTCCGCAAGAGCCTCCCGCAAAAACAGTACGGGAAACTGCCTCTGATTGCCAGCGGTCCCGGTACGGGATTGCCCCGGGTTTACCAGGTTGCAGCGGAAATGGTCGCCGAGACCGATGGAGCGTTGGATCCTGAAATTATCCGGAGATTTTTGGGCGCGTTTCAAGCGATCACGCCATTGGATATCGGAGAGCTTTGGGCTCTTCCGCTAATGTTGCGATTGCAGTTGCTCGAATGTCTTCGCACGCTCGCGATCCAAGTCGACCAACAGCAACGGGAAAGCGAAGAGGCCGATTTCTGGGCAAATCGGCTTATCACCGCCGTTCGCCACAATTCACCGCGATTGCTCAAAATAATGGAACAACTCGTGGAAAGGTATCCGGAGCCGACGCCGCATTTTGCGAGCGAACTGGTGGCGCATCTCTACGACGACGAGGGAGCGCTGCCGGTGGTGAGCGGCTGGCTGGAACGTTCGCTCCGTTCGCCGCTGCTCGAGGTCATGCAGCAGGAACATCGGCACCAGGCGGTACAGCAAACCGCGCTCACGAATGCAATCAATAGTTGTCGCCGCCTTGCGCAAATCCAATGGCGGGAACTTTTCCAATCGGTCAGCTGGGTGGAAAGCGAGTTGGCGGCGGACCCTGCTGGCGTTTACGCGCGTATGGATTTCGAGACGCGTGATCGATGCCGCAGTGCTGTGGAGGAAATCGCCCGCTGGTCACAATGTTCGGAACAAAAAACTATTGATCACGCCTTCGCGCTGGCAAAAACCGCCCAGGACGAAGTTGCACGCCACGTCGGCTACTACCTGATCGACGCGGGTCGGTCGATGCTCGAGCAAGCCACCGGCGCGAGAATACCAATGGCGGAAAGATCACGCCGATGGCTTCGTGCTCACGCGACGGGCGCTTACTTCGGCAGCCTCTTTGTGCTCATGGCCGTCTTGGTAGCGGCTCCTCTTCTTTTCATTGCCCAGTTGGTTCCGTGGGTGACACAGGGAGTCTTGGGACTTTTGCTCCTCTTACCCGCAAGTGAGCTAGCGGTGCTGATTGTGAATTATTTGGTGATCTCGTTCCTCCCACCGGAGGTCTTGCCTAAAATGTCCTTCGAGAAGGAAGGCATACCCGACGATTGCCGCACGCTTGTAGTGGTGCCGATGTTGCTGACCACTCCGAGCGCAATCCAAATCCAGCTCAGTCGGCTTGAAATTCATTACCTCGGAAACACCGATCCGAATCTGCGTTTTTCATTATTGTCAGATTTTTCTGACGCACCGCGGCAGAGCATGCCGGAAGACGCAGAATATATCGACATCGTGGCACGCGGTGTCGAGGAACTGAATCGTCGACACGGAAACGGGCATTTCTTTCTTTTTCATCGAGAGCGTCGGTGGAGCGAGAGCGAGCAACGCTGGATCGGTTGGGAGCGCAAGCGCGGCAAACTTGAGCAGCTGAATCAATTTCTTGTGGGCGAATCCGCGCCCGAGCTGGAAGGATTTCTTCACGCGGGCGATCGCGCCCAGCTTGAGGGCATTCGCTTCGTCATTACTCTCGACGCCGATACCCAACTGTTGCGCGACACCGCCCGGAGGATGATTGAAACCCTCGCGCATCCGTTAAATCAGGCACGGCTTTCGACAGATGGTCGCCACGTAGTTCGCGGATACACGATCATTCAACCAAGCGTCAGCGCATCGCTTCCGAGCGCAACGGCCACATGGTTCTCGCGCATCTTTGCTGATCCGCGCGGCATTGATCCTTACACGCACGCGGTCTCTGACGTTTACCAGGATTTGTTCGGAGAAGGCAGTTATCACGGCAAAGGCATTTACGAATTACAGACTTTTCACCGGCTATTATCAGGGCGATTCCCACCGGCACACTTGTTGAGTCATGACCTGCTGGAGGGATGCCATATCCGCGTAGGGCTTGCGACGGACATCGAGTTGCTGGATGTCTTTCCGAATAGTTATATCGCGTGGTGGAGCAGGCAGCACCGCTGGATTCGCGGCGACTGGCAAATCATTGACTGGCTCAAGTCTTGCGTGCCCGTCGGCGGCGGCAAGATGGAGCCCAATCCGCTTTCGGTATTCAATCGCTGGAAGATTTTCGACAATTTGCGCCGCAGTCTGGTTCCACCAGCGATCATAGCACTCCTCGTGGTCGGCTGGTTTTGCACACCTGTTCCAATCCTGTGGAGCACGATTATTGCGGGGCTGATGCTGTGGCCCGTCGTTAATGCGTTCCTTGCTTTATTGTTCCATCCGCCACCGCCAGGAACGAGGTTTTGGCGCGACCCGCGCGACCGCCTTCTGCGCGTCATCCTCATGGTTATTTTTCTCCCGGATAATGCTGCGATGGCGCTCGATGCGATTGTTCGTGTGATCTATCGGCGAACGGCGTCGCATCGGCAGCTCCTGGAATGGGAAACGGCGGCAGACTCACACCGGCGCGCGCGAAGTCGCCAACTGCAATTTGTTCTCAGCAGGCTTTGGATTCCCGCAGCCTGCGTGCTCCTATTCGTCGCCTCGGCCTCGTGGGGAACCGCGGTGATGATAGCTGCCGGCCCTTTCCTCTTGTTGGGAGCTTTGTTTCCGGTGGCGGTAATGGTAATCAATCGGCCGGCGAAGAGCTGGCGCGGCGGAACACTGACGTCGGATGATCGCCGATTCCTGCGCGCGGTCGCGCGAAGAACGTGGAGATATTTCGATGATTTTGTCGGGCCCCAGACCTCGTGGTTGCCGCCGGACAATGTTCAGGAAACGCCGACACGTGAAATTTTCATGCGGACTTCACCAACAAACATTGGGCTGTCCATGCTGGCGACCGTGTCGGCAAATGATTTTGGTTACATCACGATCGACGATTTGGTGGAGCGCAATCTCAGCACGCTTGAAACCTTGGGTCGGCTCGAGCGTTTCGAAGGCCATCTTTTTAATTGGTATGACCTGAGCACGCTGGAGCCTTTGCGTCCACGCTACGTCTCTGCAGTCGACAGCGGGAATTTGCTCGCCAGCCTCTGGACTTTCGCAACCAGCTGCGACGAGCTTGCTGCGCGTCGGCTTCTGGATGTGTCCGCATTGCGTGGAATAGCCGACACGCTGGGTGTTCTCCGGCAAATCGCTCCCAGCATGAAAGAAGCGGAACGCCCTTTGGCGCTGCTTCGCTTGGAGGGCCTTACCAGGGACCAGCCGGCGAATTTGGAAGAAATCATCATACGAATCAGG
>DASYSX010000161.1:0-7274 GCA_036002955.1 Candidatus Udaeobacter sp. | reverse complement strand
GTTCCGCTGCGATACAAAAAGTTTTAATCGCGGGATCGGCGCGCTCTAAAGACATGAGAATACGGGTCGTCCGGTTCTCAGCTATGAGCGTTGATATGAATTGCTCCGCATAGCCGTTGCGCGCACTCCGCTCAATCTCCTCAGGCGACATTGCTCCTATCAACATCAGCGCGTCATGCAATTCATCCGGGTTCGTTGCTTCCGGCCAGGCTTCAGTTTTAACCTTTTCAATCGCGGCCGCGTCGAGAACACCAAGTCCGTCGCTGCCGTTTCTATCCGAAGCGCGCCGCGTGTAAACAGCCTGTGTGCGACGCTCTTCCAGCGGAGCGTTGTCGAGAAATGCATACGGCCGCGCATTTAAAATCTCAGAGGCAAGCGGCGACGGTTCTGGCAAATCGCGGGCAATACAGCGGATCTCGCCGTGCTCGATTTTGCGTAAGACTTCCTCCAATCCGTCGATATCCATCGCTTCGGTGAGACAATCATCGATCGTCTGCCTAACCAGTGGATGATCAGGGATCTCGCGGTCGCCCACGATGTGCTCCAGGCATGCGAGCTGATCGGGAAAAACTGCGGCCAAAAGATTTTCCGACTCCATCCGTTGCAGCGGCGCGGCGAGTTTCGCCCCGCCTCGGAAACGCGGCACGGCGAGCGAACGGGTTGCGTTCCAGCGCCAGCGAATCGTGAACATCGGCGCGTCGAGCAACGCTTGAACAAGTAGCCCGCGAACTGTTTTGGAATTGAGATATCGAAAAACTTCGTCGAGCGGAAATGAATGCTGGGTACCGAGCGAAATCACGATTGCGTCATCTGTTGCTGCTGCCTGCAGCTCGAAATTGAATGAACGGCAAAAACGCTTTCGCAACGCCAAACCCCATGCGCGATTGATTCGGCTGCCGAAAGGCGCATGCAAAACGAGCTGCATACCGCCCGATTCATCGAAGAAACGCTCCAGCACCAGTGTTTGCTGTGACGGGATTGCGCCTAACGAACGATATGCGTCCGCAAAATATGCAGCGATTTGTTCCGAGGCGTTTTGCGATAACTGGAATTCCTCAGTGACCCATTCTTCGACTTCTCGCATTGGAGCGGGCGCGCCCTCGCGCCGCTGATCATGACTGTTGCTCGGCTCCTCCGGCCCGGGGGCGGGCCGGCTCCACCGGGCAGACAAATACTTTTCGATTTCGACACGTAAATCGGATACGGCTCGTGAAAGCTCCGAAGTTCGCGCGGGAGCTTCTCCCAGCCAAAATGGAATTCCCGGTGGCTGACCTTTTGCGTCCTCTACCCTAACGACCCCGGCATTCACGCGCAGGATTCGCCACGATGCATTTCCCAGTTGAAAGATATCTCCAGCGAGACTTTCAACGGCGAAATCTTCATTGACTGTGCCAACGAAAGTTTCCGACGGCTCGAGGATCACTCGATAATCGGTGTTATCAGGAATGGCTCCGCCGGATGTTAGCGCAGTGATCCGGGCTCCACGTCGTCCACGAAAACGATGATTGATCGCGTCATGATGAATCAACGCCGAACGCCGCCCACGCTTTGTGCTGAAACCTTCGGCGAGCATTGTTACGACCTGATCGAACTCATCGCGCCGGAGATTGCGGTAGGGCCACGCAGAACAGACGAGCTCGAAGAATTTGTTCTCATCCCAATCTTCCGTCGAAGCTGCGGCAACGACTTGCTGCGCGAGCACATCCAGCGGCTTTTCGGGAATGGTGAGCCGATCGAGTTCGCCGCGATGAATACAGCGCAGCAGCGCCGCGCACTCGATCAGCTCGTCGCGACTCAGCGGGAAAATCCGGCCTTTCGGCAAACCGCCCCGTTTGTGTTCAGCCCGGCCGACGCGTTGCAGCAATGTTGCTATCGAGCGCGTCGTACCTAGCTGGCAAACAAGATCAACAGAGCCAATATCAATGCCCAACTCCAGCGAAGCCGTTGCGACGAGCGCTTTCAATTCGCCCCGCTTCAACCGGTCTTCCGCTTCGAGACGCAGTTTTGCAGAAAGACTTCCATGATGCGACGTGAGCGCATCGGCACCCAGCAACTCGCTCAGATGATGGGTGACACGCTCGGCCATTCGACGCGTGTTGACGAAAACCAAGGTCGTCCGATGCGCCTCGATTAACTCCGCGAGCCGACGGTAGACTTCCTCCCAAATTTCATTCGACATCACCGCTTCGAGCGGCGACTTGGGCAATTCGATTGCCAGATCCAATTCGCGGCGATGACCAATATCGATGATCTCGCAATCCGGATTACCAGTTTCGTCCACGGCGCGATTGCCTACGAGGAAACGCGCGACTTCTTCGATCGGTTTCTGCGTTGCAGACAAACCGATCCGTTGCAGTGGAGCTTGCACAAGCGCAGTCAAACGTTCGACGCTTAGGGCAAGATGCGCACCGCGGCGGTCATCCACCACTGCATGAATCTCATCAAGAATTAATGTCCGCGCAGTGGCCAACATTTTCCGGCCAGATTCGGATGTAAGCAGCAGATATAACGATTCGGGCGTGGTAACCAGAATGTGCGGGGGCTTTTTGATCAGCGCCTGGCGTTGCGCCGCAGTCGTATCGCCGGTGCGGACTTCGGCGCGCACATCGATGTCGCGACCATTTGCCTCGCCTAGTAACGCGCGAATTCCGGAGAGCGGTTCCTGAAGATTCTTCCGGATATCGTTGCTCAACGCCTTGAGTGGCGAGACGTAAACCACTTGCGTCTCGTCAGGCAAATGATCTTCAGCACCCCGTCGAAACAATGCATCAAGCGAAGCGAGAAAAGCAGCCAGCGTTTTGCCCGAGCCAGTGGGCGCAGAAATCAGCGCGTGTCGACCGGATTGAATGGCCGGCCAGCCGCGCATTTGTGGCTCGGTCGGTGAACCGAACGTTTGTTCGAACCACCGGGCCACCGCGGGGTGAAAGTGGAAGGACTGCATGGGAGCTAAAAAGTGGAACAAATAATTTAGATATACGCGCGAGAAAGAAAAGTAGCACAACTCAAGGAGGGGCGGTCTCCAGACCGCCCTGCAGAGCGCGGACTGGAGACCGCCGCTCCTTGCTATGAGCTCGCGCGCAGCGTGATCACTTCCCGCAACATGCGCAGGCTGTCGCGGAAAAAACTCACTTTGCTGCCCGTGGCATGATTCCAACGCACTGGAACTTCGCGAATCTGCAGACCGGCCCGATGCGCGCGATAAAGCAGCTCCACATCGAACGCGAAGCCTTCGATCTGCGCTTCTTCAAGAATCGACCGGCACGCCTCGAGACGAAACGCTTTAAATCCACATTGAGTGTCCCAAAATGGCAACCCTGTGGCGGACCGGACCAGCAAATTGAAAACACGGCCGCCCTGCTCGCGCCGCCACGGCTGATGCACGCCGATCAAGCTGCGATCCAAAGCGCGCGAACCAAACGCGATGTCCACTTCGCCATTTGCAATGGGCTCGATCAGCTTCGGTGTCTCCTCAAGTGGCGTGGAAAGATCGGCGTCCGAAAACAGCCCGATTGGTGTCCGTGCAGCAAGCAATCCCGATCGCACCGCAGCGCCCTTTCCGCGGTTCGGGAAATTCTCCAGCAAACGCGTGGTGACCGGTGCCGACTTCAATCTTTCACGCGCAATTGCTCCCGTCCCGTCGGTGGATCCGTCGTTTACGACGATCAATTCACTTTCCGGCGCGTTGGCGGCAAGATAATCGATTGTGAGCCGCAGCGTCTGGCCGACGCGGCCTTCTTCGTTAAAGCATGGAATGACGATCGAAAAGGGCGCAAGCATCATTTCGTCATTCCGAGCGCAGTCGAGGAATCCCGTCGCATTACCTTACGTTAGTGCGGCGGGATCCTTCGACTCCGCTGTGCTTCGCTCAGGATGACAACATCGGACTGCGCAGACCGTGATGTCTTGTTCACTTGTAAATCTCCACGACAAATTTGCCTTTCGGATCGACATAGCCGCGATACATGCCGTTTGTATTAAAAGGCAATGCGATCTCACCATTTTTATCGATCGCGATTAAACCACCGGTGCCGCCGAGGTGTTTCACCGTGTCGAGGGCAGTCTGAGCCGCTTCCTGCAATTTCATTCCGCGATGTTGCATCAGCGCTGAGACTTCATGGGCCGCTGCGACACGAATGAAATATTCGCCGTCGCCGGTACAGGAGACCGCGCAGGTCTGATTATTCGCGTACGTCCCAGCGCCAATCACTGGCGTATCGCCGATTCGTCCGGGCATTTTATTTGTTGTTCCGCCGGTCGAAGTCGCCGCGGCCAGATTACCGTCTTTATCCAGCGCGACCGCACCGACTGTGCCGTGTCGATCTTGATCGGTGATCAGAAAGCTCTTCCCCGCCCCGCTCGCCCTGTTCTTTTCCGCAGCCTTCATCTTCTGCAAAGCGTCCCATCGTTGCTGCGTAAAGAAATATTTTTGATCCACCAGTTCTATGCCGTTTGCTTTCGCGAACGCTTCCGCCCCCGCGCAATCGAGCATCACGTGCGGAGATTTTTCCATTACCAGCCGGGCGAGGTTGACAGGGTTTTTTATGTGTTGCACGCTGCCAACGGCGCCGGCCTTCAATGTCTTTCCGTCCATAATGGACGCGTCCATCTCGTTTGTGCCGGCGCTGGTAAATACAGAACCGCGTCCAGCGTTAAAGTGCGGATCGTCCTCCAGCACGCGCACAGCTGCTTCGGTTGCATCGAGACTTGATCCACCACCCTTCAGGATTTCGTAACCAGCAGTCAACGCCCGCTCAAGCCCTGCTCGATATTCATGCTCCTTTTCCGGCGTCATTGAGCTGCGTTCAATCGTTCCGGCGCCGCCGTGAATCGCGAGTCCAATTTTCTTTGTTTCCATGTTTGGAGTGTTATCGGGCGGTATTTCCGACGCCGCAGCATTAAAGAGCATGGCAGCAAAGAAGCAATTGGCTGCGCAAGCTCGAGCAAGTCTCATCAACGCAAATGTAATGCGGTAGCTCGTGCAATGTCGACGCGGTTTGAGATTGCGGACAAGGAACGACGACTTCGGCAGCCGTCGAATACAATTGACGGCTGGGAAGCCGTCATTCCTTGAGGCGCTACTTCGGCGCTATCAAGTTTGCGCTTTTCCCTAGGGCGAAGTGAGGCAATGTCTCCTCCATGCCTAACGCCGAATCACGTCGCACGATGCCGGGTCCGCTGGAGGTCGTTGAGATCCAGCGCAGTTTTCTGCGCGAACTCGGCAGCGTTTTCTGGTTCATTGTAAACACGTTCCAGGAAAGCATGGAACGCGTGCAACAGGGTCGTGCCCCATTCCGCGCAGCCAGTTTTTTCCGCGAGAGTGTACGCGCTGGTGTGGATTCGGTGCCGTTGGTAGGGCTGGTCTGCTTCTTTCTCGGGCTGACAATGGCATTGTTGACGGGTTATCAGCTGCAACGCTTCGGAACGGAGCGGCTGATTCCAGGTCTCGTGGCTATTGCTTTTACCCGCGAACTTGGTCCGCTGCTCACCGGAATTATGGTCGCTGCACGCATCGGCGCCGCGTTTACGGCCGAACTCGGGACAATGCAGGTTAACGAGGAGGTCGAAGCGGTTGAGGCCATGGGCATTGGACCGCTACGCTTTCTCGCCGCACCCAGGATGCTTGCACTGTTTCTGCTGACGCCATGTCTCTCCACGGTTTCGAACCTCGCAGCCGTATTTGCAAGCAGCCTGGTTTGTAAAGCGTATTTCAGCATCGCCTTTCCGTACTTCCTCGATCTGGTAAAAGATTCGCTGCTCATTCGCGACATCATCACTGGGATTTTGAAGAGCTTCATGTTCGGCCTGCTGATCGCCGCGATCGCCTGCTACCGGGGACTCACGGTAAAGGGTGGCGCGGCGGGGGTCGGCACGAACACGACTTCCAGCGTGGTTACCGCTATCACAACCGTGATCGGTACCGATACCGTTTACAACGTCATTTACACCAACTTCTACCCCACGTGAGCACGCCGTCGCACATGGTTGAGCTGCGCGATGTGCACATGCAGTTCGAGGAAAAAAACGTGCTCGAAGGCGTCTCACTTGACGTGCAGCCGCAGGAGCGACTCGTGATCATGGGGCAGAGCGGCAGCGGCAAAAGTACGATTTTGCGCCTGATTCTTGGCATACTTCGCCCGGATGCCGGCTCGATTTTTTTTAAGCAATTTGAGATCAACCGTCTGAAGCGCAGAAAACTCCAACAGGTGCGACAGCACATCGGGATGGTCTATCAATATTCAGCGCTGCTAAGCTCACTCACGGTTCGCGAAAATGTGGCTCTGCCGCTGGAAGAGCTTACCGACAAATCGCGGAGCGAGATCGACAAAATCGTCGACGAAAAACTCGAGCTTGTAGGGATGCAAGACACGAAGGATTTGCTGCCTGACGAACTCAGCGGCGGCATGCGCAAACGCATAGCACTTGCGCGCGGGCTCGTCCTTGAACCCGAACTGATCCTGTTAGACGAGCCTTCCGCAGGCCTCGACCCTGTCATAGCCTCAGTCGTGGACGAGTTAATTATCAGCCTCACTCAGAAAACGAAAGCGACCTCTATCATTGTGACGCACGAAATGGAGAGCGCCTTTCGCATCGCCACCCGAATGGCTATGTTGTACGAGGGCAAGATTATTGAACAAGGTGAACCAGAACAACTTAAGCAGTCCAAAAACCCCGTGGTCGCACAGTTCCTGAGCGGCAGTACGGAAGGTCCGATTCTGGAAGGCTCACTCGATGCAATTACAAAGAAATGAAATCCTGACAGGCTTGCTCGTGGTCGGCACGATCGGCATAATCGCCTTTCTTCTGGTCTTGCTCGGCGCGCCGGGATTGTTTCGGCCGCTGGTGACCTATGGTGTTTATTTCGATAACGCCGCCGGAATTAAACCGGGCGCAGTCGTGATGCTGGCAGGCCGCAAGATCGGTCAGGTCCAAAAATTATCTTCGCCACTCACGCCTGCCGAAGAGAAGCAGGCGCAGCAAGCGGCGGCGGCAATTCACCCCTCTGAACCGAGTGCGAGCCCTTCCCCATCGCCGCGCTTCGAAGCTCGCGTTGATGTGCAAGTGGATAAGAGCGCCAAGCTTTACCGCGACGCCAAAGCCCAAATGGTTCAACTCGGTTTGTTAGGCGACATGGCGATCGATTTCACTCAGGGCACACAAGAGTCCGGCCGCGCAAAAAATGGCGAGATGTTCGCAGGCGAACGCACTCCGGATCTCGGCGAGGCCGCAGCGAAAATGTTGGAGGTCATCAAACCGGTTGCCAACGAAGCAACCAA